>NZ_JBITUB010000006.1:0-456760 GCF_044542225.1 Streptomyces sp. NPDC079020
TCCGCATGCTCATCCGACGCTCGACGAGCCGCTACCGCTGGGACGGCCGCCCCACCACCCGACGCCTCAAGTGATCCATTTGCCGGTCGGTCTAAGTACGTTGACAGAACGGGGTGTTGTGGACCGGCGGCGGGACGGGCCCCGGGTGAGACGTACCGGACACCGCCCCGGACAGGTCCCAGCACTACGCGGTGGGCCGGACCGCGGGCGGGAGGGTGCCCGGCTTGCGGGCCTCGATCAGGAAGCGGGTGGTGGTGGCGACGAAGGGGCCCTCCGCCTCGATCCTGCGGTGCAGGGACAGCAGTTGCGGGCGATAGCGCTCGACCGTGAAGCCGGGGACCATCCAGATCACCTTGCGCAGGAAGTAGACGACGGCGCCGATGTCGAAGAACTCGGTGCGCAGCCGCTCGGGCCGCAGATCGACCACGTCGAGACCGGCCGCCCCGGCGGCGGCACACGCCTCCCCGGGGTCGCGGGCACCGCGCACCTCGGGCGGCTGCGGGCCGAGGAGGTACTCGACGAGCTCGAAGACGCTCGCCGGTCCGACCTGCTGCGAGAAGTACGTACCGCCCGGCACGAGGACCCTGGCGATCTCCTCCCACCAGGTGGTCACCGGATGCCGGCTGACCACCAGGTCGAAGGCCGCGTCGCCGAAGGGCAGCGGAGGCTCGTCGGGGTCCGCGACGACGACGGCGCCGAGCGGGTGGAGCAGGGCGGTGGCCCTCGCGACGTTGGGAGGCCAGGACTCGGTGGCCGCGGTCAGCCGCGGGAGCTTCGGCGCGGAGGCCAGGACCTCGCCGCCGCCGGTCTGGATGTCCAGCGCGGCACGGGCATGGGCCAGCCGGTCCGCCATGGCGCGGGCGTAACCCCAGGAAGGCCGCTGCTCGGTCGCCCGGCCGTCGAGCCAGGAGAAGTCCCAGCCGTCCACGGAAACGGTGCCGGCCTCACGGACGAGCGCCTCGAACCGCTCGTCGGAGGCTGTGGAGGAGGAGCCGGGGAAGGTACCGGTGGGGCCGGAGGAGGGGAGCTGTTCGGGCATGCGGGAATCGTTCCAGGCGGGCACCGGAACCGCGACCGCGTTTCTTGCGGACCGGGGCCGGGCGGGCGGCGCCGGGCCGTTCGGGCCACCGAGGTTCAGGGGGTCGGGGCGTCAGGCAGCCAGGGCGCCCAGCAGCAGCCCGGTCAGCGCCCCCGCGATCATGAACGGACCGAACGGGATGCCCGTCCTGCGCCCGGCGCGGCGCAGGATCACCAGTCCGAGGCCGTACACCGCCCCGTACAGGAACCCCGCGAAGGCCCCCACGAACAGCACCGCCCAGCCGTACCAGCCGAGCGCGATCCCCAGGGCCAGTGCGAGCTTCACATCGCCGAAGCCCATGCCATTCGGGTTGATCAGGAAGAGCACGAAGTAGAACCCGCCGAGGACGAGCCCTCCGAGCAGCCCCGAGGTCCAGGATCCGGCGTGTTCGGGAAGAAGGGCGACGGCCCCCAGAAGCAGGATGGCCGCACCGGCCAGGGGCAGGGTCAGCGGGTCGGGCAGCCGGTGGACCCGGCTGTCGACCACGGCGAGGAGCACGGCGACGGGGGCGAGCAGCAGCCAGGCCGCGAGCTCGGGCCTGGTGCCGGTGCCGGCCGCCAGCGCGGCGCAGGCGAGCGCGGTGACGAGAGGGGTGAGGACGCGGGGGGCGTAGCGTCCGCCGGGCGGCACCGGGACACGGTCCGCACCCCGCGTCGTCCCCGGCGCCGCGTCCGGCGCCGCGCCCGGCACCGCGTCCCGGGCCTCTTCCGGTCTCGATGCGGCCTCCGGACCCTCGGCGGCCTCGGTGACGCGGTCACCGTCCGGGCCGTGGTCGGCCGGGGCCGTCGTCCGGGGCGCGTGGGTGGCCGGCACCGACGCGCAGGCCGTACACCGCGCCGGGCCGAACCAGCCGCCGCCGGGGCCGGTGAGCGGGTGCCCGGCGGGGCAGGCGTCGCGCCAGGCCTCCTCCGGTTCGACGGAGAACCGGTACGCGGCACGCGGGACCAGCATCCCGGTGGCGGCGCCCCAGAGGGCGGCGACGGCGATCAGCGTTGCGTCCACACCAGGGACCTTAATCGGGCGGTACGACAAGGGGCTTGGGCCCTGGGGCCCACTGGGGGCCGTTCGGGACCCATGATCCGTCGTCGGGGGCTACGGTCGGTGCCCATGAGGAAATGGCGCGATGGCGAAGGAACGGTCACGGTCGGCACGGACACCGGGGAGTGCGCGGTTCCGCTGCGGATAGCGGCCTCCTACCGGGCCCGGACCCGGGGGCTGCTGGGGCAGGACGGGATCGAGGGGGCACTGATGCTCACGCCGTGCGGGAGTGTGCACACCTTCCGGATGCGGTTCACCATCGATGTGGCGTATCTGGACCGGAAGTTCAATGTGCTGGCGGTCCGCACGATGAAGCCCGGCCGCCTCGGGCTGCCGCGCCTGCGCGCCCGGCACGTGATGGAGTCCGAGGCCGGGGCGATGGAACAGTGGGGGCTGCGGCCGGGTGCCCGGGTCGAGGTCCACGTCACGGCCACGAGCGACGCGTAACGAGCCCTCCCGCGCGCCTCTGCCTCCCCGCGCCCCGTGCCCGCCCGTGCCCACCCGCGCCGTGCCCACCCGCGCCGTTCACGCGGTCACGCGGTCACGCGGTCACGCGGCACGATGCCGCCCTCGAAGTCCGGTAACTCCGCGCGGGCTTCACTCAGCATCACAGCAAACGGCTGGCGGGAAGGACACGGCCATCGGCAGTCGTCACCCCCGCGCCAGGTGGACCCGTGGCGGGGGCATGCGTCAGGCGCCGGTGGGGCGGGTGCCGAGTCCCCGGCCGACCAGCGGGCCGACCGTGCGGATCAGCTTCAGCTGGGTGGAGCGCAGGACACGTACCGTGAGGTCGTCGGGCCGGCCCGTCGTCGTGGACCACCCGTACCCGGAGCCGACCACCTCACTGGCGAAGGCCAGTTCGGTGGCCAGCAGTGCCCGTGCCCAGTCCATCGGAGCCAGCGGTTCGCGTGCGGCGAGTGCGCCGCGGATCGCGATGCCTCTTCGGTGCAGATCCTCGGTGCCGTCGAACCCCATGGCGACGGCGAATTCCTCGGTACAGCGAGCCGGGCCGCTCCACTCGATCAAACCCTGCTGGAGGAGCTGGGACTCCTCGTCGGTCAGCGTGAGCTGTTCCGCCGTCTGCACTCTGCCGTCACCCTCTGGTAGCCGCCCGGCCCGGCGCCATGGGGGAGCGCCGGGCCGGGCCCTGTTCCGTTACGAAGGTGACGCTAACCTCCCAGGTCGCGGGCGTCTTGGGCCCCTGGACCCACTGACGGGCAGGGCGCCGAGTGAGGGCGACGCACCGCGCGGGAAAGGCGGCGCCGGCCCTCGCGCGAGGGCCGGCGCCACCCGTCACACGCTGAGCACCGAGTTCCCGAACACCCGCCACGGGGAGTGCCCGACCGAGTCGAGGAACGCCAACTGCGGGTGCGCGGCGGCGATTTCCTCGCGTACGGCGACGACGTCGGGCCACTCGTCGAGAGGTGCCGCACCGTCGATGACGACCCCGTCCCAGTCGGTCGCCGAGGTCGTGCCACGCCGGTCGACGACGAATCCGATGCACAGGACGGACGCGCGTCCAATGGTCCGTCGTATGGCGCTCACGGCCCGGTCCTGCTCCTCGGGGGGCAGCTCACCGAGGCCGAACTCGACGGCCACGGCCCCGCGCCGCGCCCTTCGGACGCGTACGAGGACGTCCGTCGCGCCGCCCACCCACAGCCGGAACCCGATCTCGTCGAGCCTTTGCAGTCCGGCAATGGACAGCAACTGCTCCCGGGTGACGGGCGAACGCGCCCCGGCCGACGCGGAGTCCTGGCTGACGAGCACGGTGCGCCCGGTCGCCGGATGGGCCAGCCGCAGCCCCTCCGCTTCGAGGTCCCCCAGCAGAGTCTGGGCGTCCAGGCGGGTCCAGCCCAGGTGGTACGAGTAGAAGAAGCCGGTACTCATCGACGCCTCACCCCATCACAGCGTGAACATGTTTATTCGCGTGCGCAAATCGAGCATGAGAGGTTGGTACCCGGTCGAACGTGTGCCACCGGTGTCGGAATGCCCATGGGTGCGCCCGGATAAGGGCCATGGCGAGCGCCCGGATCACAGGCGTGGACGGCGGCGGTGTCGTGGTCGGCGACGACCGGCACGTTCGAGCGTAATGAGCCGCGACGGCTCCGGCGTGGGCCCACGGACCCACGGGCGGCCCAAATGCGGAACCGGCGCACCCGCCGCGTCGGTCCGGCGCCCCGGACCGACGCGAACGCGCTGATCACCGGCGTCGGGGTTGGGCCCGGCTTTGGGGCCGGGGACCCGCGCCACCGCCGCTCTCCGGCCGTACGCTCACGGCGACAGGCAACACCCGTGTGCCGGAGAGAGGTTGAACCGTGAGCGGTGGCGGCGGCTGGGGGGACAGGAGCGCGAGCCACATATCGGCGGGGCATCGCGGTCCGGGCGGGCCCGGCACCTTGTATCAGCGTGAACACAGCAACTGGTTCTTCGCGTTGACCCGCAGTTGGGCGACGGGGGCCCTGGTCTACATCGCCGCCGGTTTCATGACCGACCGGGTGCTGGTCGAACTGCTGGGAAGCGGGGAGAGGCTGGAGTCGTTCGGCTGGCGCCTCGCGCTCATGCACGTACCCAGCCTCGTGGTGACCCTGCTGACGGTGCTGGCCGCCGCGCGCATCCTCCCCGACGAGCACCGCGAATCCCGCGTCGTCTATCTGCTCGCCGCCCTGGCGGTGCCCCTGGCCGGCCTGATGTACGGCTTCGCGGTCGCGTGGAACGTCGTCGGCATCGAGGGTGTCCTGATGCCGGTCGTCTCGCTGGCCACGGGCGCCGCCGCGGGTGTGGCCGTCGACCGGCTGCTGGAGGAGCGGGCCACGCAGCCCCCTCCCCCGCCGCAGTACTCGTACAACTGGCGGGACGGCGGGGCCACCGCCATGGAGTACCTCGGCGTGGTCACCCTCGTCGTCATGCTGATCGGCGCCATGGCGATGGCCGGGGTCGGCGGGAAGATCGGCGAGCGCATCCGGTGCGCCATCAGCTCGCTCGCCGGCGGTGGCGGGTCCTGCTCCACCGGCGGTGGCACGGAGCCGGAGGCCAAGCCGAAGACCGACGCCGACTACGAACCCAAGATGTGCCAGGTCTCCAGCATCTCGGACACGGCGGGCGGCAAGGTCAAGATCGGCTGGTTCGAGTGGGGCGAGGAGTACGGCTTCCAGCAGAAGGTGTCCCGGGCCAACTCCGATGTGAACGGGGACGGCAAGGTCGACGAGAACGACAAGCAGGTCACCATGACGTTCACCGACGCGGCCTCGGCGGGCGCCACCGCCAGCACGCCGGGCGTCAAGCTCGGCAGCCTCGGCAAGGCGGACATCGACATCGGCGGCGGCATCAAGATCACCAACGGTGACACCTGGATCTTCAAGAGCGAGGAAGAGGCTCAGAAGATGCGGGACGACATCGAGGAGATGAAGATGTGGGAGACCGCCACCAAGCACAGCGGCGGCTACGGCGGCGGCTGGTACTCGGGCATGAAGTGGGCCGAGAAGAAGGAAGCCATCGAGAAGAAGATCGGCGACAAGAAGATCTCCTACTCGACCGTCGGACTCAACGCGTACGCGGACGGCGGGCTCTCCATCAAGTCGGGCGACGAGACCGAGCTCGGCGCCAAGCTGGGCGGCAAGGCCAAGTTCTCCCCCGAGGTGACGATCACCAAGGACGACGTGAACGGCAACGAGTCGTACACGTACACCGCCAAGCTCGAACTCGAGGGCAAGCTCAGCGGCAACGCCGGGCCGGTCAAGGGCAGCCTGGGCGGCAAGGAGAACCACACCGGCGCCATCACCGTCACCCGTGACCAGAAGACCGGGAAGATCGTCCGGATCGACATGACGCAGACGGTGGACAAGGGCTCCACCTCCGGCAAGGTCGAGGTGGGCGGCGACAACGGCGAGAAGGGCAAGGACAAGCGCGGCGGCAAGGGCAGCGTCGGCGACTCCTCCGGCGACTCCGGTCTCGACGTCCAGACGAACTCGATCATCTTCGGCAAGGACACCGACAAGGCCACCGAGGGCAAGCGGGCCATCGCCGAGCAGTGGCTGGACGGCTCGGGCAACAACACCGCCCCGTTCGAGTACATGTTCGGCGACCACGCCATGGACAAGCGGCCCGCGGGCAGCGACCCCTTCGAGCAGATGATGTTCGACGACGGTCTCTCCAGCACGATGCGCTACCACGGCGAGACGGACGCCCAGGAGTTCGGCTTCGAGGTCTCGCTCGGCATGAGCCTCGGCTTCTCCATCTCCGACGAGCACAAGAAGGAAACACTGACGGACGCGCAGTTCCTCGGCGCCCCGCAGGGCGACAATCGCACGTATCTTCCGTACAGCTACTGCGCGAAGTGAGCACGTCGACCGACCGCACGACGAAGAGGCGAGCACCGATGACGGCCATGACCACATCCACACCGAAGAAGTCCCGGCCGCTCGGCGCGGCCGCCGCGGCCGTCATCGCCCTGGCCCTGCTCACGGGCTGCGGCAGCGACGACACCGCCGCGGTCCCGGAGGGCTGGGGCACGCTGGACACCAAGAGCCTGTCCGTCGGCTACCCGAAGAACAAGGGATACGCCGAGCAGCCGGCGGACAAGCGCAGCAAGAGCAACGCGGCCGTCGCGCTCAGGACGGAGGACGGCGTACGCACCGGCATGGTCTCGGTCCAGCTGAACTTCGCCACCGGCGTCAGCACGGCCGGCGAGGCGGCGGCCGCGGCGGGCGCGGGCCTCGGCCTCGGAGCCACCCGCAAGGACACCGAGGACGTACGTCTCGAAGGCGCGGACAGCGCCCGTGAGGCCCGCCGGATCGACTACGAATTCACCGCCGACGGCAAGGAGGACACCCCGACCGTCGGGACCCCGATGACGGGCGTCGTGGTGGCCGGTGTCGACTCCGAGGGCGTGCCGTTCGCCATCCGGATCAACGCGGTCAAGGACCAGCTGACCGCCGGGGACCTGGACGCGTTCGTCAAGTCCATCACCGTCAAGTAGTCCGTCCGGCCCGGCCGGCGCTCCCCCGCTGCCGGGGAGCGCCGGCCGGGCCGTTCCGGTTCCGGCGGACCGGGCCGGGACCCGCCGCCCCTGCCATGACGAAGGCCCGGCACCGCGGCCCTGGGGTTCCAGGAGCCGCGGTGCCGGGCCCTTCGCGTGTCGCTCGTGCGTGCGGCGCGCGTGTGCGTGTCACTCGCGCGTCGTACGCGCGGCGCGCGTGTGCCTCGCGGAGGAGGTCAGGAAGCGGTGCCGCGCGGGAAGGAGACCTCCACACGCCGGTTCTTCTTCCTGCCCTCTTCGTTGCTGTTGCTGGCGATCGGGTACTGCTCGCCGTATCCACGGATCTCGAAGGTGATCGTGGAGCCGAGCTCCTTCGACAGGACCCCGTGCACCGCGTCGGCGCGCTGCTTGGAGAGCACGTCGCCGTGGGCGGAGGAGCCGAGGTTGTCGGTGAAGCCGAAGACGCGGACCTTGGTCGCGTTCTGCTTCTTGATCTCCGCCGCGATGGCGGCGATGCGGGAGTTGGCCGCCGGGCTCAGCTTCGCGCTGTCCTTGCCGAAGAGGACTTCGGCCTGGAGCGCGAACTTGATGTTGGCATTGCTGTCCTCACGGCGCTCCTCGCCGCCCATGTCCTCGATCACCTGGATGATGTCGAGGACCTTGCCGGGGGCCAGTGTGCCCCCTTCGGGCATCTTCAGGTCCGGATCATTGGGATCGATCTTGACGGGCGGCTCGGAGGTGGCCTCCGTCCCAGGGGGCACGCTGGGACCGTCGTCCGCCAGTGCGGGCGCCGCACCGAACAACGTCACACTCGACAGAAGCACAGCGGTCGCGAGCGGGACTCCCATCATCCTGATGTTCGCCATGCTCACCATCACCCGGAAATCTTCAGAGAGGTGGTGGCGAACGTCGGCAGCGCCAGATCAACCTCTGTGGTCGTGCTCGGCGGAGCCGGGAACTGCATGAACACCGGAGTTGTCGCTCCGGGAAGAAGCGGGCGGATCTTGGTGGTGCACAAGCAGCGTCCGTCCGTGTCCCGCAGGACGTAATAGCGCTTCTTGCCCACCTTGTCGACCAGCGTGGCTCCGCCCACCGAGTTCATGTTCTTCAGAACAATGGCGGTCTCACCTCCCGCCCACGCTGCCGGGTTGACGGACTTGTCGCCCTCGTTCTTGATCTCGCCCTGCACGGTCACGAAGCCGCCGGAGTCACGCAGCACCTGATTGACAACGAGCGTGACGCCGGCCTGGCCGCGCATCTCGGCGAGCTTCACATCCGGGTCCACGTTCTCACCGGCAGCCGTGTCCTCCTGGACCACAGTGTCGCTGTCTGCGGTCTTCGAAGGAGCGGCGGCGCCGGAAGGTGCCGAACTGCCGGCATCTCCCTTCCCGTCGCTGTCGCCACCACAGCCGGTGAGCGCGAGGGCAAGCGCCGCAGCCATGGAGGCAGCCGCCATTGCCCTTCGGTTTCTCGTGGTACGCCGAATACTCATGGAATCCGAATCCCTCTACTCGTCGTTCGCTGTCACTTGTCGACCAACCGCACGTCGAAAAGAATCTTGCTGATCTTCGACCAGTCCTTGGGGGCACCCAAAGGCTCGATCTCAACGACCCCGGCCTTGCCGCACGAGAAGACGTACAGGTCCTGGGCACCGTCGTCGTTGAAGTCGAAGGACTGCCAGTCACAGCGGAACTCGATGACGGCAGTGGCTTTGGCGTGGGCGAACTTCCGCTCCGTCCCCGGAATGACCGGCGAGTCCACCGCTTTGCGGCCCTCGACCTCGACCGTGATCCTGTCGAACCGCGGAACGATGGTGGGACTGCCGCACATCTTGACGTCCGCATCGTTCTGCGAAGCGAAACTCTGCGCCGCGCCGCACGGCGTGACGAAGGGGGTCGACAGGAACGTGTCCAGCATTTTCCCGGGGAGCGAGGCCATGAACCCTCCCTGGAAACCCGTACGAGCGGTCTGGGCGGCAGCCAGCGCGGCGGAGTCCGCCGCACCCTGGGAACCATTGCGCAAGGCCGATGCCTTGCCGACAGCGAAGAAAGCGAACACGAGGAAGAGCAGGCCCGCCACCATCACAATGTAGATGGGGAAGGCCTGCCCTCGGTCGCTACGAGACCGGACAGTCATTAGCCAGCGGTGATCTCGGAGACCATGCTGTCGATGCGGTTCGAGATGTTGCCGCCGATGCCCGAGGCCGCGACCGCACCGATGATCGCCACGACCACCAGGATGATGCCCAGGTACTCGAACGCCGTCTGACCCCGGTCCTTCGCCGCGTAGCGCTTCTGGATGCTGCTGACGGCGGTGTTGGCCCAGCCGTTGACGCGCACGGCGGTCTTCAGGGTGATGTTCGACATGGTGTTCCCCTCCTGATTCGGCCGACCGCTTGCCGGCCGACTCGCACGTTCCTGGCATGTCGCGAACGACTCCGGCTTCCTCCTGGCCGGTGCCGCTTGCGACATGAGAAACATAGAGGGAGGCACCACGCTCACCAGAGGGTCCCAGGACCCATTCCCGGGCCCAAAGCGCGCTCTGGGCCCCCGCGTTGCCGCCCCGCTCAGCCATGACCGCCCGCCCTTCGCGGGCCGGGGCCCGTCGCGGGTGCCGTGCCCAGCCAGCGGGCGATCGCCTCGCTGCGGCTGCCGCTGTGAAGTTTCGTGAAGATACGGTTGATGTGATTCTTCACGGTCTTCTCGCTGATGAAGCAGGTGGCGGCGATCTGCTGGTTGCTCATCCCGGACGCAATCAGCTCCATGACCTCCACCTCCCTCGAACTCAACCCGTGTTGCTGCCTGTTGGGAGCCGCGCCGGACCCCCTGGTCATGGAAGACTGTCCCACAACAGGTTGCAGTTGCGAAAGACCTTCCGATTCCTGGACCTGTCGCGTCGCCATGGTGAGTGGTGGCGGCGGTGTGAAGCCGGGCTGCTCCTCATGACCGGAGGCCGGGTACGGCACTCCTGTCGTCAGGGCGGTGCCCAGGCCCTCCGGGAGTGCTCCGCGCCCCGGGCCCACGCCGTTGCGCATATGGGCGAGCAGGGCGTTCGCGGCGGTGGCGGTGAAGTTGGCCCGGCCCTGCGTGGTGTCGCGGACCGCCTGGACCAGCTGGTCGGCCGTGAACTCGCCGTGCACCAGATAGCCGCCCGCGCCCAGGCGCAGGGCCTCGTGGACGATCTCGCTCTCCCTGCTGTAGGTCAGCATCATCACGGGGGCGATCCGCACCAGGTGCGGCAGTGCGGAGATGCCGTCCACACCGGGCATCCGGACGTCCAGCAGAACGACGTCCGGACGGTGGCGGAGGGCCATCTCGTAGGCCTGACGGCCGTCCGCCGCCTCCGCGACGACCTGGATGTCGGCGCGGCCGGAGAGCAGTACGCCCAGGCCGGCCCGGACCACGGGGTTGTCGTCGGCCACCACCACCCGGAGCCTGCCGGGGGCCTGGGGACCGGGTGCGGCCGGGAAGGGAGTGGGCAGGGCCTCGGGTGCCGCGGTCCGCTGGGGGACGGGGAACCCGGAGGAGCTGGGTTCCGGGACGGGCGGTGCGGTGTGCGGCGAGGTGTGCGGGGAGGCGTGGTGCGGGGCCACCCAGTTCTTGCTCGACGCGCGGGAGATGTCGTCCGGCATTCTGCGACCTCCTCTCAGGAGCTACGGGTGGGGGGCGGATGGAGGGGCGGTGGAGGTGGTGCCAAGAGCGGCGAGGGGTATCTCCAGGCGCACTTCGGTGCCTTGGGCGGCGTCTCCCTTGCCGATGCGGATACGGGCGCCGATGGATGCGGCGCGTTCGACCATGCCGACGAGACCGAAGTGTCCCGCCCGTCTGAGGGTGTCGAGAGTGGTGCCCACGGGCAGGCCGCGCCCGTCGTCGTAGACGCTGATGCGCAGGACGTCGCCCTCCACTCCCGCGAGCACGATGAGGTAGGTGGGGTCCGCGTGCCGGTGGGCGTTCTCCATGGCCTCGGAGGCGACCGTGAGCAGCTGCCGGGCGACCGCCTGCGGGACGGGCGGTACGGGGATGTGCTCCTGGAGCCGGCGGAAGGTCGCGGTGAGTCCGTGCCGGCCGCTGAAGTCGGACGCGCGGGCCCGGAGTTCGTCGACGACGTCCACACCGCCGTCCAGGCCCGACTCACGGCGGAGATCGGTGAGCAGTTCGCGGGACTCGGCGGCGGCACGACGGGCCGCACGGGCGACGAGTTCGGCCTGCTGCCTGACGGTGGGCGGGTCCATCCGGTCGGCGGAAGCGGCGAGGCCGTCGGCGGCCAGGGCGAGACCGTGCAGGGTCTTGGCTACGGAGTCGTGCATCTCGCGGGCGAGGCGGGTGCGTTCGCCCTCCACGGCCTCGTTCACGGCGAGGCGGGCGCGGGTCTCGGTGAGGGCCTGGCTGGCGGTCCCGAAGCGCAGGAGCAGATTGCGCAGGGTCACCCCGACGGCGCCGGCGATCACGCAGAAGCCGGGGAGCAGCAGGTTCGTCGCGTCGCCGCCTTCGAGCTTGGGGACGGTGTTGTAGACGCCGAAGACGATGACGACCTGGACCGCGGCGAACACGGCGGCTCCTCGCCAGCCGTAGACGAGGCCGGCGAGGAGCGGGGTGCAGACGGTGACGTACGCGAGCGTGGACTCGGGGGTGGCGGTGATCAGCAGGAGCGCGCCCAGGAACACATCGATGCCGAGCATCCAGGGGTGGCGCAGCAGGCGCGGGCCGAAGCGCTCCCAGTCGCGGAACAGGACGTAGCTGCCCATGAACGTGATCAGGATCGCCGCGCCGATGAACCAGGTGGCGAGGCCGCGCGCAGTGTGGCTGATCGCGAACGGGGTGGCTATGGCGATCATCGCCAGCCGGAAGCCGAAGACCTGCCGGCACATCGCCTGGAGGGCGTTGACCTGGATGGCGAGCGCGGGGCGCGACTGCGGGTCGGTGGTGGCCACGGACATGTCCGCGGTGAGTCCGTTGTGGACACCGCTGAGCTGAAACGTCATGGGCCTGTCACCTCCCGTCTGTCCCCGTGGTCGCCGTCGTCGGTCATCGTCAGCCGCCCGACATGAAGCCGAGGTCGACGTCGGCGCCGTAGACGAAGCCGACGGTCAGCAGGACGAGCGTGCCGGGCAGGAGGAAGGAGGTGACGGCGAAGGTCGCCTTCGGTACCGCCTTCGCCGCCTTCCGGCGGGCGTTCTGGGCGTCGGTGCGGCGCATGTCGTTGGCGATCTGGATCAGCGTCTCGACGATCGGGGCACCGAGCTCCTCGCCCTGCTGGAGCGTGGTGACGAACATCGCGACCTGTTCCGAGTCGTTTCGCCTGCGCAGCTCCTCGAAGGCCTGCCTGCGGCTGACGCCCATGTCCATCTGACGCAGGGTGATGCGCAGTTCGTCGGCCCAGGGGCCTTCGTACTTCTCGGCGACGCGGGCGAGCGCCTGGCGGAAACCGAGGCCCGCGGAGACGACGACGGCCAGGACGTCGAGGAAGTCCGGGAGGGTGCGCTCGATGTGCTCCCTGCGGACCCGGATGGCGGACCAGATACCGGCCTCCACCCAGAAGAGCCCGAACGCGATCATGACGAGCGCGAGGAAGAACTGTCCCTGCAGGAGCATCGCGAACGCGCCGAGGCCGCCGAGGGCCCCGTAGACGGCGCGCCGGGCGGCGTAGCGGTCGATGGTGAGGCCGCCGGGGTTACCGGCCAGGTCGATCTGGCGGCGCTTCTTGGTGACGGCCTTGGCCCCCATCATCCGGAGCACCATGGGGGCCCAGCGGATGCCGAGCCGGTCGACGCCGGAGCCGACCGCGCTGGTGCGGGTGGCGCCGGATTCCAGGGCGATGGCGAGGTCGCCGGGCAGTTTGGCGTCGGCCCGGTACATCCGGATGCCGTGGATGGCTCCGTACACCGCGAGTCCGACGACGAGCGCGAGCATCATGTCCATGTCTGCTTCTTCTCCCAGGCCGTCAGACGTCGATACGGGACAGACGGCGGATCACGATGAATCCGATCGCGTACAGGACGATGGAGACCACGACGGCGATCTGGCCGATGAGGGCGCCGGTCATCCGGTCGAGGGCGCCGGGCATCACGGCGTTCATCAGGAGCATGGCGCCGATGCCGAAGCCGGGTACGGCGTAGGCGGTGACGGTGACCTGGGACAGCTGGGTCTTGACCTCGCGCCGGGTCTCCTTCCGTTCCTCAAGGGTCTCGGTGAGGTTGCGCAGGGAGCTGACGACCGTACCGCCGGCCCGGTTGGACAGGACCAGTGTGGTCACCAGGACGACGAGCTCGCGTGAGGGCAGCCGGTCGGTCACCTCGCTGAGCGCGTCCTCCAGGGACTCACCGACGGCGAGGCGGCGGGCGACACGTGCCAGCTCCTCACCGGCCGGGTTCTCCAGCTCGTCCGCGGCCATGGACAGCGCGGTCCGCAGGGCCAGACCCGCCTGGGTGGCGTTGGCGAGGATGCGGGACAGCTCGGGGAGCTGGTTGATGAAGCGTTCGGTGCGCTTGACCCGCTGCCAGTTCAGGAAGGCGTTGGTGCCCCAGAGACCGATCAGGGCGGCCACCGGGCCGAAGAACGCGGCGAGTATCGAGGAGGCGATCATCCACAGTCCGGCCATCGCCAGGAGCGCGTACACGAGGAACTCGCCCGGGGAGAGTTCCATGCCGGTCGCGGCGAGTTTCAGCTCCAGCTTCTTGCCCAGGCCGGTGGTGCGGAGCTTGCGGTCCAGGGTGCGGAACCGGCGGCGGCGGCCCGTCTCGGGGAGGTGGCCGACGTGGGAGAGCCGGTCGACGAGGGCGTCGCGGTCCGCCTTGCCGCCGGAGTAGGCGTGCAGGCCCATGACGCCGAGCACGCCGCACAGCAGCGTGACGCCGATCGTGATCAGGGGGAGATTCACATTGTCCATGGCTCAGTACCTAGTTGGCCTCTCGGGTGGCGAGCTGTTCGGAGGATGCGGCGACCCCGAACGCCTGCGGGATGGGCTGGCTGGCCATGTAGAGGCGGTCGGCGATCCGGCGGGGCAGGGGGAGGTACTGGAAATCCCCCTCGATCCGTCCGTCGGAGTCCATCGGCCGGGCGTTGAACTTGGCCACGGTGACGATGCGGTACGGATCGCGGCCGTGCGAGTCCAGGGCCGCGATCTCGGTGACCCTTCGCGATCCGTCGGCGTGCCGGGTCAGCTGGACGATCACATCGACGGCGCTGTTGATCTGGTCGTGCAGCGCCTCGAACGGGATCTTGATCTCCGACATGGAGGCCAGGGTCTGCAGACGCATCAGCGCGTCCTCGGCGTTGTTGGCGTGGACGGTGGCGAGCGAGCCGTCGTGACCGGTGGACATCGCCTGGAGCATGTCGAGCGATTCGCCGCCGCGGACCTCACCGACGACGATGCGGTCGGGGCGCATACGCAGGGAGTTGCGGACCAGGTCGCGAATGGTGATCTGGCCCTTGCCCTCCACGTTCGCCGGCCGGGACTCCAGCCGGATCACATGGCTCTGCTGGAGCTGGAGTTCGGCGGAGTCCTCGATCGTGACGATGCGTTCGCTGTTCGGGATCAGCCCGGACAGGGCGTTGAGGAGCGTCGTCTTCCCGGTGCCGGTGGCGCCGGAGACGATGATGTTGAGCTTGGCCTGGACGAGACCGGCGAGCAGGATCAGCATCTGCTCGTCCAGCGAGCCGAAGCCGATCATCTCCTGGAGGGTGAAGGACCTCGGGAACCGTCGGATGGTGAGGGTCGCGCCGGTCAGGGACAGCGGCGGAATGATCACGTTGACACGCTCACCGCTGGGCAGTCGCGCGTCGACCATCGGGTTCGACTCGTCCACACGGCGGTTGACGGTCGACACGATGCGCTCGATCGTCTGCATCAGCTGCTCGTGCGAGCCGAAGCGCATCGGGAGCTGCTCGACCTTGCCGCTGCGCTCGACGAAGATCTGGTCCGGCCCGTTCACCATGATCTCGGTGATGGAGGCGTCCTCCAGGAGCGGTTCCAGGATGCCGAGCCCGAGGGCCTCGTCGACCACGCGGCGGATCAGCTGCGAGCGCTCGATGGTCGAGAGGACCGGACCCTCGCGGCTGATGATGTGCCCGAGGACGCGTTCCAGGCGGGCCCGCCGCTCGGCGGCGGCCAGCGAGGACATCTCCGCGAGGTCGATCTCCTCCAGCAGCTTGGCACGGTAGGTGGCCACCATGTGGCCGTCCTCCCGTGCCCCGCCGTGCTCCTCCGGGGCGGTCATGCGTGCCCGCAGGCTCATGTGCGTAACTCCTCGGTCTCACTGTCCGGTCGAACCTGCGGGTGGTCGGTCCCGCAGACGGTCAATCCCTGAGGGCGGGCCGGTGGACGCACCGGCCCGCGGGGGCACTATCCGCGGGGCATGGTGGAACTCCGCTTGGCCTTGCCCCACTTGCCCCACTTGCCGTCCATGCCCGGGACCACGTTGGGAACCTTGATCTCGATGGTGACCGTGACCTCGTCGGTGCCCCCGCGCTCGCGGTACCGGAAGCCGTCGTTCGCGAGCCAGTCGCTCATCGAGTCCCGGGCCGCGGTACGGGCACTGCCCGTGGGGAAGTCCTGGGTCGCCGTCCTGGCGGCCGCACGGGCCGCCGTACCCGCCTGAGCCGCCGTGTACGCGGCGAGGCCGGCCTGGATGGCGAGGAGGGCGACCAGGATGAGGAGCGGGAGGAAGCCCAGGTACTCGATGGCGACCTGGCCGCGGTCGGTGCGGCGCCTGCCGGGAGGACCGGCGGGGACGCAACGGGGGCCGTCGGCGCGCTTGCCGCCGGAGTGCTTCACGCGTGCGGTTACGGTCATCACTCAGCCCTCCAGCGGCGAGCCGGCGTGGCCCGTGATCTTCACGTCCAGGTCGAAGAGACCCGGGACCAGGACAGGGACCTTGAGCTTGACGTCGGCCTTGTACAGCTCGCGGCCGGACCTGCAGGTGATCTTGACGTTGTCCTTCCAGGCATCCGGCAGATGCGCCTTCGCACCCTTCTTGCATGCCCGGCTCTGCGCGTACTCCGCACCGCTGCCCTTGCGCGCGCCCACGTCCGCCGCGTTGCCCGCGAGGCTCCAGGTGTAGCCGATGAGCGCGCACTCCCAGAGCACGAGCATGATCAGGATGATGAACGGGGTCATCCCCAGGAACTCGATCGCGGTCTGCCCACGGTCGCGGTCACGGCCCCGTACGGAACGGTCCTGTACGAAGCGGCCCCGTACGAAGCGGCCCCGTACGACATGGCCATGTCCGCGGAAACGGCGGGCGGCGTTGCGCCTCAGGCCGCTCGGTGAGGGCGTGAGCCCCTCCGGGGAGTGCGTGAGCCCGCCCCGGGAGCCGCGGGCGTCACGCCTCCCCCGTATCTCGGTGTCCGGTGCCCGGTTGGTAGTCATCGGTCAACGTGTCCCCTCGGTCTTCCCGTGGTCCCGGTCGTCGCCGTCGCGCCGTCGGCGCGGACGTCCGATCGAGCCCCGGTCGTTTTTGAATGTGCCACCGCTCTTCTTCTTGCTCGCACTGACCTTGACGATGCCCAGTTCTCCGGCCAGTCCCCAGAGCGCTTGCTTGACGGTGCTCTTGGCATCCAGTTCGTGCAGGCGTCCGGCGTCCACCGAGGCCTGGAGTTCCTTGAAGTTCGCGGGCACCGCCGCGTTCGCCACCTGGGTTCCGGTGATCTTCTGGATCAGGGGCGGCTGGATCTCGGTGTTGCGGGTGAAGCGGTTGACGAGCGTGATCGTCTCCTCCGCCTTGCGGATCTGGAGCCGTTCCCACATCCGTACGATGCGCTTCGCCCCGCGCACCGCGATGACGTCGGGGGTCGTGACCAGCAGGGCCACGTCCGCCATCTCGATGGCCGCCGCGTTGGCCCCGTTCATCTGGCCGCCGCAGTCGATCACCACGATCTCGTAGCGGGTGCGCAGCGCGCTCACGATCTGGCGCGCGGACCGGTCGCTGACCTCCTCGCCCCGTTCGCCCTCGCCCGGTGCCAGCAGCAGGGCCAGCCCCGTCGAGTGCGAGAACACCGCGTCGGCCAGCACCCGCGGGGTGATCTCCGTGATGAGTGCCAGGTCGACCAGGGAGCGCCGGAACTGCACATCGAGGTACGAGGCGACGTCGCCGGTCTGGAGGTCCATGTCGACCAGGGCGACGGTGTTGCCGGACGCCTGCGCGGCCAGGGCGAGCTGGATCGCCGCGACGGTGGCACCCACACCGCCCTTGGCGCCGCTGACGGTAAGGACCATGCCGCCGGGGCCGGTGAACACCTCGTTGTTCGCGGTGAGGTGGCGGCGCACACCCGCCGACCACTGGGACGCGGCCTGGACCCGGTTGGCCAGCTCCTCGTAGCTCAGCGGCAGGGTGACGATCCCGCGGGCGCCGGAGTCCATGGCGTCGGCGAACAGAGCGGGATTGGCATCCGCGGTGATCAGGATGACCCCGACGGACGGGAACCGCATCGACACCTCCCGGATGAGCTCCAGGGCCGGTACCGGGCCGATCCGCTCGTGGACCAGCACGACCTCGGGCAGCTCGTCGAGGGACTCGCCCGCGAGACGGGCCAGGGTGTCGATCAGCTGGGTCGAGTCGCCGACCGGCGCGGCCGGCTCCGCGTCGGGGAGCTGGCTGAGCAGAGTGGTGACCGATCTGGCCGCGTCGAGGTCACCGACGGCCGGGAGGATTCTGGTGGTCATCCCATCCTCACTTGTCCTTGTCGAGCGTGTAGGTGCGGTCCCCCGGGCGGATGGTGCCGTCACTGCCGGGCGCGACGAGGGCGAGCCGTACGTGCTCCGCGAAGGACTCGGCGTACGCCACGCGCTGGGTGTCCAGCGTGTTCAGGGCGAAGGTGATCGGCACGGCCTGCGTGCTCTGACTGCCCCGCTGGTCCCCGGTGGGCTCCAGGGCGGTCAGCTTGCCCACGTCCAGCACCTTGGCGTTGGAGACGATGACCTTGGACTGGGAGGCGCTTTCCTTCTGCTCACCGGCGAACGTGGCGTAGATGTTGACCGTGGCGCCGGGCGTGATCTTGCCCGCGACGCCGGTCGCCGCGTCGATCATGATGGCGATCTCCTGCTCACCGGCACGGAGTTCGGGCTTGCGCGCCATCATGTCCGACTGGAGCAGCGAGCCCTTGCGGAGCTGGGTGACGGCGATCTTCGATTCGACTTCCCGCAGGTTGGTCACGGCGTTCTCCGAGAGCCAGCGCTTGGGCATCTTGATCTTCTCGAACTGACCGTCGTTCAGGGCCGTATAGGGGGCCACGTCGGCTTTCAGCTGATATGCGGTCACCTCGGGACCGACCTTCGAGTTCACATCGCTGATCACCGAGAGCACGCCGGCGAAAGCACCGAAGGCACACAGGACCGACAGGAGCAGGAGTATCACGCCGCGGCGCTGGCGGGAGTTCATGGGCCGGACAACCTCGTTCGATTCGGATGCGTGGGGCAGCGGACAGAGAGGGATGCGCGGGGTACGACGTACGGGCGCGAAGTGCGGTAAAGCAGGAGCACAACGCGCGTAGTGCGGTGGTTCGGCGTGCGAAGTGCGGGGCTTGCGGAGATGGCTGTGACGCTGCGGGACGGGACGGCGCTGAGAGTGGTGAGCGCTGGAGGGGGCGCTCGGAGCGGGAGGTGCGGAAGTGCTTGGTCGGGTGGTTCACGAGCGGGTGCTTCACAAGCGGGTCGTTCACGAGCGGGTGGTTCACGAGCGGGTGGTTCACGAGCGGGTGGTGGAGCGGGAGGTGCGCGGTTGAGCCGGTCGGTGCTCGGTGGTACGAATTCTGCTCGGTCGTGCGACTTCTGCGCGTTGGTGCTGGATGTCCAGTTGTCCGGGCGGTGCGGCCCGGTACTCAGTGGCGCGGGGCGCCCGGCGGCTCTAGGAGGCGGCTGATGCGTTCACCTCTTGATGCAGGACACCCGTGGCGTACGAGCGGTTCTCGGCGGACGCGAGCGGGGAGGAACAGAATCCGCAGCGGTCCCCGATGAGTTCCATCTCGCACCAGTGGCACTTTTCCCTCCGTACGGAGGACACCAGTTGATACACGACGGAGATGTCCGGGAGGTAGGCGGCGAACTCCACCAGCTTTCCCGTACCCCACCAGCGGGAGGACTCGCCGGGCAGGGTCGCGTCATGAATGGCCTGGACCTTCCAGGCGGGAGCCAGGGTCTCCTGCACCCAGTCGGACTGCGACTGCCCCTTGGCCACCAAAAGATGCGTGCCGAATTCCGGACCGGTCAGCGGTTCCGCCGCGGGTCCGACCTTGATGAGCTGTGACTCGGGCCCGGCGAGCACGGCGAACTGGGAGCCGGGCACCCAGGACTTCGCATGGCTCTTCAGGCTGACGGCCACCCGGTCCAGCTTGGCCACCGAGTGCAGGAGCGCGCCCGCGTAGATGTAGTGCGAGAGCAGCCGGGCGGCGGAGGCGACCACCCCGGGACTGAAGTCGCTCAGTGACAGCTGACGCAGCTGACGCACCAGCACGGCGACGCCGAGCGGCGGCAGATCCACCTTGACCAGCGCGATCCGGTCGCTCTCCAGGACGGAGCGGATGCCGAACAGCCGTCGTTCGTGGGCTGGCGGGATGCTGGACGGATACACCGCGATCACATACCCGTGCTGCTCCAGCAGCAGGTGCATGTCACCGATGGCGTGTTCCATGGTCTGGGCCTCGGGAGCCTGGAGCAGGGCCGCGGTCGGCGTCTGCTGATCGGTGGGCGGCAGCACCAGATCTGCGCTTGTCACTGCTATTGCGGTCGGCACGCTCTTCCCCGTTCAGCTCCGGCCGTCGTGGTGACGTCGGCCGCACTCGCTCCTGCCCGGTGCTCCTGCCCCAGCACTTTAGCCACGTCTCACCAGGCAGAGAACACTTATCGGGGACCGATACGACAACATGCGAACACCGCCCCGACGGCGCCCGGGTACTAAATAGGACGAAATCGAGACTGGTTAACTCCTGTACCACTGCGGAGCGTTACGGAGCGTCGTCGCTCCCGACGGCCCGTCACTTCATCCGCGCACGTCAGAACGGCCCCCGGGGTCGTTCCGGTTCATTTCGACAGCGCGCCTTCGTCACGGTCCGAAGATCTCGCGCGAAGTCACCCGCCAGGGGACCAGGAGGTGGCCGCGGCGACATCTTCCCGTAAAGAAACGGCTGCCGGAGGGCCTTCCGGACCCCTCCCGGAGGGGGTGCCGAACACCCGTCCGGGGCAGCCATCGCTGCCAGAGGTCTTGACAACTTGATTGGTCTGGACCAGTTTATCCGCCAGCGGTGGCCACCGTTCTTCGGCTCCACATCCCCCGTACACCTCTGCGTACGTCCGGCACGTCCCGCACCCCCTGCACGATCCCCCGCACGACCCCGCCGGTATCCCCGTAACGCACCCCCCAACTCCCCCGGAGGCAACAGTGGAACGCTCCGCAGGCAGCAGGCGCAGAAGGCGTCACGTCCGGCCCGTCCTCGGCGGTGCCATGGCCGTCGTCGCGGCCGGAGCCCTGACCGTCACCGGTCTCGTCAGCAGCGCCCAGGCGGCCGACGTCAACGTCGCCAAGAACGCCGGATTCGAGTCCGGGCTCGCCAACTGGACCTGTTCCGGAGGCAGCGGCGCCGCCGTCTCCTCGCCCGTGCACAGCGGTACGTCGGCGCTCAAGGCCACCCCGGCCGGCCAGGACAACGCCAGGTGCGCGCAGACCGTGACGGTGAAGCCCAACTCGACGTACACGCTCAGCTCCTGGGTCCAGGGCGGTTACGCCTACCTCGGCGCGAGCGGCACCGGCACCACGGACGTCGCCACCTGGTCGCCGGGCTCCACGGCCTGGACCCAGCTCTCCACCAGCTTCAGGACCGGCGCCTCCACCACCTCGGTCACCGTGTACACCCACGGCTGGTACGGCCAGGCGTCCTACCTCGTCGACGACATCTCGGTGACCGGCCCCGACGGCGGCGGCGGTACCGACCCCGGCCCGTCGATCCCCGGCGCGCCCGCCGGTCTCGCCGCCGGTACGACGAC
Source organism: Streptomyces sp. NPDC079020 (assembly GCF_044542225.1). NCBI lineage: Bacteria > Bacillati > Actinomycetota > Actinomycetes > Kitasatosporales > Streptomycetaceae > Streptomyces > Streptomyces sp. NPDC079020. Next base: position 21,063 of record NZ_JBITUB010000006.1, read on the forward strand.
GACGTCCTCCGTGGCCCTCTCCTGGAACGCCGTCTCCGGTGCCACCGGCTACACCGTCCACAAGGACGGCGCCAGGGCCACCACGGTCACCGGGACCTCCGCCACGGTGAGCGGCCTGGCCGCCGACACCGCGTACCAGTTCTCGGTGAGCGCCACCAACGAGGCCGGCGAGTCGGTCAAGTCCGCCGCGGTCAGCGCCCGTACGGCGAAGGAGAACACCGGGCCCGGCCCGGGGACCTCGGTGCCGAAGCACGCGGTGACGGGCTACTGGCAGAACTTCAACAACGGCGCCACCGTCCAGAAGCTCAGTGACGTCCCCGCCAACTACGACATCACCGCGGTCTCCTTCGCGGACGCCACGGCGACGCCGGGTGCCGTCACCTTCAACCTGGACAGCGCCGGGCTGAACGGCTACACCGTCGACCAGTTCAAGGCCGACATCAAGGCCAAGCAGGCCGCCGGGAAGAACGTCATCATCTCGGTCGGCGGCGAGAAGGGCTCCGTCTCGGTCAACAGCGACGCCTCCGCCACGGCCTTCGCGAACTCCGTCCACGCGCTCATCCAGGAGTACGGCTTCAACGGGGTCGACATCGACCTGGAGAACGGTCTCAACTCCACCTACATGACGAAGGCGCTGCGCTCGCTGTCCTCGAAGGTGGGCTCCGGTCTCGTCATCACGATGGCGCCGCAGACCATCGACATGCAGTCGACGTCCGGTGAGTACTTCAAGACGGCGCTGAACATCAAGGACATCCTGACCGTCGTCAACATGCAGTACTACAACAGCGGTTCGATGCTGGGCTGCGACGGCAAGGTCTACTCGCAGGGCTCGGTGGACTTCCTCACCGCGCTGGCCTGCATCCAGCTGGAGGGCGGCCTCGACGCCTCGCAGGTCGGTCTCGGGGTCCCCGCCTCCACCCGCGGCGCGGGCAGCGGCTATGTCGCCCCGTCCGTCGTGAACGCCGCCCTGGACTGCCTGACCAAGGGCACCGGCTGCGGTTCCTTCAAGCCGGCCAGGACCTACCCGGCCCTGCGCGGCGCGATGACCTGGTCGACGAACTGGGACGCCACGGCGGGCAACGCCTGGTCGAACGCGGTCGGCCCGCACGTCCACGGTCTGCCGTAACCCCCCGGAGGCCCGAGAAACACCCCTGACCAGCAGCGCCGCCGCTCCCCCGGCGGCGCTGCTGCGTGTTCCGGCCCGGACCCGGGCGGTCATCCCGGACCCGGGCGGTCCCGTCCCGGACGGACCCGGACGGCCCCGGACGGGAAGTGCTAGATCACCAGGCTGAGCAGTGCCGCGACCACGAACCCCGCCACCGACAGGACCGTCTCCAGGACCGTCCAGGACTTCAGGGTGTCGCGCTCCGAGATGCCGAAGTACTTCGAGACCATCCAGAAGCCGCCGTCGTTGACGTGCGAGGCGAAGATCGAACCGGCGGAGATCGCCATGATGATCAGCGCGAGGTGCGCCTGGGACATGTCCTGGCCCTCGACCAGCGGGACGACGATGCCCGCGGTGGTGACGATGGCGACCGTCGCCGAGCCCTGGGCGACGCGCAGCACCACGGAGATCAGCCAGGCGAGCAGGATGACCGGCAGGCCGACGTCGTTGAAGGTGTCGGCGAGGGCGTCCGCGATGCCGCTGCCCTTGAGCACGGCGCCGAAGATGCCGCCCGCGCCGACCACCAGCAGGATGTTGCCGACCGGCTTGAGCGAGGACGTGGAGACCGATTCCAGGGACTTGCGGGACCAGCCGCGCCGGATGCCCAGCAGGTAGTACGCGAGGAGCAGCGCGATCGTCAGGGCGACGAACGGGTTGCCGAAGAACTCGATCACCGAGCGGGGTGTGGAGGGGTCCAGCGCGATGGAGGAGAACGTCGCGGCGAGGATCAGGAGCAGCGGGGTTCCGATGATCGCGAGGACCGTGCCGAGGGCGACGGGGGCCTCGTGCGGGGTGACCCCGGCGGCCCGCTGTTCGGCGACGACGGCGGCCCTGGCCTCCTCGGCGGCCTCGACCATGTCCTGCGGGACCTCGACGAAGATCCGCTTGCCGATCCAGGCGGCGTAGCCCCACGCGGCGAGTACGGAGGGGATGCCGACGACGGCACCCATCAGGATGACCCAGCCCAGGGACACGTTGAAGAGTCCGGCGGCGGCCACCGGGCCGGGGTGCGGCGGCAGGAACGCGTGGGTCATCGACAGGCCCGCGAGCAGCGGCATCGCGTACAGCAGGATCGATTTGCCGGAGCGCTTGGCGGCGGCGTAGACGATCGGGGCGAGGACGAAGATGCCGACGTCGAAGAAGACCGGGATGCCGAAGATGAGGCCGGTGAGGCCCATGGCGAGCGGGGCCCGCTTCTCACCGAAGAGGTTCAGCAGACGGGTGCTCAGCACCTCCGCGCCGCCGGAGACCTCCAGGATCGCGCCGAGCATCGTGCCGAGTCCGATGATGATCGCGACATGGCCGAGGATGCCGCCCATGCCCGATTCGATGACGGAGACCGCGGCGGACTTCTGGACGGTTCCGAAGAGTTCGGTCACGGAGAGACCGGCGCCGAGGCCGACGGCTATGGAGACGGCGAGCAGCGCGACGAACGGCTGGAGCCTGACCCTGATGATCAGGAAGAGGAGAAGCGCGATACCGAGGGCGGCGACGGTCAGCAGTCCGGCGGTGCCGTCGATCAGGAGGAGGAGTCCACCAGTGTGGGGTGGCGTCCCGGCCGGCGGTGGGGTGGCGGCGAGCAGCATGGTGACTCCGTGGGGGCGAGGGGCAGTTCCGGGCAGGGGGGAGCGCGGCACGGCGCCCCCGTGGTGCGGGGCGCCGTGCCGGACGGGTCGCTGGAGCGGTACCGCGGGTGGGGCAAACCGGTCAGCCGAGGACCGCGAGCGCGTCGATCTCGATGAGCAGGCCCTTGGGGAGGCCGACGTAGACCGTCGTACGGGCCGAGGCGGGGGCCGCGAGGCCCTGCTCCTCGAAGTACGCGTTGTAGATCTCGTTCATCTCGGCGAAGTGGCCGACGTCTGTGAGGTAGACGCGCATCATCATCACGTCGTCCCAGGTGGCGCCGCCCTCTTCGAGGATCGCCTTGACGTTGGCGAAGGTCTGGAGGGTCTGCTCGCGCAGCGTCGGGCCGACGACGGTGGCGGGCTCACCGGCCACGGCGGGCAGGAAGCCGACCTGGCCGGCGACCTGGAGGATGTTGCCCTTCTTCACACCGTGCGAGAACTTCGCGGGCGGGGCGGCGTGGGTGCTGGGCGTGAGGGAGATCTTCTCGGTCATGGCTGATCAGGCTTTCTTGAGTGGGGTGGTGCCGGAGTACTCCCGGCTGATGGCGTCGGCGGTGCGGCGCACCAGCGGGAGCAGGGTGAGGAGTTCCTCCGCGGTGACGACCACGTTGGGGGCCGAGACCGACATCGCGGCGACGACCCGGCCGTCCGCGCCGCGGATCGGGGCCCCGATGCAGTTGATGGACTCCTCGTGGCCACCGAGGTCGGTGGCCCAGCCCTGTTCGCGTACGACGGCGAGTTCCTTGAGGAACGCGCCGGCGCTGGGGACGGAACGGGACGTGTACATGGGGTAGTCGAGCGTTTCGGCGATCGCCCGCCGCTCGGCCTCGGTCAGGTCGGCGAGCAGCAGTTTGGCGACCGCGGCGACGGTGATCGCGACGGGTTTGCCGATCCGTGAGTACATCCGGACCGGGTAGCGGCTCTCGACCTTGTCGATGTAGAGGACCTCGTGCTCCTCGTACACGGCGAGGTGGACGGTGTGTCCGCACCGGTCGTTGAGTTCCACGAGGTGGGGGTGGGCGATCTCGCGTACGTCGAGGTTCTCGACGGCTTCCTGGGCGAGCGCGAAGAGACGGGCGCCGAGGCGGTAGCGCTGGTCCTGCTGGCGGTAGACGAGTCCGTGCTCGTGGAGCGTACGGAGCAGGCGCAGCGCCGTGGACTTGTGGACGCCGAGCCGCTCGGCGACCTGGCCGAGGTCGGCGGGCCCCTGGGCGAGCAGCGGCAGGATGCTCAGCGCCCGGTCGACGGTCTGGCTCATGTCGTACGTACCTCCTGGTCGTCCCCCGTCCACCCGGGGCCGAGACGAAGTCTCCCCCAGGCGTCGTCGTCGAGGGCGACGAGGCGGTCGGCGCGCTCGCGCGGCGGCGGGTCGGTGAGGTCGCCGGGGACGGTGAGGACGGCGGCGGCCATCAGATGGCCGTGCCGGACGCGGTCGCGGATGGACAGGCCGCGCAGGGTGGCGGAGAGGAACCCGGCGGCGAACGCGTCGCCCGCTCCGACCGGGGCGACGACGTCGACGTGCAGCGCGGGCACGTCGGTGACGGTGTCGGTGGCCGCGGCGGCGGTGGCAGCGCAGGGTCCGGGGCGGGGGCCCAGGTGGGCGCCCGGTCGGGGGGCCGAGTAGACCGTGGCCCCGTCCGCGCCGCGCTTGACCACCAGAGTTGCGGGTTCGGGCAGTGCCGCGCGGATCGCGTCCGCGCCCTTCAGCCCCCAGGCCTCGTCCGCCTCGTCCTCCCCGACAAAGACCAGGTCGGCACGGCGGGCGAGGTCGAGCAGCACCTCCGGTCCCGCCTCGCTGCCGCGCCACAGGCCCGGCCGGTGGTTCACGTCGAAGGAGATCAGCGGGGGGCCGGACCGGGGTGCGGTCAGTTCGTGGAGCAGCGCCAGACAGTCCGGGGAGAGCGCGGCCGTGATGCCGGAGAGGTGCAGGAGGCGGCCGGCGGACAGCGTCTCGTGGGGGACGTTGTGGGTGGACATCGCGGAGGCGGCGGAGCCCGCCCGGTAGTACGCCACCTCATGGGTGTCGGTGGCCCGGTCCGTGGCGGTGCGGAAGTAGACGCCGGTGGGGCGGTCCGGGTCGCGGCGGACGGCGGAGGTGTCGACCCCGTACGCGGCGATGGCCTCGACGAGGTGGTCGCCGAAGCCGTCGGCCCCGACCCGGCTGACCCAGGCCACCCGGTGCCCGGCGGCGGCAAGGGCGCAGGCGACGTTGGACTCGGCGCCGCCGATGCCGCGGCCGAAGGAGGGGACGTCGGCGAGGCGGCCGGGCCGTGAGGGCCGGAACGTCACCATGGACTCACCGAGACACACCACGTCGAAGCTCGCGGCGGCGCTGGTCGTCCCTGCTGCGGGTCCGGTCACTCTGGGGCTCCTCGATGATCGTGCGTGCGGCACCGGCTCTCACCATTGACCCGGCATCGGCTCGGATGTTAGACAGCATCGAGCGATATGCGCAATGGGTGTTGCATATGGTGCAACGAACACTTCGAGGAGTTTGCCTTGGCAGCCGACCGCCCCGTCCTCCACACCGTGTCCGGCCTCGCCGAGGAGCGTGTCGACCACCGGTTCAAGTCGCTGCCGCCCGACGCCGACGGCCTGACCGTCGGCGCCCTGGCCGCCGAGCGCCGCAACCTCTTCACGGGCGGATTCACCACCCCGGTGCTCGCGCTGTCCGCCGAGTCGGTCGAGCACAACCTCGCGCTGCTGGAGACGTACGCCGAGCGCCACGGCCTCCTGTTCGCGCCGCACGGCAAGACGTCGATGTCGCCGCGGCTCTTCGCCGACCAGCTGGCGCGCGGCGCCTGGGGCATCACCGCGGCCGTCCCGCACCAGGCGCGGGTCTACCGGGCGTACGGCATCCGGCGGATCTTCCTGGCCAACGAGGTCGTCGACGCGGTGGCGCTGCGCTGGCTGGCCGGTGAGCTGGCGGCCGACCCGGAGTTCCGCTTCATCTGCTACGTGGACTCGGTGCGCGGCGTCGAGCTGATGGACGAGGCCCTCCGCGACGCGGGGGCCGGACGCCCGGTCGATGTCGTCGTGGAGCTGGGCGCGGGCGAGGGCGCGCGCACCGGCGCCCGGAGCGACGCGGACTGCGCCGCGGTCGCCGACGCGGTGGCCGCCGCCGGGACCCTGCGCCTGGTGGGCGTCGCCGGGTACGAGGGCGAGGTCCCGGGCGCGACCCCGGAGCGCGTACAGGAGTGGCTGCGGCGCCTCGTGGCGCTGGCGGCCGGCTTCGACGCGGAGGGGCGCTTCGCCGGGTGCGAGGAGATCGTGATCAGCGCGGGCGGCAGCGCCTGGTTCGACACGGTGGCGGAGGTGTTCGCCGGGATCCCCGCGCTGAGCCTGCCCGTGCTGAAGCTGCTGCGCTCGGGTGCCTACGTCTCGCACGACGACGGCCACTACAAGCGCCTCACCCCCTTCAACCGGGTCCCCGAGGAGGGCACGCTCCAGCCCGCCTTCCGGCTCTGGGCCCAGGTCGTGTCCCGCCCGACCGGCGAGCAGGCCTTCCTCAACGCGGGCAAGCGCGACGCGGCGTACGACCTCGACCTTCCCCGGGCGCAGGTCGTCCGCTCCGGCCGGGACGGCTCGGTGCGGCCCGCGACGGGACTCACGGTCACCGGTCTCTCCGACCAGCACACCTGGGTGCGTACGGAGCCGGGCGCGGAGCTGGAGGTGGGCGACTGGGTCGGTATGGGCCTGTCCCACCCGTGCACCAGCTTCGACAAGTGGCAGCTGATTCCACTGGTCACGGCGGACGGCACGGTCACGGACTACATCCGCACGTTCTTCTGAGCAGAGGCGACACCCCATGGACCTGGTCATCCGCGACGCGCTGGTCGTCGACGGCACCGCCACCCCCGCCCGCCGTGCCGATGTCGCCGTCGACGGCGGACGGATCGCCGAGATCCACACCGAGGGCACCCCCGGCCCCCGGCCCACCGCCGCCCGCGTCCTGGACGCCGACGGCCTCGCCCTCTCCCCCGGCTTCATCGACATGCACGCCCACAGCGATCTGGCGCTGCTGCGGGACCCGGACCACAGCGCGAAGGCGGCGCAGGGCGTCACCCTCGAAGTCCTCGGCCAGGACGGTCTGTCCTACGCCCCGGCCGACGACCGCACCCTGGCGGAGGTGCGCCGTTCCATCAGCGGATGGAACGGCGGCGCCCCCGAGGACACGGACATCGACTTCGACTGGCGCACGGTCGGCGGCTATCTCGACCGGCTCGACACGAACTTCGGCGGCCGGGGCATCGCGGTCAACGCCGCCTATCTCGTCCCGCAGGGCACGGTCCGGATGTACGCGGTCGGCTGGGACGACCGCCCCGCCACCGCCGCCGAGCTGGACCGGATGAAGGAGCTCGTCGCCCAGGGCATGGCCGAGGGCGCGGTCGGGATGTCCTCGGGACTGACGTACACCCCCGGGATGTACGCGGACGACGCCGAACTCACCGAGCTGTGCCGGGTGGTGGCCCGCCACGGCGGCTACTACTGCCCGCACCACCGCAGTTACGGCGCGGGCGCGCTGGAGGCGTACGAGGAGATGGTGCGGCTCACCCGAACCGCGGGCTGCTCCCTCCATCTCGCCCACGCCACCATGAACTTCGGCGTGAACAAGGGCAGGGCGCCGGAGCTGCTGGCCCTGCTCGACGAGGCCCTGGACGCGGGCGCCGACATCTCCCTCGACACCTACCCGTACACCCCCGGCTGCACGACGCTCGTCGCGATGCTGCCGAGCTGGGCGGGCGAGGGCGGCCCCGAATCCGTCCTGACCCGTCTCGCGGACCCGGGGACGGCGGAGAGGATACGTCACCACCTGGAGGTACTGGGCTCGGACGGCTGCCACGGGGTGCCGATCGAGTGGGACACCATCGAGATCTCGGGCGTCGGTGTGCCGGAGCTGGCCGGTCATGTCGGCCGTACGGTGGCCGAGTCCGCCCGGCTGCGCGGCGAGGCCCCCTGGGTCACCGCCCACCGGCTGCTGGTGGAGGACCGGCTCGGCACGACGATCCTCCAGCACGTCGGCCACGAGGAGAACGTCCGGCGGATCATGCGTCACCGGGTGCACACCGGCGGCAGCGACGGCATCCTCCAGGGCGACAAGCCGCATCCGCGCGCCTACGGCACGTTCCCGCAGTATCTCGGCCGGTACGTGAGGGAGCTGGGCATCCTGTCGCTGGAGGAGTGCGTCGCCCATCTGACGTCCCGTCCGGCCGCCCGGCTGCGGCTGGCGGACCGGGGCCTCGTCCGCGAGGGCTACCGCGCCGACCTGGTGCTGTTCGACCCGGGGACGGTGGCGGCGGGATCGACGTTCGAGAAGCCCCGCACGCTGCCGGTGGGCATCCCGCACGTCCTGATCGACGGCCGCTTCGTCATCGAGGACGGCCGGCGGACCTCGGTGCTGGCGGGGCGCTCGGTACGGAGCACGGACGGCGCGCGGCGCTGAGGGGCGGGCGGCTCGGGCGCCCGGGCCGCCGGCCCGTTCCCGCGGGCTCAGGCGCCCGAACCGCCCGCCCGTTCCCGCGCCCAGGCCAGATCCTCCTCGGTCGGGGCGTCGTCCTGGGTGAGCCTGCGCCGCCAGTAGCCGCTGAACTCGACCGCCTCCTTGGGCAGTTGCCGCTCCTCGATCAGATGGCGCCGCAGCTCCCGGACCGTCCCGGCCTCCCCCGCGAGCCAGGCCGCGCCCACCCCGTCCCCGGGGAGCCGCGCCGCGCGGACCGCCTGGAGCAGCGAACCGCCCCGGTCCCGGTGCACCCAGCGCACATCCGCCCCGGCGGCGGGCACGAGTTCCTGCTCCTCGGCCGCGTCCGCGACCTCGACGTACGCCAGCGCCCGCACCCCGTCCGGCAGGGCTTCGAGCAGGGTGGCGATCGCCGGGAGCGCCGTCTCGTCACCGGCGAGCAGCAGCCGGTCGGAGGCGGGCAGCGGGCGGGCGTACACCGCCGAGGGCCCGACCATGCCGAGCACATCCCCGGGGCGGGCGGCCGAACCCCAGCGGGTGGCGGGTCCGTTGCCGCCGTGGAGCACGAAGTCGACCGCCATCGCGTTGCGTTCGCGATCGTAGGAGCGGACGGTGAAGCTGCGCATCCAGGGGCGTTCCTCCTCGGGGATCGCCAGATACGCCTCGTACCACCGCATCCCGTAGGTGTCGTCGGCGTCCTGGCGCGGCAGGACGGGGACCCGCTGCCCCTCGCGCGGCAGACAGAGCTTCATCTGCTGGTCGGGGCGCTCGGCCATGAGGTCCGGCAGGCCGTCCCCGGTGAAGGTGACGCGCGCCGCCCGGGGGGTGATCCGCCGGACGTCCATGACCGTTACGTATGTGACCGGCAGCGCCTGACTCATCGGGCGAGCCCCTCTCCCACTGATACCTTACGGGGTAAAGAATTACCCGGACGAAGTTACTTTACGTCGTAAGGAGTCGCAAGTGGTGGTCTTTGCCGGACAGGGCGACGCCCGCCGCTCCCTCTCCCTGCTCTGGCGCGGGGACGCCCCGGCGCAGCCGCACGGCGGACCGGGCCCCAAGCCCCGGCTGAGCGTGGACGCGATCGTCTCCGCCGCCGTCGCGGTCGCCGACGAGGAGGGCATGGCCGCCCTCTCGATGCGCGCGGTGGGCGAGCGGCTGGGCCGGACGGCGATGGCGCTCTACACCTACGTCCCCGGCAAGAGCGAGCTGCTGGACCTGATGTACGACGCGGTGCACGCCGAACTGCCCTCGCACTACCCGGAACAGGCCCCCTGGCGCACCTCGCTCACCGCCTGGGCGCAGGACCTGCTGGAGTTCTACGTCCGCCACCCCTGGGTGCTCCAGGTCTCCCAGGCCCGTCCGGTGCTCGGCCCGCACGAGTACGCGGGCCTGGACACGCTCGTCCGGCTGCTCCACGGGACCGGGCTCGACGCGCGGGCCCTGCGGCGGCTGGTGGGGACCCTGTTCCACTTCGTGCGCGGTGCGGCGGGGACGGTGGCCGACTCCCGGCAGGCCGCGGCGGCGACCGGCAGCACGGACGAGGAGTGGTGGGCCGCCCGCGCGGCGATGCTCGGCGAGATGGCCCCGGACTTCGCGGACCGCTTCCCCGCCGTGAGCCGGCTGGAGCGCGAGGGCACGCCGGAACCGCCTGCGGCCGACGACCCGGTGCCGTACCCGGAGCGGGAGGCGCGCGAGACGTTCCGGGTGGGGCTCGGGGTGCTGCTGGACGGCATCGGCGCGTCGGTCACCGCGCACGCGGGACGGCGCCCGGAGCCCGGGGAGCAGGACGCGGGCGCCGTGCGGGCCTGAGTTTCCGGCCCGCGCGGCGCCCGCGTGGTGACCCGACGACGTGTACGGGGACTACGGCTTGGGCAGGGCGCAGCCGGCCCGGTTCAGGTCGATCTTGCTGCCGGTGCCGATGCAGGGGACCATGTTGTACGTCTGCTGGGCGTAGTTGATGCCCTCGCGGACGGTCACATTGCCGCTCTCGTCAACCTCGCACGGGTTGTTGTCCGTGCACTCCTGGCCGTCCTCGTTGCCGGTGTTGTTGACGGCGACCACCTTGCCGGTGGCGTTGTCGACCACCGGGGAGCCCGACGTACCGCCGATGGTCTTGCAGGCGGAGGTGTAGCGGACCGAGTCCTTCCAGGTCCACGCCCCCTCCTTGAGGCGGTAGGCGAAGCCGTCGACGTTGCAGCCGTACGTGCGCTTCCAGTACCCGGAGACGACGGTGATCGCGGAGCCGACCGCCGGGTGGGCGGTTTCGAGCTCCAGAGCCTTGATGCCGTAGCTGCTCTCGATCTGGGCGTAGGTGCTGGTGAGCTGGTACAGCGAGATGTCCGTGTCGGTCATGGTGCCGTAGGCGATCTTGCTGGCCCGCAGGGTGCCGACTCCGCTGCCCGCGGCGTTGAGCAGGGTGAACGAACGGCTGGACGGCTGGTTGAGCACGACCTCGCCGGGGCCCGGGAAACCGGACTCCATGCAGTGTCCGTTGGAGAGCACGAGGGCGGGATCGGTGGGCTGGGAGCCGGGCGACCGGACGACGGAGCCGGAACAGTTGCTCAGCGCGACGGTCCCGGCGAAGTTGACCGCCTTGGCCCTGGCCGTGGCATGGGCGTCGCCCGCGACCTTCGCTTCGGCCCCGGAGGGGGCCGGGGACGCCGCGGTGGCGGGCGCGACCCCCGCTCCCAGGAGCAGGACAGCGAGGAACGCACCGACGAGAGGCTTCTTCATGTGGGGGGTCCCCTCCAGTGGTGTCAGTAGCCGGAGATCTTCCAACATTTGACATGCGCATGCTGGCGCACATGCAGGGACGCCACAAGGGGCGAATTCCAGCCACCCATTGACCGATCGGGGGCGCACCGGGACGGCGCCGGGCGGCGGACGTCATGGCCCGGCGCCGCCCCGGCTGCGTACCGTCGGCGTATGACACTCGACCTCGACGCGTACTTCGCCCGCATCGGCTGGAGCGGCGAGCCGGGCCCCACCGCGGCAGTGCTGCGCTCCGTGCACCGCGCCCACATGCTGGGCATCCCGTTCGAGAACCTGGATCCGGTCCTCGGGTCCGCGCCCTCCCTGGCGCTCGCCGATCTGGAGGCCAAGCTCGTCCGCGGCGGTCGCGGCGGGTACTGCTACGAGCACAACACGCTCTTCTCCGCCGTCCTGAAGCGGCTCGGATTCACCGTGACACCGCTCGCCGCCCGGGTGGTGCTGGGGGCCGCTCCCGGAGACATCCGGCCCCGTACGCACATGCTGATGCGGGTGGACCTGCCGGGCGGGGGCACCCCCTATCTGGCCGATGTCGGCTTCGGCGCGGTCAGCGCGCTGCTGGAGCCGATCCCGATGGTGGCGGGCGCGGAGCTGCTCGACACCCCGCGCCACCACGGCCTCGTCCACACCCCGCACCCCGGTCCGCTCGACCTGTGGGAACTCCGGACGGAGAAGGGCGGCGCCTGGGAGCCGCAGTACGTGTTCACGCTGGAGCCCTTCGAGGCCCCGGACTTCGAAGTGATCAACTGGTACATCGCGACCAGCCCGCGCTCACCGTTCCAGCGGGCCGTGTACGCCCAGCGCACCCGGCCGGGCTCCCATCTGGCCCTGTCGGGCCTCGACCTGGTCGAGACGGCCGACGACGGCACGGTGCGGGAGCGCGTGCTGGCGGACCCGGCCGAGGCGCTCCAGGTCCTGCGGGACGACTTCGGCATCCGCCTCCCGGAGGGCACCCGCCTGCCGGAGTGAGGCCGGAGGCCGGACGGGCGCGGGGGGCGAGAGGCCGGGCCGGAGGACAGACGGGCGCGGGCGAGAGGCCGGACCGGAGGCCGGACGGGCGCGAGGCGAGGCGAGAGGCCGGGCCGGGGCGCGGTGCCGGAGTCACGCCCGCGTCAGCCTGCCTCCCGCCACGTGGCCCATCTCACCCGGCCCCCGCGCCGCGCCCGTATTCCAAGCCGCGGCGGCGTCCCCGCCAGGGTTCCCACGGCGCGGGCCGGGGGGACACATTCCGTTGGAAGCCGGGGGCGGGCCGGTCTCCCGGCCGGGAGGCGCGAGGGGCGGGCAATCTCCGCGCACCCCGCGAAACACGGTCGTAAGCTCGCGGACATGCAGGTCATCCAGTCCACGAAGCTCGCCAACGTCTGTTACGAAATCCGGGGCCCCGTGCTGGAGGAGGCGATGCGGCTGGAAGCGGCCGGTCAGCGCATCCTCAAGCTCAACACCGGCAACCCTGCCGCGTTCGGGTTCGAATGCCCGCCCGAGATCCTCGAAGACATACTGCGCAACCTCTCCGGGGCGCACGGCTACGGCGACGCGAAGGGCCTGCTGTCCGCACGCCGTGCGGTGATGCAGCACTACCAGACCAAGGGGATCGACCTCGACGTCGAGGACATCTACCTCGGCAACGGCGTCTCCGAGCTGATCCAGATGTCGATGCAGGCGCTGCTCGACGACGGCGACGAGGTGCTCGTACCGGCTCCGGACTATCCGCTGTGGACCGCCTCGGTCTCGCTGGCGGGCGGGACCGCCGTGCACTACCGCTGCGACGAGCAGTCCGACTGGATGCCCGACCTCGCCGACATCGAGCGGAAGATCACCGACCGCACCAAGGCCCTGGTGATCATCAACCCGAACAATCCGACCGGCGCGGTGTACGACGACGAGATGCTGCGCGGGCTGACGGAGATCGCCCGGCGGCACGGTCTGGTCGTCTGCTCCGACGAGATCTACGACCGCATCCTGTACGACGGCGCGACCCACACCCCCACCGCCTCGATCGCCCCCGATCTGATGGTGCTGACCTTCAACGGTCTCTCCAAGAACTACCGGGTGGCCGGCTACCGCTCCGGCTGGCTGGCCGTCTGCGGCCCGAAGGCCCACGCCACCTCGTACATCGAGGGGCTGACGATCCTCGCCAATATGCGGCTGTGCGCCAACATGCCCTCGCAGCACGCGGTGGCCACCGCGCTCGGCGGGCGGCAGTCGATCAACGATCTGGTGCTGCCCGGCGGGCGCATCCTGGAACAGCGCAACGTGGCGTACGACCTGCTGACGTCGATCCCCGGGGTGACCTGTGTGAAGCCGAAGGGGGCGCTGTATCTCTTCCCCAGGCTCGACCCCAAGGTCTACAAGATCAAGGACGACCGGCAGATGGTTCTCGATCTGCTGCGGGCCGAGAAGATCATGGTGGTGCACGGGACGGGGTTCAACTGGCCCGAGCCCGATCACTTCCGGGTGGTGACCCTGCCCTCGGTCGAGGATCTGGCCGATGCCGTCACCCGGATCGGCAACTTCCTGGACGGCTACGGGCAGCCGTAGAGCGAGCACTCCCGGATCGCGCATAACTTTAGACTAAATCCAAGCTAGGATGGATCCCACGCATCACGCAGGAGGCCATCCATGTACGAACCGATCCGCAGCAAATCGGTCCACACACCGGCCGGCGACGCCGACTTCCCGCACCGTTCCCGCGAGGAGGAGCTGGACATCCAGCTCGCCGGGCATCTGGCCGCGCTGCTCGCGGTCACCGACGAGCTGGGGCTCGGCGCGGCGGGCGACCGCATCGCCGAGCAGGTGGCCCGGCTGCGCGGCGCACCGCCCGCCCGGCACGCCGGCCTGACCGACGCGCCCCCGGCCGCGCTCCACCGCCGCGCCCACGCCCTCGCGGGCCGCGCGCTGGTGGTGTCCGCCTCGCGCGCCGACACGGCGGCGGCGATCCTCTCCGCGGAGCGGATGGACGCCCACACGGCGGCGCTGGCCGCCCCGGCACCCGAGGCCACCACCGCCGCCACCACCGCGCAGCTGGTCGGCGCCCACTGACGGCCCCGGTCCACGCGCCGCCGAGGCGCGCGGACCGGGTGCCGCCCACCGGGTGGGCCGCCGGTCAGCCGGCCCTGCGCACCCGTACGGTCGCCGACGCCGTCGAGCCGCTGTGCAGGTCGTCGCCCGCGTAGCCGACCGTGTACGTCACCTGGCCGGTCGCCCGGGGCAGGTCATTGATCCGGAACGTACCGTCGGCCGCGACCGCCGCCGAGGTCAGGACACCGGTCCCCTTCCTGTCGGCACGCTCCACGGACAGGGTGATCCCGGCCGGGAGGGCGCGGCCCTGCCCGGTCAGGCGGCCGGTGATCTCCAGCCCCTCACCCTTCACGCCCTCCGCCGGAGCGGTCAGCGCGAGCGCGGTCGGCGCCTTGGCGACGGCGACGGCGAGCGTGACGTCCTGGGCCGGACGATGCGTCAGGTCCCCCGTGTACGAGACCGTGTACGTGGCATCCCCGACGAGTGCGGGCACGTCCAGGACCGTGAACGAGCCGTCCGCGTCGACCTCGACGGAGGCGAGCCTGCGGTCGCCGTTCGCGTCGTGGCGCACCGCCGACACCTTCACCGGCTCGGCGGGCGCGGGCCCGTCGAGCTCCAGCCGCCCGCGGACACCGAGGGGTTCACCGACGACGGCCCGTCCCGGGGTGGTGCTGAGCGTCCCGGTGAAGCGGGAGTCGTGCTGCGCGGCCGGGGGCTGGATGATGTGCAGCCAGTACTCGTTGCCGGAGCCGTTGGTGGTGACGGCGAAGAGGCGTGCGCCGTCCTGGGACCAGCCGAGGCCGCGCGGGGCGATCCGGTTCCCCTCCAGCGCCCCGTCGAAGGCGAACTCCAGCGGCGCCGTACGGTCCGCCGGGTCGGCCGGCTGCACCAGCAGGTCGGCGGTGCCCCCGGTGGCGGCGGCGCCCCGGGCGATGTACTTCCCGTCGCCGCTGAAGGAGACGGCCGACGCCGTGGCCCCCTCGGGCAGCGGCTGGTACGCGACCGGCGCGTCGGACAGGTCGGCGTCCAGGAGCCGGGTGCCCGCGGCTGCGTCGGCGACGGCGATCCGCTGCCCGTCGGCGGACTGCGCGACGTCCTTCAGGTCCAGCGCGCCCTTGCCCGCGGCGTCCGCGAACCGGCGCTCCGGGCCGCGTACGAGCGTGCTGCCGGTCGCGTCGAAGGCGGTGAGGAACGGATCGGCCACGCCCGTGGTGCGCGGCTGCCCCATGAGGAGACGGCCGGGTGCCTCGGGGCCGCTCCACAGGCGCAGCCGCCCCATGTCGTTCCAGCCGGTGTTGACGGCACCGGTGCCCTCGGCCATGTACAGCCGGCTGTTGCGGGTGTCGCAGTCGCTGGTGGCCGCGACCTCGGTGTACCACTGCTTGCCACCGGCGAAGGCCACGTCGCGCGGGCACTCCACGTAGTAGTTGGCGTACGCCAGACCGGTGCGGGTCTGCTTCAGCGTGTCGAAGGAGAGGATTCCGTTCACCTGCGAGACGTAGAGCGTGGAGGCGTCAGCGCCGAGCGCCATCCCCGAGGGCGAGCTGTCGGTGGCGAGCGAACCGACCTTCTCCCCGTCGAAGTTGTAGACGAGGACCTGGCCCGCGTTGCGGTTGCGGGAGTCGTCGCTGATGTAGACCCGCTGGTGTGCGGAGTCGACGGCGATGGCCGAGTACGAGGAGACCGGGAGCTTGGCCACCCGCTCCCCGGCCGCCATCGCGGCGGGAGCGCCCAGCGCGGTCAGGCCCGCCGTGCCGAGTGTCAGTGCGGTCAGGGTCGCCGCGGTACGTATGCGGTGCCGGGAATTCTTCAACTGAGGTCCCCCCACGGACTCGTTCGTGGCCGGCGTGAGGAGCGGGCCACCTTGTGAAGAACGAGTCAACAGGAGTGAAGATTTCGTGCGCAAGCATACGGCGATGCATGGACGTTCTCTATAAATGGGGCGGCCCCTGGAGCCATGAGGGGGCTCCAGGGGCCTTACCGCGGCGGGCTGTTGACCCCACAGGTCAGGGCGGATGTCGGAAGACCCGGCCGCGGGGCACATCGCGGGCGCGTCCCGGCGGCGCACCCGGTGTGCGGCGCCGCACGGGCGCCGCCCCGGGCCGTTTCCGGACCGCGTCCGGGGCCGGGTCAGCCGAGGCGCTCGACCAGCGCGTGGTACTCGTCCCACAGCTCCTTGGGCGTGTGGTCGCCGAAGGTGTTGAGGTGCTCGGGGACCAGTGCGGCCTCCTCGCGCCAGACCTCCTTGTCCACGGTGAGCAGGAAGTCCAGGTCGGACTCGGAGAGGTCCAGGCCCTCGGTGTCGAGCGAGCCCTTGGCCGGCAGGATGCCGATCGGGGACTCGACGCCCTCGGCGCGGCCCTCCAGACGCTCGACGATCCACTTGAGGACGCGGCTGTTCTCGCCGAAGCCGGGCCACACGAACGTGCCCGCCTCGTTCTTGCGGAACCAGTTCACGTAGTAGATCTTCGGGAGCTTCGACTGATCGGCCTTGTCCGCGCCGACCTTGACCCAGTGCTTCATGTAGTCGCCCATGTTGTAGCCGCAGAACGGCAGCATGGCGAACGGGTCGCGGCGCAGCTCGCCGACCTTGCCCTCGGCGGCGGCGGTCTTCTCGGAGGCGACGTTGGCACCGAGGAAGACACCGTGCTGCCAGTCGAAGGACTCGGTGACCAGCGGTACGGCCGAGGCGCGGCGGCCGCCGAAGAGGATGGCCGAGATCGGCACACCCTTCGGGTCCTCCCACTCCGGCGCGATGATCGGGCACTGGCCGGCGGGGACGGTGAACCGGGCGTTGGGGTGGGCGGCGGGCGTGCCGGACTCGGGGGTCCAGTCGTTGCCCTTCCAGTCCGTGAGGTGCGCGGGCGCCTCCTCGGTCATGCCCTCCCACCAGACGTCGCCGTCGTCGGTGAGCGCGACGTTGGTGAAGACGGAGTTGCCCCACATGGTCTTCATGGCGTTGGCGTTGGTGTGCTCGCCGGTGCCGGGCGCGACGCCGAAGAATCCGGCCTCGGGGTTGATCGCGTAGAGGCGGCCGTCCTCACCGAACCGCATCCAGGCGATGTCGTCGCCGATGGTCTCGACGGTCCAGCCCGGGATCGTCGGCTCCAGCATGGCGAGGTTGGTCTTGCCGCAGGCCGACGGGAACGCGGCCGCGACGTACTTCGACTCACCGCGCGGCGGCGTGAGCTTCAGGATCAGCATGTGCTCGGCGAGCCAGCCCTCGTCGCGGGCCATGACGGACGCGATGCGCAGCGCGTAGCACTTCTTGCCGAGCAGGGCGTTGCCGCCGTAGCCGGAACCGTAGGACCAGATCTCCCGGTCCTCGGGGAAGTGCGAGATGTACTTGGTGGAGTTGCACGGCCACGGGACGTCCTCCTGGCCCTCCGCCAGGGGTGCGCCCAGCGTGTGGACGGCCTTGACGAAGAAGCCGTCGGCGCCGAGCTCGTCCAGGACGGCCTGTCCCATGCGGGTCATGGTGCGCATGGAGACGGCGACGTATGCGGAGTCGGTGATCTCGACCCCGATCGCGGAGAGCGGCGAGCCGACGGGGCCCATGCAGAAGGGCACGACGTACATGGTGCGCCCGCGCATGGAGCCGCGGAAGACACCCTGCTCACCGGTGAAGATCTCCCGCATCTCGGCGGGCGCCTTCCAGTGGTTGGTCGGGCCCGCGTCCTTCTCCTCGGCGGAGCAGATGAAGGTGCGGTCCTCGACGCGGGCGACATCGCTCGGGTCGGACGCGGCGTAGTACGAGTTCGGGCGCTTGATCTCGTCGAGCTTGGTGAACGTGCCCTTGGCCACGAGCTCCCCGCACAGGCGCTCGTACTCGGCCTCGGAGCCGTCGCACCAGACCACCCGGTCCGGCTGGGTGATGGCTGCGATCTCGTCGACCCAGGAGACCAGCTCCTGGTGGTTGGTGGGGGCAGTGGGGGGAGCCGCGATGTCGCGCGCCACGATCGCTCCTAGTTGAGGGTGTCTGTTGTCAGTTGCCCCGTGGGGGCCGCGACCCGGATGCTTCGAACCTTTCGATTTCCCCTGGCGCTCATCCGGTGCCGATTGCACTCATTTGATCATCCGACCGTTTCGCCCATATGTCCAGGGGGCCGCCCACGTGAGCATCACCACTCGTATCCGTTACCTACGGTGGCGTAGGTAGCATGCGGACATGACTTCTGCCGCCGCTGCCGCTGCGCCCGAACCCGTCGCCCTCGACCCCGTACCGGTGAAACCACGGATGCGCGGCTGGCTGCACGCCGGAATGTTCCCCGCGGTGCTGATCGCCGGGGTCACCCTGATCGCCCTGACCGACAGCACCCGCGGCCGGATAGCCTGCGCGGTGTACATCGTGAGCGCGTGTCTGCTGTTCGGCGTGAGCGCCGTGTACCACCGCGGCACCTGGGGCCCGCGCGGCGAGGCCGTGCTCCGGCGCCTCGACCACGCCAACATCTTTCTGATCATCGCGGGCACCTATACCCCGCTGACCCTGCTCCTTCTCCCGGAGTCCACCGGGCGGCCCCTCCTCTGGGCGGTATGGGCGGCGGCGGCTGCGGGAATCGCCTTCCGGGTGTTCTGGGTCGGTGCCCCGCGCTGGCTCTACACCCCCTGCTACATCGCGATGGGGTGGGCGGCGGTCTTCTTCCTGCCCGACTTCCTGCGCACCGGCGGCATCGCGGTGCTGGTCCTGGTCGTGGTCGGCGGGGTGCTCTACAGCGTGGGCGGCGTGATCTACGGGATCAAGCGGCCCAACCCGTCACCGCGCTGGTTCGGCTTCCACGAGGTCTTCCACTCGCTGACCCTGGCGGCCTTCGTCGTGCACTACGTCGGTATCTCGCTGGTGGCCTACCAGCACGGCTGAGCCACCCGGCGCGAGCGCCGTCGGGGGAAGGGGCCGCGTTCCGGTGGGACGCGGCCCCTTCCCCGTACCGGGCCTCAGCCGCCCAGCGCGCGCTCCAGCTCGGCCGCGTCCGTCGTCGGCGCGTCACAGACGAAGTGCCGGCAGACATACGCGGTCGGCTCCCCGCCCACCTGCGGCCGGTCCACCAGCAGCGGGAACTCCGCTCCGGCGTCCGGCCCCTCGCCCGCGGCCACCACCGCGCCCGGCGCCCGGCCCAGCAGCGCCGTACGGTGCAGCTCACCGCCGACCGGCCCGGCGACGGCCACCTCGCGCGGCCCGTCGAGCAGCGCCTCCGCGACGGCGAGCCCCCAGCTGATGAACCGGGGCACACGCGGCGCGAGCGCCTTCACCACGCCCAGGGCGCCTTCGGCGGCGGTGCGATGGGCCTCGGATCCGGTGTGCGCGGCGTAGGAGAGCAGCGCGCCCGCCGCCGCGGTCCAGCCGGCCGGGGTGGCACTGTCGGTGGGGTCCTGCGGGCGGCGGATCAGCTGCTCGGCGTCGTGCGCGGTGTCGTACAACTGCCCGCCCTCGCCGGTGAACTGCTCCAGCACGATGTCCAGCAGGAAGCCCGCGAACTCCAGCCAGACCCCCTCGCCGGTGACGGCGGCCAGCGCGAGGAAGCCCTCGGCGACATCGCCGTAGTCCTCCAGCACCCCGGCGTTGGCGCCCGTCCGCCCGTCCCTGGACGTCCGCGAGAGCCGGGCGACATCGCCCAGGTGGACCCGTACGAGCAGATCGGCGGCCTCGGTGGCCCGCTCGATCAGGTCGGGCCGGCCGAAATACGCCCCGGTCTCGGCGAGCGCGGCGATCGCGAGGCCGTTCCAGGCGGCGACCACCTTGTCGTCCCGCCCCGGCCGCGGCCGCTCCTCGCGCGCCGCGAGCAGCCTGGCCCGTACGCCCTCGACCCGCGCGGCGTCCGCCCCGTCCCCGCTCTTCGGCAGCCGGAGGACGGAGGACCCCTCCTCGAAGGTGCCCTCCTCTGTGACGCCGAAATGCGCCGCGGCGAAGGCGGCGTCCTCCTCCCCGAGCACCTCGCGCAGCTGCGCGGGCGTCCACACGTAGAACGCGCCCTCCACATGCCTGCCGCCCCCGTCCTCGCTGTCGGCGTCCAGCGCGGAGGCGAAGCCCCCCTCCGCCGTTCGCAGCTCGCGCACCATGAAATCGGCGGTCTCCAGGGCGATCCGGCGGGCCAGGTCCGAGCCGGTGACACGCCACAGATGGGCGTACACCCGGCACAGCAGCGCGTTGTCGTAGAGCATCTTCTCGAAGTGCGGGACGACCCACTCCCGGTCCACCGAGTAACGGGCGAAACCGCCGCCGAGCTGGTCGTAGATCCCGCCCCGGGCCATCGCCTCACAGGTGTCGGCCGCCATCTGGAGCGCGCCCTCGGCGCCGGTGCGGGCATGGTGCCGCAGCAGGAACTCGACCGCCATGGACGGCGGGAACTTCGGCGCGCCGCCGAACCCGCCGTACTTCTCGTCGTACTCCCGGGTCAGCCCGAGCAGTGCCTGCGCCGTCTCCGGCTCCCCCGGCACGCCCTCGCCCCCGTGCGCCAGCGACCGCCCCGCGAGGTCCCGCACGATGCGCGCGGCCACCTCGGCGACCTCCTCGCGCCGGTCGGTCCAGGCGGTGCTGACACCTTCGAGGACCTGGAGGAAGGAGGGCGAGCCGTGCCGGGGCTCGGGCGGGAAGTACGTACCGAAGTAGAAGGGCTCGGCGTCCGCGGTCAGGAAGACGGTCATCGGCCAGCCCCCCTGCCCCGTCGCCGCCTGCACCGCCTCCATGTAGACGGCGTCGACATCGGGCCGCTCCTCGCGGTCGACCTTCACCGGCACGAAATGCTCGTTCAGATACGCGGCCACGGTGTCGTCCTCGAACGACTCGTGCGCCATCACATGGCACCAGTGGCAGCTCGCGTAGCCGACGCTGAGGAGCACCGGCACATTCCGCCTGCGCGCCTCCTCGAACGCCTCGGGCGACCACGGCCACCAGTCGACCGGGTTGCCGGCGTGCTGGAGCAGGTACGGGGAGGTGGTCTGCGCAAGTCGGTTGGCCATGGCCCAATCCTCGCGCACCTTCCCCCACGACACCCGGCGCCCCACGGGACGGGGCGCGAACGGGCTGGTGGAAAAGGCGTGCCCTTCCGAAGCCGGGCGCCCCGGCGTCACCGGACGGTCGGCTGAACCCAGCAGCGGGATGTTCACGGGCGTGATGAGGGCAGCGGCCCGGCGGCGGAAGCCGCGGGGAGCGGCCGCTCCGTGTCCGGCGGGCCACGGGCCCTCGCCGAGCGGCCATAAAGGGCGCACAGTGCTACGGTGCCCTCAGCCCGGCCCCACACGGACCTCCCTGCTCGCAACTCCCGAAAGGGAAACGGGATACCGCCGTGTCGCAGCCGCCTCCGCCCTCGTACCCGCACCCGCCGTCCCCGCAGGGCCCCTACGGCCCGCACCCGCCCGGGTCCTGGCAGCAGCCCGTGCCGCGGCCGCCGCTCAGTGGTCTCGCGGTCACCTCGCTCGTCCTGTCCCTGCTGGTCTGTCTCGCCCCGCTGGGCCTGATCGCCGGGATCGTGGCGCTGGTGCGGATCCACCGCACGGGCCGGCGGGGCAAAGGCCTGGCCGTCGCCGGGGTGGTGGTGGGGGCTGTCGTCACGGTGCTCGCCGCCTTCCTGACCGTCATCGGCGGTGTGCGGTTCTCCACCTGGGAGTCGGAGGGCGGTTCCACGCGCGGCGCCGACCGGAACGGAAGTGCGCCGGGGTTCTCCGTCCACGACCTCGAGGACGGCGACTGCTTCACTCCGGGCGCGGGCCTGCCGACCGTCGACGGGCAGTCCATCACGGACATCTCGGCCGAGCTCGTCCCCTGCGGGTCGGCCCACCGGGCGGAGGTGTACGGGACGTTCCGCGTACCGCTCGGCAGCGCGTTCCCGGGGCCGGCCGCGATCGGGGAGGCCGCGCGCGAGGGATGCGCCCCGCTCCTGGCCGACATCGCGCCGGACCCCTGGGAGCTCCCCCGGATACGCACCTTCTTCTACTTTCCGCAGGTGGACCGCTGGAAGAGCGGGGACCGTACGGTGCTGTGCTGGGTGGCGGACCCGTCCGGAGCGCTCGACGCCTCCGTCCGGCAGGACCGGAGCCGTTGGGACGCCGCACAGCTGGCGTACCTCGACGCCCTCCGCCCGGCCAACACGGCGCAGTTCGGCAAGCCGCCGCAGGGCCCCGACAGCGACTTCGCCGGGGCGAAGGCCTGGTCCGGGCGGGCGGCCGGCAGTCACGCCGAATCCGCCCGGCTGCTCCGCGCCGCCGCGCTCCCCGAGTCCGCCCGCACGCCGGTGGCCGCTCTCGCGGACGGGTTCGAGGCCTCCGCGGCGGCGATGCGCCGCGCTTCGGCCGCCCCGACCGTGGATGCCTTCAAGGAGCAACTGACCCTCACCCGGGGTGCGATCACGCCCGCGATGGAGGCGGCCGCCCGGAAGGCCCTGGGGCTGGAACTGCCCGGCGGCTCCGGCCTGTCCGCCTGACCCGGCCGCCGGACGGCTCTCGCGCCCGCACGCCCCGCGCAGCACACTGGGCGCGACAGGCCGGAGCTCTCGGAGGGGGACACACATGCGGGACAGCCATCGGGCCGAAGCCGAACGGCTGTTGGTGCGCGCCGTGGAGGAGGAGGCGCGGCGCACCGGCGGGCTGACGGACTCCGGCGCGCTGATGGCGCGGGCGCGGCCGGCGCTCGGCACCATGGCGGCGGCCGCGGACGAGGAGTACGCCGCGTACACGCGGGCGCTCGAAGCGGCGGAGGCGGGAGCGCAGCCGCTGTCGCGGCGTTTCAGCCGAACGACGCTCGGAACACCGCTCCTGGTGACCGGAGTCGCCGCCACCGCGGCGTTCGGCGCCGATCTGGCGCTGGGCACGGCGGCCGGGATCGCCCTCGGCGCGGGCGCCGCCGTCGCGGTGGCCGGCGCCGCCGCGACCGTGGCCCGGGTGACGGCGTCGCACTGGCCCGCCGCCCACCGCCGGGCCGGTGCGCTGAACCAGCCGGGCGGCCCCGAACAGCTGCGGCTCCAGTGGCTGACGGCACTGGAGGTACGGGGCATCCGCCCCTACCTCGACCAGCAGCGGATACTCACCGCCACCGCCCGCGCCCCGAAGAACGCCGCCCCCGTCGCAGGACAGCTGCGCGGCCAGGACCGCAGCGCCGCCGCCCGTACGCGGGCGCTCCTGGGGCAGTCCTTCGGCCAGCTGCCCACCGCCGAGGGCCCGGTCGCCGGCCGCCGCACCGAACTGGCCCGGATCGCCCAGTGGGTGCACACGGCCCGCGCGTCGGCGGAGACCAGGCCGACCGTCGTCGTGCTGCACGGCGCCCCCGGCTCCGGGCGCACCGCCCTCGCCGTACAGGCGGCGCACGCGCTCAAGGACCAGTTCCGCGGGGCCTGCGTCGTCGATCTGCGCGGCGATGTCGCCGGGGAGAGTCCGCTGCCCACCCGTGACGCGCTGCTGCACCTGCTCAACCGGCTGGGCGCGCCCCGCGAGCAGCTGCTGTTCCGGGACGGGGCCTCGGCCGGGCAGCAGGTGCGGCGGCTCGGCGAGCTGTACCACCAGCACCTCACCGGCACTCCCGTGACGATCGTCCTGGACGACGCGACGGACGCCGGCCAGGTCCGCACGCTGATCCCCGAGCGCTCCGACAGCCTGGTGATCGTCACCTCCCGCGAGCCCCTGGAACTGCCGGCCGACACCCCGGCCTGGGTGCACCGGCTGCCGGTCGAGGGGCTCGACGCGGCGGGCGCGGAGGAGCTGCTGCGCGAGAGCGACCAGGACGAGGAGGACGGGCCGTACGACTACCCGTCCACCGACAGCGTGGTCGAGCTGTGCGGCGGGCTGCCGCTGGCCCTGCGCGTCGCGGGCTCCGCACTCGGCGGCCGCACCCGCGCCGCGCTCGCCGCCGGTCTCGCCGCGTACGACGGGGCGGGGCCGGTCGAGCGGGCCCTGTGGCTGCGCTACACCGACCAGTCCGAGCAGGCCCGGCAGCTGCTGCGGCGGCTCGCGCTGGCGGGCCGGGCGAGCCTGGGCGCCGCGGCGGCGGCCTCGCTGCTCGCCGCCGACGAACAGGAGGCCGGGCGGCTGCTGACCGAGCTGTCGCGGGCCGGGCTGCTGTCCCATGTGCGCGGTTCGCGCTACCGGCTGCACGATCTCGTACGGGCCTTCGCGCTGGCCCGGCTGCTGGACGAGGAGGAGCCCGCCGAGCGGACCGCCGCCCAGGAACGGCTGCTGGCGAACTACGCGGAGCTCGCCGACGCGGTGATCCGGATGGTGGACGGCAAGATGTCCACCCGCGCCGGACAGTTCGGCCCGCACGGCTTCACGTCCCTGGACGCGGCCCTGCGCTGGCTGGACGAGGAGTCGAGCTTCATCACCTCGGCGCTGCGCCACGCGGAGGGGGTGGACCAGGGTGCGGTGCTCCGTCTGCTGGGCGCGCTGTGCGACTACTGCCTGCTGCGCGGCGACCTGTACCGGCTGGGCGAGATCAGCGAGCTGACGCGGGCCGTGGACAAGGGCCTGCTGGAGCGCTCCGTCCAGTGGCGCACGGGCATCGCGGCCCGGCAGCTCGGTGAGCTGGACAAGGCCCGCACCACGCTGTCCTCGGTCGTCGGCCTCTACCGCGAGGCGCACAACGACGCCGGGGAGGGCCTCGCCCTGTGCTCGCTGGGCATCACCCTGCACCACCAGGGCAACCTCACGGAGGCGGCGGAACGGCTGCGCGAGGCGCTCGCCCTCCAGGCCCCGGACGAGCAGGCCGGGGACCGCGCCTGGACCCTGCACGCCCTGGCCGCCGTCGAGCGCGACCGGGCCGGTCTGGCGGAGGCGCTGGCCCTGCTGGAGACCGCGCTGACCCTGCACCGCGAGGGCGAGTCCCTGCACGGCGAGGCCTGGACACGCTTCCAGCTCGGCCAGGTGCGGCTGCGGACCGGCGAGGTGGCGGCGGCCGAGGAGGCGCTGCGCACCGCGCTGGAGCTGTACGGGCGCACCCGGGACGAACGGGGCGAGGCGTGGGCCCTGACCCAGCTGGCCCGTGCCCGGCTGCTGGACGGCGACCCGGGCACCGCGGTGGAGCGGCTGCGCGACGCGCTGGCCCGGCACCGGGACAACGAGGACGCGCGGGGCGAGGCGTGGACGCTCTACTACCTGGGCCAGGCACTGGAGGAGGACGGTGACACCGGGCAGGCCGTACGGGAGCTGGAGCGGGCGCGCACGATGTTCTCCCGGATGCGGGACGTGTACGGGCTGGCGTGCGCCCGGCACCACTCGGGCCGGGTCACCCGGGATCAGACGGCGGCCCGGACCGGGAGCCTGCGCAATTCCGGTTTCGCCCGTCAGCTCCTGATGGACGCGCGGGCGGACTTCCGGCGCATCGGCGTGGCGCACGGGGAGGCGTGGGCCTGTCTGGAGCTGGCGCTGGTCGACGCGGGCAACGGCCGGGCGGCCCAGGCGCTGGAGCTGTGCGGGGAGGCGGCCGAGCTGTTCGACTCGTACGGGGACGGGCGCGGCGGCGACTGGGCCCGTTTCCTGCGGTGCACCCTGCTGCCGTACGCCTCGCCGGGCGGCAGTGAGGTGGGCACGGTGGTGGCTCAGCAGGAACTGGCGGAGCTGACCGAGGCCACGCACCCCGCGCGGGACCCCCGGCTGACGGACTGCGCGCGGGCGTACGCCCTCGCCCTGGACCGGGGCGTGGACCTGGACGACGGCTGGCAGGCCTGGCGTCTGGGCCTGACGCCCTCCCGCCACGCGCGGGAGATCATGGGCGTCCGGGTGCCGGCGACGCCATGAGCCGCTGGTGAGGCATGGGCCGGCCCCGGGCGCGCTCGGCCGGCGAGCGCGCCCGGAGACCGGTCACGGCACGGAAGGGTGTCCCGTGATCCGCGCCCGCCGGGGATGACGGGACAGCCGTCAGGTGCGCGGCGCGGTGGCGGCCTCCGCCGCCGTCCCGTCCGGGACGGCGTCCGGATCCGGCGCCTCCACGAAGTTGACCTTGCCCATGTGGCGGTTCATCGACTTCATCAGCTGCCACACGCCGACGGCGAGTGCAGCGAAGACGAGGAAGCCGAGAACGCCGGGAGTCACCTTGTTCTTGTCGAGCTCTTCGGCGGCGAGCGGGACGAGGTGCGTCAGTGCCTGGGTCGCGTACATATCAGGCATTGTCGCGGATGCCCGCGAAGAGGTCGCTCTCGGGGAGGGAGGTATCGACCAGAGACTTGGCCAGCTCGTACTCCTCGGTCGGCCACACCTCCCGCTGGATGTCCATCGGCACCCGGAACCAGCCGCCGTCCGGATCGATCTGCGTCGCGTGCGCGATCAGCGCCTTGTCGCGGATCTCGAAGAACTCGTCGCACGGAACATGCGTGGTCAGCGTGCGTTCGTCGCGCTCGAACTCCTTCCAGCGCTCCAGCCACTCGCCGTACGGGGACTCCAGCCCGCGGGCGAGGAGCGCTTCGTGCAGGGCGACGGTGCGCGGCCGGTTGAAGCCCTGGTTGTAGTAGAGCTTCTGCGGCTGCCAGGCCGGACCGAACTCGTCCTCGGGGAACCTGTCCGTGTCGGCCGCACCGTCGAACGCGATCATCGTGATCTTGTGGGTCATGATGTGGTCCGGGTGCGGATATCCGCCGTTCTCGTCGTACGTGGTGATGACCTGCGGCCGGAAGGCGCGGATCTTCGACACGAGACGCCCCGCCGCCGTCTCGTCGTCCTCCAGCGCGAAGCAGCCCTCGGGCAGCGGCGGCAGCGGGTCGCCCTCGGGCAGCCCCGAATCGACGAAACCGAGCCACTCCTGCTTGACGCCCAGGATCTCCCTGGCCTCGTCCATCTCCTTCCTGCGCACCTCGTGGATGTTCTCCTCGATGTACGCGTCCCCCTGGAGCTTCGGATTGAGGATGGAGCCGCGCTCGCCCCCCGTGCAGGTCACGACCAGCACGTCCACCCCCTCGGACACATACTTGGCCATCGTGGCCGCGCCCTTGCTCGACTCGTCGTCGGGGTGGGCGTGAACGGCCATCAGGCGCAGCTGCTCAGTCAAAGCTTCGATCCTCAGTGATTGGTCGCATTGTGCGGCTTCTATAGTGACCGAACCGGGGGGTGGAAAATTCCTCGATCCCCGGTACAGGAGGAACGATCATGACGGCGGTTCGTGAGGCCACGCCCGAGGGGCGCTACGGCCGGACCGAGGATCAGCGCGCCGACCGCAGGCTGAAGATCATCGGGGCGTCCCTGGGAGTCGTCCTGCTCGGAGTGGTCGCCTGGATCGGTTTCGACTACGTCGGCGGCAAGGGCATCAGCGCCGAGGTGATCAAGTCCAAGATCGTGTCGGACACCCGGGCCGAGGTCCATCTCGAAGTGCGCAAGGACCGCGACGGCGGCGGCTACTGCACGCTCCGCGCGCTGAGCGAGGACGGCCGGGAGGTCGCCCGCCGGGACTTCCGCTTCGATCAGCCCTCCGACCGGATCGACGACGTCGTGACCCTGCGTACGACGTCCAGGGCGACCGCGGTCGAGCTGATGGGCTGCACGGCGGGCGGCGGGTCCTCACGTTGACGGTTCCGGCCCGTCCCTGAGTTGCTCCGTCCGGTGCTGACCTGCCCGGATGCGGGATTGATGTTTTACCTTCTCCCCCTTTTCCTGGGGAATTGTTAGGCTCGTGGTTTCGCCCACCCGTGGAGGCACATGCTTCTGGGTAGGGCGATGCTTTGTATTCCCAGTACCGACGAGGAGCACCTGTGACCCAGACCAGCGAAAACGTCACCTGGCTCACGCCGGAGGCGTACAGCCAGCTCAAGGCCGAGCTGGAGCACCTGTCTGGTCCCGCGCGCACGGAGATCGCCGTAAAGATCGCGGCGGCCCGTGAGGAGGGTGACCTCCGGGAGAACGGCGGGTACCACGCGGCCAAGGAGGAGCAGGGCAAGATGGAGCTGCGGGTGCGCCAGCTCACCCAGCTCCTGGAGCACGCGAAGGTCGGCGAGGCCCCCGCCGACGACGGCGTGGTCGAGCCCGGCATGGTCGTGACGATCGCCTTCGACGGCGACCCGGACGACACGCTGACCTTCCTGCTCGCCTCCCGCGAGTACGCCAGCTCGGACATCGAGACGTATTCTCCGCAGTCCCCGCTGGGCACCGGCGTGAACGGCAAGCGGATGGGCGACGACGCCGAGTACGAGCTGCCGAACGGCAAGACCGCCACGGTGAAGATCCTCAGCGCGAAGCCGTACACCGCCTGAGCGGGGACCTCCCCGTGAAGAAGCCTCCGGTCCGATGGGCCGGAGGCTCCTTCGTATCCGCGGGCTCCTCACGGGCCCGCGGGCGACCGCTCCACCGGCGCGTCGGCCGTTCCGCCGCCCGTCGAACGCCGCGCGTCGGCCGTTTCGCCGTCCATCGCACCGCCGCCCGGCGGACCGCCCCCGGGGTCAGACCGTGGCCCGCCGGTACTTGCGTACGGACAGGGTCCGGAAGACCACCAGGATCAGCAGCGACCACAGCAGCGAGGCCCAGACCGGGTGCACCATCGGCCAGGCGTCCGACGGAGACACGCCCGGGTTGCCGAAGAGCACGCGGCAGGCCTGGACGGTCGCGCTGAAGGGGTTCCACTCCGCGATCGGCTGGAGCCAGCCCGCCATGTTCTCGGTGGGCACGAACGCGTTCGAGATGAACGTGACGGGGAAGAGCCAGATCAGCCCGCCCGATGTCGCGGCCTCGGGGGTGCGCACGGTGAGTCCGATGAGCGCCCCGATCCAGGAGAAGGCGTAGCCCAGCAGCAGGAGCAGCCCGAAGGCTCCCAGCACCTTGCCGATGTTCTCGTGCGTGCGCCAGCCGACCAGCAGGGCGACGATCGCCAGGACCACCAGGGTGAGCGTCGTCTGGACCAGGTCGGCGAGGGTACGGCCGGTGAGGACCGCGCCGCGCGCCATGGGCAACGAGCGGAAGCGGTCGATGAGGCCCTTGTGCATGTCGTCGGCGATGCCCGCTCCGGCGCCCGCGGTGGCGAAGGTGACGGTCTGCGCGAAGATGCCCGCCATCAGGAAGTTGCGGTACTCGGTGGCGTCGGTGGAGCCGGCGATCACCAGCGACCCGCCGAAGACATAGCTGAACAGCACGACGAACATGATCGGCTGCACCAGCCCGAAGATGATCATCTCCGGGATGCGTGCCATACGGATCAGGTTCCGGCGGGCGATGACGAGCGAGTCGCGTACGGACTGCCCGATGCCGCCTTCGGGCCGGTGGCCCGCCGGCCGGGGGGCGGGCTCGGTGAGCGCGCTCATGTGCCGGACTCCTTCCGGTTGTTCCCGCTGTTCCCGTCCCTCTCCAGCTCCGCGGCATGCCCGGTGAGCGAGATGAAGACGTCGTCGAGAGTGGGGCGGCGGAGCCCGATGTCGTCGATCTGGACGCCGCGGGTGTCGAGATCGCGGATGACCTCGGCGAGCAGACGGGCCCCGCCGGTCACCGGGACGGTCAGCCTGCGGGACAGCTCGGCGACGGTGACCTCGCCCGCGCCGAGGTCGCCGAGCACCGTCCGGGCGGGTTCGATCTGGTCGGGCCGGTGGACGACGACCTCGACGCGCTCACCGCCGATGCGGGCCTTGAGCTGGTCGGCGGTGCCGCGGGCGATGACCTTGCCGTGGTCGATGACACAGATGTCATGGGCCAGATGGTCGGCCTCCTCCAGGTACTGCGTGGTCAGCAGCAGCGTCGTCCCGCCCGCCACCAGCTCCTGGATGACCTCCCACAGCTGCTGGCGGTTGCGCGGGTCGAGCCCCGTCGTGGGCTCGTCCATGAACATCACGGGCGGCGAGACGACGAGCGCGGCGGCGAGGTCGAGACGCCTGCGCATGCCTCCGGAGTACGTCTTGGCCGTGCGGTCGCCCGCGTCGGCGAGGTTGAACCGCTCCAGCAGCTCCCCGGCCCGGACCTTCGCGTCCCTGGAGCTCATCTGGTAGAGCTGCCCGACCATCCGGAGGTTCTCGCGGCCGGTCAGATACTCGTCGACGGCGGCGAACTGGCCGGACAGCCCGATCGAGCGGCGTACCTCGTTGGGTTTCCTCAGCACGTCGATGCCCGCCACGACGGCCCTGCCGCTGTCCGGCCGGAGCAGTGTGGTCAGCACGCGTACCGCGGTCGTCTTGCCCGCGCCATTGGGCCCGAGGAGGCCCAGTACGGTGCCCTCCGGTACGTCGAAGCCGACGCCGTCCAGTGCTCGTACGTCACCGAAGGTCTTCACCAGGTCTTCGGCGTAGATCGCTCCCGGCATAGGGGATCCCCCGGTTGCTCTTGGGTGGCTTCCTCTGCCAGATCCTAGGTACGGGGGTCCCCGCGCGCCCGGCGAACGCCGTCGCGGCGGTCCGGGCCGGGCCGGGCCGGACCGGCCCCGGAACCGCTCGGCTCGGCCCGGCTCAGCTCAACTCGGCTCAGCTCATGACGAGGTAGCCGGCCCCGCGCAGGGTCGCCGCGACCTCCTCGCAGTGCTCCGGGCCCTTGGTCTCCAGGTGCAGTTCCACCTCGGCCTCGGTGAGCCCCAGCCGGGGATCGGTCCGCACATGGCTCACGTCCAGGACATTGGCGTCCGCGAGGGACAGCGCGGCCAGCAGCGTGGCCAGCGCGCCGGGGCGGTCCGTCAGCCGCAGCCGCAGGCTCAGATAGCGGCCGGCGGCGGCCATGCCGTGCCGCAGGATGCGCTGCATCAGCAGCGGGTCCACATTGCCGCCCGACAGCAGGGCGACGACCGGCCCCCGGAACCCCTTCGGATCGCTCAGCAGCGCCGCCACCGGGCTCGCACCGGCCGGCTCGACGACCAGCTTCGCCCGCTCCAGGCAGAGCAGCAGCGCACTGGACAGCTCGTCCTCGGTGACCGTACGGACCTCGTCGACCAGCTCCTCGACGATCCCGAACGGTACGTCGCCGGGGCGCCCCACCCTGATGCCGTCCGCCATCGTCTGCGTCGACTTGAGCGACACCGGCCGGCCGGCCTCCAGCGACGGCGGGTAGCAGGCCGCGCCCGCCGCCTGCACCCCGACGATCCGTACGTCCGGGCGCACGGCCTTCACCGCGACGGCGATGCCCGCGGCGAGACCGCCGCCGCCGATGCCGACGACGATCGTGCGGACCTCCGGGCACTGCTCCAGGATCTCCAGGCCGACGGTGCCCTGGCCCGCGATGATGTCCGGGTGGTCGAAGGGGTGGATGAAGACCGCGCCCGTCCGCTGCGCGTGGTCCTCGGCGGCGGCCAGGGTCTCGTCGACGACATGGCCGTGCAGCCGGACCTCGGCCCCGTACTCCCGGGTCGCCGCGACCTTCGGCAACGGCGCGCCCACGGGCATGAAGACCGTCGACCGCACGCCGAGGAGGGACGAGGCGAGGGCGACACCCTGCGCATGGTTGCCGGCACTCGCGGCGACCACCCCGGCCGCCCGCTCGACGGGGCTGAGGCCCGAGATCCGTACGTACGCGCCCCGCAGCTTGAACGAACCGGTGCGCTGAAGGTTCTCGCACTTGAAGTGGACCGGCGCGCCCACCAGGCCGGACAGATGGCGGCTGCCCTCCATGGCGGTCACCCTGGCCACACCGGCCAGCATCTTCCGTGCCCCGCGGATGTCGTCGAGGATCACGGGAGGAAAGGAGCCCGGTGCGCGGTAGGTCATGACAGCAAGTCTTGCAGCTCGGGCCCGTCCGGGCCGACCTGTCTCACGGCGCCTGCGGTGTTGTCCACAGGTTTGTGCAGCGCTGGTACGCGTTGCCCCGTGGCCGCGTACTCTGTCCCCCACCCATCCGACACCGCACGAAGAGAGCCCCCGGCCATGCCCCCTCAGGACATGACGACTGCTGCGTCTCCTTCCGGGGGCGCCGTCCCCGAACACCCGGGTCCCGACCGCCTGCTCGATGCCCTCCAGCACCAGGTGGCCGTCTTCGCCCGCCGTGCCGAGCAGACCCGCCTCGGCGGTGTCGGCCAGGTCCGCAATTCCATGGACCGGGCGGCGTATCTGCTGCTGAACCGGCTGGACCGGGAAGGCCCGATGGGCGTCAAGGCGCTGGCCGCGGGGATGGGGATCGACTCCTCGACCGTGACCCGGCAGGTCGCCCCGCTCGTCGACACCGGCCTGGTCAAGCGCACCTCGCACCCGGAGGACGGCCGGGCCGTCGTGCTCCAGCTGTCGCCGCGCGGCCAGGCCCGCCTGGACGAGGTCCGCGCCTCACGGCGCGAGCTGATGTCCCAGGTGACCGAGGAGTGGAGCGCCGAGGAGCGCGACACCTTCTGCGCCCTGCTCACCCGGTTCAACGCGGCACTGGCCGCACGCCAGGCCGCCCACCTGAGCCCGCAGGACAGCTGAGGCCCCGGGCCGCGCCGGTCACCGTCGGCCCCCGGTTCGCGCACGCCCCTTGACCGGGGGGCCGTTCGGGGTCTCCGATGAGGCATGCGAGTGCCGCACACGGACCGGCAGAGCCGCCGCGCCCAGGAGTTCGAGGACTTCGTCGCGGGCGCGGCGGGACGTCTGCTGCACACGGCCACGCTCCTCACCGCCGAACCGGCCCACCCGCCCGGTGCCAACGTGCGGGCCGAGCGGCTGCTCCGCGCCGCGCTGGCCCGTACGTACGCCGGCTGGGACCGGCTGTGCGGCGAGGACCCCTACGACCGCACCCGGCAGGACCTGGCCGTCCGCTTCGCCCGGGAGGCCCGGCACCACCACCGCCCGCGCGGCGGCCTCCTGGAGCGGCTGACTCCGCAGGAACGCCTCGTCCTCGTCCTGCGCCTGTACGAAGGCGTCGCGGAGGAACAGACCGCGTCGCTGCTCGGGCTGCCGCCCGACCGGGTACGGGCGATCTGCACCCGGGCGGTCACGGCGCTGCGCTCCGGCCCCGGGTCCCCGGCGGCCCGGCCATCCGCACGGCGTCCGCGGACCCCGGCATGAGCCCGGGGAGCGGCCCCGACCGCAAGGTGGACCAGGTCCGCCGGATGCTGGCGGGCCCGCATCCACGGGTCCCGGCCGATCTGGCGGTGCGGGCGGCGGAGAAGGGGGCCCGGCTGCTGAGGCGCCGGCGGACGGTGCACCGGCTGGCGATGTGCCTGCTGGCCGTGGCGGTGATCGCGTTCGCGGTGTGGGCGGCGGTGGAGCAGCCGTGGGTGGTCCCGCCCGCCGAGACGACTCCGCCCCTGGAGGGCTGGTGAACACCCCTGGAGGGCTGGTGAACACCCCGGGAGGGCTGGTGAACACCCCGGGAAGACCGGCGCACGGCCCCGGAGGCCGGTGAACACCCCGGGAAGACCGGCCCGCGACCCGGGGAGGGCCGGTGAACGGATCTATCCTGGAAGAGCCGGTCGACGCCCCACACGAAGGAGGCCGTCATGACCAGGAAGATCGCCGACTGCCGCAAGTACCCGAGCGTCTCGAACTGCTCCCTCACTATTTCCGGTGAGGAGGAGGAAGTCGTACGCGCCGCTTCCGAGCACGCCGTCTCCGTCCATGAACACACCGACAGCCCCGAACTGCGTGAGCAGGTCAGGGCCTCGCTGGAGGACGAGAAGGCCACCGTCTGACATCCCGCGCGGTGCCCGCCCGGAACGGACGGGCACCGTCGTGCACAGGGACGGAATCCCTGCCGGGCGTGCGGATCAGCCGAGCGCCTGGGTCAGGTCGGCCAGCAGGTCGTCGCCGTTCTCGATGCCCACCGAGAGACGGACCAGGTCGGCCGGTACCTCCAGCGGGGAGCCCGCGGCGGAGGCGTGCGTCATCCGGCCCGGGTGCTCCAGGAGCGACTCCACGCCGCCCAGGGACTCACCGAGCGTGAAGAGCTTCGCGCGGTTGCAGACCGCCACGGCCGCTTCCTCGCCGCCGGCGACCCGGAACGACACCATGCCGCCGAACGCCTTCATCTGCTTGGCGGCCACCTCGTGCCCCGGGTGCTCCGGCAGACCCGGGTAGAGGACCTGGGTCACCTTGGGGTGGCGGGTCAGCAGCTCGGTGACCTTGGCGGCGTTCTCCGTGTGCCGGTCCATGCGGACCGCGAGGGTCTTGATGCCGCGCAGCACGAGCCAGGCGTCGAACGGTCCGGCGACGGCGCCCATCGCGTTCTGGTGGTACGCCAACTCGTCGGCCAGTTCCTCGTCGTTGACGATCAGCGCGCCGCCGACGACATCGGAGTGCCCGCCCATGTACTTGGTGGTGGAGTGCACCACGACGTCCGCGCCGAGCGCGAGCGGCTGCTGGAGGTAGGGGCTGGCGAACGTGTTGTCGACGACGAGGCGGGCCCCCGCCTGCCGGGCCACGCCCGCGACGGCCTCGATGTCGGTGATCCCGAGCAGCGGGTTGGACGGGGTCTCGACCCAGACCGCCTTGGTGCGCGGGGTGATCGCGGCCCGTACCGCCGCCACGTCCGAGGTGTCGGCGACCGAGAACTCCACGCCCCAGCGGGAGACGACCTTCGCGAACAGCCGGAACGTGCCGCCGTACGCGTCGTTCGGGATGACCACATGGTCGCCGGGGGTCAGCAGCGTACGGAGCAGGCAGTCCTCGGCGGCGAGGCCGGAGGCGAAGGCCAGACCGCGCCGGCCGTTCTCCAGGGCCGCGAGGTTCTCCTCCAGGGCGGTACGGGTGGGGTTGGCGCTGCGGCTGTACTCGTAGCCGCCCCGGAGTCCGCCCACGCCGTCCTGCTTGTACGTGGACACCTGGTAAATGGGCGGAACCACGGCGCCGGTGAGGGGATCGGCGGTGTTTCCCGCGTGAATCGCGCGGGTCTCAAAGCTGTGCTGGTCGCTCATGAGGCCCGAGCGTAGTTCGTCGGGAGGGCCCGCACGGGCCACTGCGCCGTCCGGTGACAATGGAGCCATGGAGATTCTGTGGTTCCTGCTCGCGCTGTGCATGTTCGCCGCCGTGATCGGTCCGATCATGCTGCGCCGTCGCGGCGGTATCCGCCAGGTCGCCCCCGGCTCCCCGGACGCGGCCGACCCGGACACGTACGGCTTCGTCCGCCAGGAGGAACTGGACGTCCGGATGCCGGGCCCCGACCAGGACCTGCTCGATGTCCTGGACGTCGTCCAGCGCACCCAGGACTGGCGGGCGGCCGCACAGCTGCTGGCCGGTACGCCGAAGGAGGGCGAGGTGCGCTGGCAGCGGGTGCAGGCGTTCGCGGGCGCGGCCTCGCTGGAGCTGGCGCGGCAGCCGGGCGTGGGCGGGGCATGGCTGCGCAACTGGCGTTCGGAGTCGGCCAAGGACGCGGGCGGCGCCGCGGTGCACGCCGAGTTCCTGGTGCAGCAGGCGTGGCGGTCCTCCACCGCGGGCTCCGACGACTTCCGGATCATCCTGGAGGAGGCCCGGACGGTCTGCGGCGAGGCCGCGCTGCTGGCGCCCGGTGACCCCGTCCCGTACATCGTCGAGCTGGCCGTGGCCCGCGGACTGGGCTACTCCCACGAGCAGTTCGACCAGCTCTGGGCGAAGATCATCGACCGGGCCCCGGCGCACATGGGAGCGCACATCGCCGCGCTGCACTTCTGGTGCGAGAAGTGGCACGGTTCGCGCGAGGAGGCCGAACGGTTCGCGACCACGGCCGCCGCCCGCGCCCCGCGGGGATCGCTGCTCGCCGCGCTGCCGCTGTTCGCGGTGTACGAGCATCTGCCCGAGGTCAACCTGGTGCAGGGCTTCTACCGGGGTGCCGTGGTGACGAAGGCGGTCGAGGGGGCGCTGTTCGCGGTGCACGCGGCCCGTGCGGACGACCCGATGCTCGCGCATGTACACCATCTCCTGGTGCTGTTCCTCGTCCGGATGGAACGCTGGTCCGAGGCGATGAACCAGATCGTCCGCATCGACGGACACGTGGGCGCGCTGCCGTGGACGCAGGACCCGGACCCGGCGGCCGAGTACACGGTCTACCGGGCGCTCGCGGTGGCCGGCTACGAGGCGAACGGCGGCAGCCCCGCGACGCTGCCGAACTGACCCGTCACACCCTTCCCGTACGTCCGGACGCGGACTCCTCCCTGGGCCTCCGATCACGGACGCCCCCGGGCCTCCGGCCACGGACTCCTCGTGCGGACCGGACCGGTACCCCGGGACCGGACCGGTACCCCGCACGGCACGGCTGATCCCGCTCGTCATGATCGCGCCCGCGTCCGGCTCGGGCTCCGGCTCGGGGCGGCCCCTCGGCGGGCGGCCCCTCGGCGGCCCCCCCTCGGCGGGCGGCCCGGAATCCTGACCGCCCTGCCTTTGTTGTACGAAGCGTCCCCGCACCCGGCCCCCGGAGGAGCCCCCCGTATGTTCCTGAACAGCCGTACCCCCGAGCTCCCCACCCGCGAGCAGGCCCTGCGCGGCCGTCCCACCCCCGGATTCACGGTGCCCTCCCGCCACACGGTCCTGGGCAATCCGCTGCTCGGCCCCTACCCCGAGGGCCTGGAGGTCGCGGACTTCGCCCTGGGCTGTTTCTGGGGTGCCGAGCGCAAGTTCTGGCAGACGGAAGGGGTCTGGACGACCCTCGTCGGCTACCAGGGCGGTTACACCGAGAACCCCACGTACGAGGAGGCCTGCTCGGGCCTGACCGGCCACACGGAGGCCGTCCGGGTCGTCTTCGACCCGAGGACCGTCACGTACGCGGAGCTGCTCAGGCTCTTCTGGGAGTCCCACAACCCGACCCAGGGCTTCCGCCAGGGCAACGACGTGGGCACCCAGTACCGCTCGGCGATCTACACCCACTCCCCCGAGCAGGCGGCGGCGGTGGCCGCGTCCCGCGAGGCGTACCAGCGGGTCCTGACCGGCTCCGGCTTCGGGACGATCACCACGGAGATCCTCCCGGCGGAGGGCCGGCCGTTCTGGCCCGCGGAGGCATATCACCAGCAGTACCTCGACCGCAACATTAACGGCTACTGCGGCATCGGCGGGACCGGCGTTTCGTGCCCGATCGGGGTGGCTCCGGCGTCGTCGGGTGAGTGACCGCCCCTCGGGGTGAGCACGTGCGGGAAAGCGGCGGCGGCAGGTCTTCGGGCCTGCCGCCGCCGCTTCCGTGCTCCGGGCCGCTCTGCCGGTGGCGAATCTGCTGTGGGCCGAGAAATGCCCGGTGGCGGCGCGGGCGGGTCAAGAGTGGAGGGAACGCGGCGGTCACTGCCGCACCACCCCACCGGGAGGACCGATGTCGCCACACCCCGCCCCATATCCGCGCGCCGCGTCGGAGGACACGCCCTCGACACGGTTCGACGACCATCTCGCCGCACAGCTCCTGACCCAGCGGATCGTCTTCCTCGGCACACAGGTGGACGAGGTCTCCGCGAACCGGGTCTGCGCGCAGTTGCTCCTGCTGTCGGCGGAGGACCCGCGGACCGATATCAGCCTCTGCATCAACAGCCCCGGCGGCTCGGTGTCCGCCGGGCTCGCGATCTACGACACGATGCGGCTGATACCCAACGACGTCTCCACGCTCGCCATGGGGTTCGCCGCGAGCATGGGGCAGTTCCTGCTCACCGTCGGGACGGCCGGGAAGCGTTTCGCGCTGCCCAACGCGCGGATCATGATGCACCAGCCGTCCGCCGGGATCGGCGGCACCGCGGCCGACATCGCGATCCAGGCGGAGAACCTGGAGTTCACCAAGCGGGCCGTCGAGCGGATCACCGCGGAGCACACTGGTCGGAGCGCGGAGACGATCTCCCGCGACGGTGACCGCGACCGGTGGTTCACGGCCGAGCAGGCGAAGGAGTACGGCATGGTCGACCGGGTCGTCGACACGCTCGACGACGTACGGCCGGCGGGTCCGCGGCGACGGGTGGGACTCTGACATGGGCCAGTACACGATTCCGAACGTCGTCGAGCGCACCCCGCAGGGCGAGCGGTCCTACGACGTGTTCAGCCGGCTCCTGTCGGAGCGGATCATCTTCCTCGGTACGGAGATCGACGACGGGGTCGCCAACGTCGTCATCGCGCAGCTCCTCCATCTGGAGTCGTCGAGCCCGGACACGGAGATCGCGATCTACATCAACTCCCCCGGCGGCTCGTTCACTTCGCTGATGGCGATCTACGACACCATGAGCTTCATCGCCTCGCCCATCTCGACGTTCTGCGTGGGACAGGCCGCCTCGACGGCGGCGGTGCTGCTGGCCGGGGGCGATCCCGGGCGGCGGTTCGTGCTCGAACACGCCCGTGTACTCCTGGGACAGCCGGCGAGCGGCGGGCAGCAGGGGACGGTCTCGGATCTGCGCGTGCACGCCAGGGAGATGCTCCGGATCCGCTCCGAGGTCGAGGACGTGCTCTCCCGGCACACGGACCACGATCCCGCGACGCTCCGCGCGGACATGGACCGGGACAAGATCTTCACCCCGCACGAGGCGGTGGCCTACGGGCTCGCGGATGAGGTGCTCAGCCGGAGGATCCCGCTCAGGGGCTGAGAGCCGCCGGGGGAGGGCGGGGCCCGCGAAGGACGGGGGCGTACGGCGGGGGGCGGAGGCGTACGGCGAGGGACGAGGGCGTACGGCGGGAGCGGAGGGCCGGAGGCGTACGGCGGCGGGAGCGGAGGGCCGGAGGCGCGCGGCGGCGGGAGCGGAGGGCCGGAGGCGCGCGGCGGCGGGGCGGTACGGGGGTCCGCCCCGCCGCCGTACGCCCCGCGCTCAGGCCGCCAGGCGCACCTCGCCCATCGGGGCCCGGGACGGACCGGCGACGCGGACGGGGCGGGTGGCCAGGGGGCGCACCGAGGTCAGCCGGATCAACTCGCCCCGGGCCAGGCCGAGGAGATCGGCGAGACCGAGGCCGAGCGCGTGTGCGGCTGCCGCGAGGACTTCCGACGAAGCCTCCTTGCGGCCGCGTTCCACCTCGGAGAGATAGGCCATCGAGATCCGTGCGGCGTCGGCGACGTCCTT
Organism: Streptomyces sp. NPDC079020; assembly: GCF_044542225.1. Lineage (NCBI taxonomy): Bacteria > Bacillati > Actinomycetota > Actinomycetes > Kitasatosporales > Streptomycetaceae > Streptomyces > Streptomyces sp. NPDC079020. The sequence goes on from NZ_JBITUB010000006.1 coordinate 59,849, forward strand.
GAGCGTGCGCTCCTGCGCCAGGCGCTCGCGGCGCAGGACCTCCCCGACGATGTCGCGCCACAGCGGCTCTCTGGGCGCGGGCGCGGCGGGCGCCGCGGGGGCGGCGGTGGCCGGAGGGGCCGCGGGGACCGGGCGCAGGGGGATGACGCGGGCTTGGTTCGTCGCTTGGGTGCTCACCGCTCCAGAGTAGGAGTGCCCCGCCCGGCCCGCACCGCACGGGCGTTGCGCGCCGGGCGGATCTGCTGTCGGCGAAGTCCCGTGACACGCGGACGCCTCGCGGGAAAGGCATCGGAGCCCTGCCCGCGAGGCGCGTACGGAGAGGATCAGATGAGGCCCTGCGCGAGCATGGCCTCCGCGACCAGTTCGAAGCCCGCGATGTTGGCGCCCACCACGTAGTTGCCGGGGCTGCCGTAGCGCTCGGCGGTGGTGTAGCAGGAGTCGTGGATGTGGCGCATGATCTCCGCGAGCCGCTCCTCGGTGTGCGAGAACGACCAGGAGTCGCGGGACGCGTTCTGCTGCATCTCCAGTGCGCTGGTGGCCACCCCGCCCGCGTTGGCCGCCTTGCCGGGAGCGAAGGCGACGCCGGCCTCCTGGAGGACCCGGACGGCGTCCGGAGTGGTGGGCATGTTGGCGCCCTCGGCGACAGCCTTCACCCCGTTGCGCACGAGGGTGAGGGCGTCGGCCTCGTGGAGTTCGTTCTGGGTGGCGCAGGGCAGGGCGACATCCACGGGCACGGACCAGACACCCGTACCGGGTACGAACCGCGCGTGCTCGCCGCGGCGTTCGGCGTACTCGGAGACCCGGCCGCGGCCGGCCTCCTTGATCTCCTTGAGGAGGGCGAGGTCGATGCCCTTCTCGTCGACGACATAGCCGTCGGAGTCGGAGCAGGTCACGACGGTCGCACCGAGCTGCTGGGCCTTCTCGATGGCGTAGATGGCCACATTGCCGGAGCCCGAGACGGCGATGCGCTGGCCGTCGAGCGAGTCTCCCCGGCTGCGCAGCATCTCGGCGGTGAACAGGACGCAGCCGTATCCGGTGGCCTCGGTACGGGCCTGGGCGCCTCCCCAGCCGAGGCCCTTGCCGGTGAGCACACCGGACTCGTAGCGGTTGGTGATCCGCTTGTACTGGCCGAAGAGGTAGCCGATCTCCCGGCCGCCCACACCGATGTCACCGGCGGGGACGTCGGTGTACTCGCCCAGGTGGCGGTGGAGTTCGGTCATGAAGGACTGGCAGAACCGCATGATCTCCGCGTCGGAGCGGCCCTTGGGGTCGAAGTCCGCGCCACCCTTGCCGCCGCCGATGGGCATGCCGGTGAGGGCGTTCTTGAAGATCTGCTCGAAGCCGAGGAACTTCACGATCCCGAGGTTGACCGAGGGGTGGAAGCGCAGCCCGCCCTTGTACGGTCCCAGGGAGCTGGAGAACTCGACCCGGAAGCCGCGGTTCACATGGATGTCGCCGGTGTCGTCCGCCCACGGCACCCGGAAGATCAGCTGGCGCTCCGGCTCGCAGACCCGCTCGATGATGCGCGCGTCGACGAACTCCGGCCGCCGTGCCAGCACCGGGCCGAGGGTTTCGAGAACCTCGCGTACCGCCTGGTGGAATTCGTTCTCGCCCTGGTTGCGCCGCAGGATCTCGGCGTAGAGCGGTTCGATGACGCTGTGGTCCGCGTCGCGGGGGAATGACGGGGCGGGGCTGGCCGGCATCTGATCAAGACCTTCCATGGGGGTCGGCGACAGGCACGTCGACGCCCCCGTCCCGAGGGGTGACGCACGGACCGTTGTACGGCGCAATTGTCCCAGAGCTGGCCGATGATCTTCGAAGGCATCCACATATTGGCCTCCATCGACCGCTTTGGCCGCCACGGGGTGCTTCTCGCACGTACCCGGTCCGCAGTCTCCGTAGTCACGGGAGCCGTGGTCACCTGAGCCGGGACGGCCACGGTATCCGCGTTCCCGCACCCGCCGGGACCCGCCCGCCCCCTCAGGATTCACGGGCCCCTCAGGACTCGCGCGGGCTCCGCAGCATCCAGAGCCCGACCCCGGACCCGATCACGACGACGCCCGCGGTGGCGCTCATCACGATCTGGAGGACGCTTTCCTCCACCACGAAGTTGATGAACAGGTTCGCGACGAGAGCGGCGCACAGTACGAGCCAGAGCAGGGCCTTCATGGTGTCCTCCGTGTTGGGGTGATGCGTCAAGTCTCCCGGCCGGCGGCCCCCACCACGAGGGAGCCGTCCCCCCGGACGGGGTGTAGCCACCTACACCCCATGGCCGCATCCGGGAACGGTGTGTCGCCTCGTCGCACCGACGCTCATGCCCCCTGTGACCATTAGGGTCTGGGCGATGGGGATCACCGAGGGCATCCGCACACACCCGCCCGGCCCGCTCGCCGGCGCCGCCGACAACGGGCGCGGGGCGCTCCTGCGGGTGCCCCTCCTCGCGACGCTGGCCGTGGTGCCGCTGTACGCGGTGTGGGCGGCGGTCCTGGCCACCGGCGGCGGGGACCTGGCCGCACAGTTCGCCTGGGCCGAATTCGCGGCGCGGCATCCCTGGTCCGCGTACAACCTCTCCTGGTACGGCGGCATGCACACCGCCAACTACAGCGTGCTGACCCCGCCGTTGATGGGGTTTGCCGGGGTGCGGGCGGTCTCCGTCGGCGCCGGGCTGCTCGGGTCGTGGGCGCTGGGGCGGCTGTGTGTGCGCACCGGGGTGCCGTGGCCGCTGGCCCCCGCGGTGCTGGGGTCGCTGCTGCTCTGGTGCAATGCCGCCTCCGGGCGGACGACGTTCGCGCTGGGGCTGGCGTTCGGGATGGTCGCGCTGCTGTACGTGCGGAACCGTCCGGTGCTCGCGGCGGGCTGCGGGCTGCTGGCGACGGCCGCCAGTCCGGTGGCGGGGCTGTTCCTGGTGGTGGTGGGTGCGGCCCATGGGCTCGACCGGCAGTGGCACCGGGCCCTGGCGCTGGTCCTGCCGCCCTTCGCCGTGGTGGCCATGACCACCGCGCTCTTCCCGTTCACGGGCGAACAGCCGATGCCCGCCGGGAAGTTATGGATGCCGCTCGCCGCCTGCGCGGCCGTGTGGCCGGCGGCGCCGCGCGACGGCGGCTGGCGGGTGGTGCGGTTCGCGAGCGCCGTGTACGCGCTCGGGGTCGTCCTGACCTTCTTGGTGCCCTCGCCCATCGGGACCAACGTGGAGCGGCTGGTGGGGGTCGCCGGTCCGCCCGTGCTGCTGTCCGCCCTGCTGACGCGCGTCCGCCGCGAACGCGGTACGGGACATGAGCGCCGTACGGGACGCGAACGCCGTACGGGACACGAACGCGGTGCAAGATGCGGGCGGCGCACCGTGCGGCGGGGGCGCGTCCTGGTTCTGGCGGCACTGCTCGCCGTCACCACGGGCTGGGTGGCGGACAAGACCGGTGACGATCTGGAGGTCTCCAGCGCCGTGCCCTCCTGGGCGGCGCACCCCGAGGGGGCGGTCGCCGCACTGCGCCGGCTCGGCGCGGACCGCACCCGGGTCGAGGCCGTCCCGGCCCGCAACCACCGGGAGGCCGCCGCACTCGCCCCCCACGTGCGCCTGGCCCGTGGCTGGAACCGCCAACTGGACGTGGAACGCGGGCGGCTGTTCTACGACGGCACCCTGACCCCCCTCACGTACCGCCGCTGGCTCGACCGCTGGGCCGTCGGGCTGGTGGTGCTGCACAGCGGGCGCCCGGACGGTCCGGCGGAGGCGGAGGCGGAGATCGTGCGGCGCGGCACGGACTGGCTGGAACCGGTCTGGCAGGACGCGGACTGGCGGATCTACCGGGTCCGGAACGCGGTGCCGCTGGTGTCCGCGCCCGGTGCCGCGGTGCGCGGGGACGCGGCCTCGCTGGTGGTGCGGATGCCGGCGGCCGGTTCGGTACGGGTACGGATCGCCTACTCCCCGTGGCTGCGGGCGGACGGCGGCGGGTGTGTGCGCCGGGACGGCGCATGGTCACGGCTCACGGTGGACCGGGGCGGTGACTACCGGCTGGACGGGCGCTACCGGCTGCCGGGTACGGGCAGGAACGCGGGTACGGGCGCGGGCTGCGGATAGTCCGTACCACCCCGGGAATTCCTTGCCATGGAGGCAAGGAAGTGGGGTCACCGGCCCGCGCTGTGCGATGTTGATCCGATGTGCGAGGACTTACCTCCGGGAACCGGCGCGCAACAGCCGACAATCGGCCATGATGCCGTCATGACGACGCCATGGGAGCACCGGAACGGCCAACGCCCGTACGGACCAAGGCCGTTGGATGTACATAAGGCAACGGCGCACCCCCCGCGCCGGAACCCCGCGCCACCGATTGGCGCGCCCCGCGGCACCGTCCACCCGCACCGCGCGGCGCCCCCGCGGCCGCCCGGACCGCTGAGACCTCCACCCCGTCTGCCCTCGGCGGCCGGGGACATGCGGCGGTATCTCGCGGTCGGGCTCGACTCCTACCTCTGCCTGCTGGCCGTCGGACTGCTGGTCCGCCCCTATCTGGACGCGACCGGTGCCGGCCGCGCGGCCGCGCTGCTGGTCGTCCAGGCGCTGGCTCTGTCCTTCACCAACCAGGTGCTCCTGACCGCCGCGGTCCGGGCGAGCGCGGGAAAGCTGATCATGGGGGTCCGGGTGATCGGACTGCCCGACGCGGGCCGGCCCGGCTTCCGGCAGCTGGTGCGGCGCTGGCTGTACGGCCTGTTCTGGCTGCCGTTCCAGCCCTGGCGCGGGCTGCGCGCACATGCCCCCGGGCGGACCCCCGACCGCCCGGGGGCGGCCGGACCGGGCGCGGCGCCGGGTGTGCTGTGCCCCATCGCGGACGCCGGACCGCAGCACGAGGATCTGGTGGGGCTCCGCCAGATCAGGCACCGGGACCTGCTCTGCTACCGGGCCGCCGTGGCAGCCCGGACGGAGTGAGCGCGGTACGGGCGGAGTGAGCGCGGTCCGGCGGAAGGCCGGCGCCTCACGGTCCGGCGGAAGGCCGGCGCCTCACGGTCCGGCGGAAGGCCGGCGCCTCACGGTCCGGCGGAAGGCCGGCGCCCGAACACGCCGAAGGCGGCGGCACCGGGGATCCAGGAGGATCCGGGTGCCGCCGCCTTCGTAGGGGGTTCGGTACGGGGATACGTACCGGAATGGCGGAGAAGGGGGGCGGGGTCAGCCGGCGGCGGGCGCCGTCCACTGGGCCCAGCTCATGTTCCAGCCGTTGAGGCCGTTGTCCGGGGTGATGGTCTTGTCCGGGGAGTTCTTGACGATGACCACGTCGCCGACGAGCGAGTTGTTGTAGAACCAGGCGCCGGGCTGGCCGGGGTCACCGGCGCCCTTCACATCGGCGAGGCCCACACAGCCGTGGCTGGTGTTCGCCGAGCCGAAGATGCCCTTGCCCCAGTAGTTGCCGTGGATGAAGGTGCCCGAGGTGGACAGCCGCATGGCGTGCGGCACGTCCTTGATGTCGTACTCACCCTTGCCGTCGTCGTCGGTGAAGCCGACGGTCGCACCGTTCATCCGGGTCTCCTTGTACTTCTCGGAGATCACCATCTGACCGTTGTACGTGGGGTTGTCGGGCGAACCGGCGGAGATCGGGATGGTCTTGACCGTCTTGCCGTCCCGGGTGACCGTCATGGTCTTCGTCCGGGCGTCCACGGTGGAGACCTGGTTGCGGCCGACCTTGAAGGTGACCGTCTTCTGCTGGACGCCGAAGACACCGTCCGCGCCCTCGACACCGTCCAGCGCCAGCTTCAGCGTGACGGTGGAGCCGCCCTGCCAGTAGTCCTCGGGGCGCAGGTCCAGGCGCTGCGAGTTGAACCAGTGACCGGCGACCTCCTGGCCGCTGCTCGACGTCACGGTGATGCCGTCCTGGACGGCCTTCTTGTCCGTGATCGGCTTGTTGAAGTTGATCGAGACCGGCATGCCGACGCCGACGGTGGAACCGTCCTCGGGGGTGAAGTTCCCGATGAAGCTGTTGGCGGGCGACACCGTGGTGAAGGAGCTGTTCTCGTGCGCCTCGCGGCCCTTCGAGTCCTTCGCCGTGGCGTTGATCTTGTACGCGGTGGAGCGCTCCAGCTGACCGGCCGGCTGCCAGCTCAGGCCGTCCGCCGCCAGGGTGCCCTCGACCGCCTCGCCGGCCGCCGTGGTCATGACCACCTCGGTCAGCTTGCCCTTGGTGACGGTGACCTTGGCGTCGTTGTTGATGCTGGCGTTGGTGGCACCGTTCTTCGGCTTGATCGCTATCTGTGCCTCGGAAGCGTCCTCGGCGGCCGCCTTGTCCACCTCCTGCGCCTGCGATGTCTTCGAGCCGTCGGCGTTCGCTCCGCCCTTGTCCCCGTCGTCGCTACAGGCCGAAAGCACCAGCACGCCGCCGAGCAGTGCGGACACGGCCACGAGACCCCTGCGCCGCTTGCTGTCCGTCATCACACGCTTCTCCATCGTTGCCGATTCCCCAAAAATCCCCGAACGGGGCCGCCGGACGGCGAATACCCGTCAATGTTCCAAGAACACCCGGAACGGGCGCTCGGTTCCTCATCCCCGGCGGATGTGGGGAACACCACTCAATGACGTGGCGGTGGCAGCGGCGGTTCCCGGCCGGCCTGTGCATGCGCGGCCCGGGACACGGTTCGGCCCCGGCCCGCGGGTGGGCGGACCGGGGCCGTTCTCTCACACGTCAGCCCTGCCGTACCGCGTCACTGTTCTCGCCGTCGTCCCTCCCATTGTGCGCGACCGCGCCACCGCCGTCGCCGCCGCCCTCGCCGCCCTCCTCGTCGTCGCCGAGAAGGATCTCCTCCCCGAGGAGGAGCGCGTCCGTGAGGTAGTCCTCGTCCTCGTCGTCTTCCCAGCCCTCCGCGTCGGGGTCGTAGTCGACGCTCTCGCTGCTCCAGGAGGCCTGGGCCAGCTCGACCCCGGGTACCTCGCTGACCAGGTCGAAGGGGTCCACCAGGGAGGCGAGTGCCTCCGCCGCGTCGGCCCGGACGGTGCTCTCCGCCCGCGTGCGTTCCTCGGCGGTGTCGCTCTCGGCGATCCCGGTGACGGGCTCCCCGTACTCGGCGGCGATGCTTTCGAGCGCGGTGCCGGTCAGGGCGTCGGAGTCGGTGATCTCCAGCACCATCTCCACACGAAGTCGAACAAACCTGGATGTCTCTGAAGTGCTCATAAGCCGGAGCGTAAGGCTCCCGCTCTCCGCGACTTTCCTACGACCCGCTGCTTTGCTTAGCATCGGCCCACGGGGCTAACTCATGGTTGTCGCAAGGGGATCGAATCTGTGTCAGTCACTCGTCGCACACTGCTGACCACCACCGCCGCGGGCACCCTGCTCTGCGCTCTCTGGTTCGTTCCCTCGGCCAACGCGACCGTCGACAGGACGGCGCACAGGACCGGGGCGGCCGAATCCGCACAGCCGGGAGCGGCGCCCGCCGCCGGGAACGAGGGCCCGGGTGAGACCCTCGCCGACACCGGCACCGGGGTCGACACCAGGCCGTACCTGATCGGCGGCACGGCACTGCTGGGGATCGGCGCGGGCTTCGTCACGTACTCGGCGCGCCGGGGGACGGTACGTCCCGCGCTCTGAGCCGGTGAGCAGGACACACCGGTCACCCGCGGGGGCCGGTACGCGGGACACGGAGGGCTGCCGCACCACCCGGTGCGGCAGCCCTCCGTGCCGTACGGCGCTTCCGGTCCGCCCGGGGACCGGCGGGCTCAGGCCAGCGGCCCGGTGACCGGCTCCACGGCCTCCACGAGCTTCCCCTCGCGTACGAAGGTGTCCGCGGCGGCCAGGTCCGGCGAGAGGAAGCGGTCCGGTCCCGGGCCCTGGACGCCGGCCGCCCGCAGCGCGTCGATGGCGGCCCGCGAGGCGGGGGCAGGGGTGAGGCCCTGCGCGGCGCGCAGCTCGACGGCGCGGGTCGCCGCGTACAGCTCGACGGCGACGATCCGGGCGAGGCTGTCGACGGCGGTACGGAGCTTGCGCGCCGCGGACCAGCCCATGGAGACGTGGTCCTCCTGCATCGCGGAGGACGGGATCGAGTCGGCGGAGGCGGGGACCGCGAGCCGCTTCATCTCGCTGACCAGGGCGGCCTGGGTGTACTGGGCGATCATCAGGCCCGAGTCGACCCCGGCGTCGTCGGCGAGGAACGGCGGCAGCCCGTGCGAACGGTTCTTGTCCAGGAGCCGGTCGGTGCGGCGCTCGGAGATCGAGCCGAGGTCGGCGGCCACGATGGCGAGGAAGTCCAGGACGTACGCCACGGGGGCGCCGTGGAAGTTGCCGTTGGACTCGACCCTGCCGTCGGGCAGCACCACCGGGTTGTCGACGGCGGAGGCCAGCTCACGCCCGGCGACCACGGCCGCGTAGGCGAGGGTGTCCCGCCCCGCGCCGTTGACCTGCGGGGCGCAGCGCACCGAGTAGGCGTCCTGGACGCGCGGCGCGTCGCCTGTGATCTCGGCGTGCCGCCCCGTAAGACCGGAGCCCGCCAGTACCCGCAGCATGTTGTCGGCGCTGACGCCCTGGCCCGGGTGGGGGCGGATGGCGTGCAGTTCCGGCGCGAGGACCTTGTCCGTGCCGAGCAGCGCCTCCAGCGAGAGGGCGGCGGTGATGTCGGCCGAGGTGTAGAGGTTCTTGAGGTCGGCGAGGGCCATGACCAGCATGCCGAGCATGCCGTCGGTGCCGTTGAGGAGGGCGAGGCCCTCCTTCTCGCGCAGCTCGACCGGGGTAATGCCGTGAGCGGCGAGCAGTTCGCCCGCGGGGCGCACGGTGCCGCCGGGGCCCTCCGCGTCGCCCTCGCCCATCAGCGTCAGGGCGCAGTGCGAGAGCGGTGCCAGGTCGCCGGAGCAGCCGAGCGAGCCGTACTCGTGCACGACGGGCGTGATGCCCGCGTTGAGCACATCGGCCATGGTCTGCGCGACCTCGGGGCGTACGCCGGTGTGGCCGGAGGCGACCGTCTTCAGCCGGAGGAACATCAGGGCGCGCACGACTTCGCGCTCGACGTGGGGGCCCATGCCCGCGGCGTGCGAGCGGACGATGTTGCGCTGCAGCTGCGCCCGCAGGTCGGGGCTGATATGGCGGCTGGCGAGGGCGCCGAAGCCGGTGGAGACGCCGTAGACCGGCTCGGGCTTGGCGGCGAGCGCGTCCACGATCCGGCGGGCGGCGGCCAGCGCTTCCACGGCGGCGGCGGAGAGCTCGACCCGGGCTCCCCCGCGGGCCACGGCGATGACGTCCTCGGCGGTGGTACCGGACGTCCCCACCACGACTGTATGCATATCCATATTCAGAAGCGTACGGACTGAAACCCTTCATGTCACTAGTGGTAGCCCGGTTGACCCCTTACCGGACTCCGGGCGCCACCGGCGCGGCCCAGGGGCGCCCACGGGCAGCTCAGGGGCTGTCAGGGGTGACTCAACGGCGGCCAGGGGTCCCCCAGCCGCGACCGGGGGACGGCTCTCACGGCTGGTTGCCGCGCAGCCTGCGCCGGTCGTGGGCGGCCTTCGGCGGCGAATCGGCCAGCCGGATCACCTCGCCGTCGCGCCCGGCCACCACCGGCCCGACGGCGCGCGCCGCCTTGGCCCGGTACTGGGCCGCGTCCGCCAGCCGGAACAGCCGCCGCGCCGAGCGCACCTGCCCGATCGGGTCGCCGGTCGACGCGACCCCGCAGGCGACCCCGTCACCGAGTTCGAGCACGGCCGCCCGCGCGCACAGTTCCGTGGCGACCCGGACCACGTCGTCCGCGCCGGGCCCCACGGCGAGCAGGCAGAACTCGTCGCCGCCGAGCCGCGCCGCGAGGGCACCGGGCAGCATCGCGCCGCACCGGGACAGCACCGAGCCGAAACGTTCCAGCAGACGGTCACCGACCGCGTGGCCATGGGTGTCGTTGACCGTCTTGAGGCCGTTCAGATCGCAGACCACCAGGCTGACGACCGCACTGTCCGTACGGTGGCGCTCCAGGGCCTCGTCGAGCCGGACGTCGACGGCGCGGCGGTTGGCGAGACCGGTCAGCGGATCGGTGAAGGCGAGCTTGCGCACCTCCTCCAGGCGCTCCGTCTGAGCGATCCCGGCCGCGGCGACGGCGGCCAGCACGGTCGCGAAGTCCGCGTCGTCCCGGTCGAACACCGGCTCCCCCGCCCGGCGTGCGACATACAGCTCGCCCCAGGCCCGCCCGTGCAGCACGATCGGCGCGACCACGCAGCAGCCGCGCCCCCGCCGCCGCAGGGCCGCGACCCGCTGATGGCTGTACGGGCGGGTCCCGCGGGCCGGGCCGCCCGCACCGGGCAGCCCGTCGGCGGTCTCCACCCAGGCGTCCGGCTCCCCGCCGCCCGCCCACCGTTCGTGCAGGAACTCGGTGATCTCCGGGAACTGATGCACCGGGTACGCCTCTTCCTCGGGGAACTCCTCCTCCCCCTCGGCCCGCTGCCCGGCGTTCACCAGCACCCGGAGCCTGCCCCGGTCGCGCTCCCACACGGAGAGCGCGGCGAAGCTGCCGCCCAGCGCCTCACAGGCCCCCAGCGCCGCCGCCCGCCACGACTCGCGCGGGGTGTAGGCCGCGGCCATCGTCTGCGCCAGCGAAACCACGGCCCGCAGCCGCGTATCGTCACCACCCATTTGCATAGCTTATGTAGATTTATTCCGTTTTGATCAGTTTGAGACGTCGATAATCTTTCCGCGCCCCGCCCGCGTCACCCGGCGCGTCGCCGTCACTCACCGGGCCAGTTCGGCCTGCGCTTCTCGTTGAAGGCGGCCACGCCCTCCGCACGGTCCCCGGAGAAGGCCACCGACCGCCAGGCCGAGTCCTCCACTTCGAGGCCGGCGCGCAGATCCAGCCCGTGCCCCAGCCGCAGGGCGCGCTTGGCGGCCCGAAGTCCGACCGGGGAGTTGCCCGCGATCCGGCCGCCGAGCGCCAGCGCCTCCTCCCGGTCCCGGCCCGCTTCGACCAGTTCGTCGACCAGCCCCAGCTCCCGGGCCTCGGCGGCCTCCACCCGGCGCGCGGTGAACACCAGCTCGGCCGCCCGCGCCGCACCGACCCGGCGGGGCAGCAGCTGCGTACCGCCGCCGCCCGGGATCACCCCGACCGACACCTCGGGCAGACCGACCACGGCGGTGCGGTCGGCCACGATCAGGTCGCAGGCCAGGGCGAGCTCGAAGCCGCCGCCGAGCGCGAAGCCGTGCACGGCGGCGATCGTCGGCATCGGCAGTTCGAGCACCCCGGTGTACGCGGCCCGCGAGGTGGGCCGCTGCCGCATCAGCTCGGCATCGGTGAAGGAGTTGCGCTCCTTGAGGTCCGCGCCCACGCAGAAGGCCCGGTCATGACTGGAGGTGAGGACGGTGGCGCGTACGTCGCGGTCGGCGCCCAGCGCCTCACAGGCGGCCCCGATGGAGCGGGCCATCTCCGTGGACACGGCGTTCATGACCCTGGGCCGGTCGAGCACCAGCTCGGCGACATGATCCCGGCCCTCGTGCCGCCGTACGACGACGAACTCCCCGAACCGCTGCTCCGACGTGATGGTCATGGCTGCACCCCTCCGGTTGACGAGCGTTACCGGAGGGATCCTAGAGGCTGCCCCGCGGACAGGACCGGCCGTCGCCGACGGGAGCGCCGGCCGGCCGGTGGCCTCGCCCGTCCGGCCGCGCAGGGGCAGCGCCCGTCAGCTGCCCGTCTTCCCCCGCCGGGCCAGCAGCCACGGCTCCACGACTCCCAGCCCGCGCACCGGCCGCTGCCACATCGGCTGGAGCCCGAAGCGGTACGTGGGCAGGGGCGGGGCGTCCACGTCCTCCCGGCCCTCCTTCTCGGCCACCCGGGCCCGCTCCGCGGCGGCGGCGACCTCCTCGGCGGCCTGCGCCTCGGACGCGGGGGCGTCGCCGGTACGGGTCAGCTCCTGGGCGAAGGCCCCGTCGACCAGCACGGCGTCCTTCGGCGCTATGGAGGTGAGCCGGCTGGCGAGGTTCACCGTCGTACCGAAGACATCGCCCATCCGGGTGGTGACCGTGCCGAACGCGATGCCGACCCGCAGCGCAGGCATCGTCTCGTCCTGGGCCATGGCCTCGATCAGACGCAGCCCTATCTCGGCCGCCGTACCCGCGTCGTCGGCGGCGAACAGCACTTCGTCGCCGAGCGTCTTGATGAGCCGCCCGCCGTGGGCCGCGACCAGATCGGCGGCGGTGGTCTCGAAGGACTCGACCAGTTCGCCGAGCTCCTCCTCCTCCAGGCGCCGGGTCAGCCGGGTGAAGCCGACCAGGTCGGCGAAGCCGACGGCGAGCCGCCGGTCGACCATCTCGTCGTCGTCCGCGGCCTGCACGACCCGGCCGGTGGCGGCGGCGAGCTGACGCCGCCACACATAGATGAGGAACTCCTCCAGCTCCGGCAGCAGCAGCTCGATCAGCGGATACGTGACCTCGGTACGGGTCATCCCCGGCTCGGGCGGCTCGGTCAGCCCTTCCAGGAACGAGTCGATCTGCCATTCCGCCAGCCGGGCGGTGGTCTGCCCGGTCGACCGGGCCACCTGGATCGCCATCGGCTCGCTCAGCAGCCCCGCCTCGACGAGACCCGCGAGCCGGCGCAGCGCCAGCACATCGGCCTCGGTGAGCGCCCTGGCCTGCCCGATGTCGGCGAAGCCCATGGCCCGCCAGAACCGGGACGCCAGGTCCATGGAGACCCCGGCGGTACGGGCCGCCTGAAAGGGCGTGTAGCGGCGGTCGGCCCCCAGGATCAGCTGTTCGAGCCGGATCGCGAGGGGATCGTCGCTCGGCTCGGCCGTATGTTCGACCTCAAGATGCGGCGTGGGGTGGACCGAGGATCCCGGCGGGGGCTCCGCGCCCTCGCCGGAGGTCGTGTCGTCGACGGTCACCAGCCGCCTCCTGCCCGTTCCCTGCGCACTTCCCTGCCGATCTGTCGCCGGATCGCCTCAACGATACGGCAGGTGTGCCCTAGCTCACGTCCCCGGTTGCCCGGTACGGGTGCGTCGCGCGTGACATCTCCTGTATTCGCGGTATTCCGTTCTGGCCGGACCCCGGCAGATTCCCCCCGATCTCAGGTCAGACCGCCCTCCGCACCCCGCAGGTGCACGATGTCCCCCGCCGAAACCGGCTCCCGGAGCCCGTCCTCGGTGGACAGGACGAGACGGCCGTCGCCGTCGATCGCGACGGCCTCGCCGACGATCGACCGGTCACCGGGCAGCTGGGCCCGCACGGTCCGGTCCAGGGTGGCGCACCCCGCCGCGTAGGCCGCCTGGAGCCCGGACGCCGCGGCGTCACCGTCCGCCGCGCGCCAGGTCCCGTACCACTGCTCCAGGGAACGCAGGACGGCCCGCAGCAGGGTCTCCCGGTCGGTGGAGACCGCGTCGGCGAGGGCCAGCGAGCCCGCTGTCGGGGCGGGCAGCTCGTCGGCCCGCAGGGAGACATTGAGGCCCATGCCGATGACGACGCCGTCCCCGGCCCGCTCGGCGAGGATGCCGCCCGCCTTGCGCTCCGCGCCCTCCACCGTGACCAGCAGGTCATTGGGCCATTTCAGCGCCGTGTCGACGCCCGCCGACCTGGCGAGCCCCGTCGCGGCGGCGACCCCGGCCAGCAGCGGCAGCCATCCCCAGCGCTCCACGGGCACCTCACCGGGCGTCAGGAAGACCGAGAAAAAAAGCCCCGATCGCGGCGGCGCCGTCCATGTCCGGTCCAGGCGCCCGCGCCCCGCGGTCTGCTCCTCGGCGACCAGCACCGTGCCCTCGGTCAGCGAACCGGCACGTCGCGCGAGGTCGGAGTTGGTCGAGCCGGTCGACTCCACCACGTCGAGCGAGCTCCACAGCCCTCCGGGCCGCAGCAGCCCGCGGCGCAGCGCGGCGACGTTGAGGGGCGGCCGGTCCAGGTCCGACCAGCGGTTGTGTGGCGCATCCGGTGAAGTCATGCAAGCCACCCTAGGTGTGGCAAACGACGCACTGCCGAACCGTATCGGCGCCGATACCCTACGAGTCAGTAGCTAAACGGAGTACTGGCCGTCCCCCGTGACCGGTACTTGTCGTCCCCCGTGACCAGGCAGGGAGCCGCCACCCGATGTCCGAGCCGCAGAGCGACATCCACACCACCGCGGGCAAGATCGCGGACCTACAGCGCCGCATCGAAGAGGCGACGCACGCGGGATCCGCCCGCGCGGTCGAGAAGCAGCACGCCAAGGGCAAGCTGACCGCCCGCGAGCGGGTCGGTCTCCTGCTCGACGAGGGGTCCTTCGTGGAGCTGGACGAGTTCGCCCGGCACCGCTCCACCAACTTCGGCATCGAGAAGAACCGCCCGTACGGAGACGGTGTCGTCACCGGTTACGGCACGGTCGACGGCCGCCCCGTCTGCGTGTATTCGCAGGATTTCACGATCTTCGGCGGCTCGCTCGGCGAGGTCTACGGCGAGAAGATCGTCAAGGTCATGGACTTCGCCCTGAAGACCGGCTGTCCCGTCATCGGCATCAACGACGGCGGCGGCGCCCGCATCCAGGAGGGCGTGGCGGCCCTCGGCCTGTTCGCCGAGATCTTCCGCCGCAATGTGCACGCCTCGGGCGTGATCCCGCAGATCTCCCTGATCGTCGGACCGTGCGCGGGCGGTGCGGTGTACTCCCCCGCGATCACCGACTTCACGGTGATGGTCGACCAGACCTCGCACATGTTCATCACGGGGCCCGACGTCATCAAGACGGTCACCGGCGAGGACGTCGGCTTCGAGGAGCTGGGCGGGGCGCGTACGCACAACACCACCTCCGGTGTGGCCCACCACATGGCGGGTGACGAGAAGGACGCCATCGAGTACGTCAAGTCCCTGTTGTCGTACCTCCCTTCGAACAACCTCTCCGAGGCTCCCGCCTTCCCGGAGGAGGCCGATCTGGCCACCACGGACGAGGACCGCGAGCTGGACACCCTCATCCCGGACTCGGCGAACCAGCCGTACGACATGCACACCGCCATCGAGCATGTGCTGGACGACGGTGAATTCCTGGAGACCCAGGCCCTGTTCGCGCCGAACATCATCACCGGCTTCGGCCGCGTGGAGGGGCACCCGGTCGGCGTCGTCGCCAACCAGCCGATGCAGTTCGCCGGCTGCCTGGACATCGACGCGAGCGAGAAGGCGGCCCGCTTCGTCCGCACCTGCGACGCGTTCAACGTGCCGGTGCTGACCTTCGTCGACGTGCCGGGCTTCCTGCCGGGCGTGGACCAGGAGTACGGCGGCATCATCCGCCGCGGCGCCAAGCTGATCTACGCCTACGCGGAGGCCACCGTCCCGCTGATCACGGTGATCACCCGCAAGGCGTTCGGCGGCGCCTACGACGTCATGGGCTCCAAGCACCTGGGCGCCGACCTCAACGTCGCCTGGCCGACCGCGCAGATCGCCGTGATGGGCGCGCAGGGCGCGGTGAACATCCTGCACCGTCGTACGATCGCCGCCGCCGAAGACCCCGACGCGACCCGCGCCGAGCTGATGGCGGACTACGAGGACGCCCTGCTGAACCCGTACGTGGCGGCCGAGCGCGGCTACGTCGACGCGGTGATCATGCCGTCCGACACCCGGGCCCACATCGTGAAGGGTCTGCGTCAGCTGCGCACGAAGCGGGAGTCGCTGCCCCCGAAGAAGCACGGCAACATCCCCCTCTAGAAAGGCGTCTGGCCATGATCAAGGTCGTACGGGGCAACCCGACCCCGGAGGAGCTGGCCGCCGCCCTCGCGGTGGTCCGGGCCCGCGCCGCGGCGACGGCCGCCGTGTCCTCCGGCGGGCCGCTGCCGCCCGAGCAGTGGTCCGACCCGGGCCGCATCGCCCGCCGCGGACGCCCGCAGCCGGGCCCGCGGTCCTGGGCGCGGACGTACTGGCCCGTCTGACGCGCACTCCGCGCTGGCGGCGGACGGCCCGCGGAACCACGCGGTCCGGAGGAACGGGGCCGGTTGAGTATCCGTACTCAGGCGTGAGCGCGGGCATCGCAGCAGGATCGGAGCATGCTGTGGTCCGATCCCGAGAACAAGCCGCCGAAGGACCTGCGCGACGCCCAGGAGATGATGCGCCGCGCGGGTCTGGTGCTCGCGCTCGCCATGATCGTCGCGATGTTCGCCCTGGGTATCCGCTGAGCTTCGGCCGCGGGGGCGTACCGGGCCCTTCTACGATGGCCGGTATGACTGATCAGCGCCGCCTTGTGCTCGCCTCCGCCTCGCCCGCCCGTCTCGGCCTGCTCCGCCAGGCCGGTTTCGCTCCCGAGGTGATCGTCAGCGGCGTCGACGAGGACGCCCTGACCGCCCCGACGCCGGCCCGGCTGGCGCTCGTCCTGGCCGAGGCCAAGGCGGCGGCCGTCGCCGCCCGTCCCGAGGCCGCGGGCGCCCTGGTGATCGGCTGCGACTCCGTCCTCGAACTGGACGGCGAGGCGCTCGGCAAGCCCGCCGACGCCGAGGAGGCCACCGCGCGCTGGAAGTCCATGCGCGGCCGGTCCGGCATCCTGCGGACCGGACACAGCGTGATCGACACCGCGTCCGGCCGCACCGCCTCCGAGACCGCGTCCACCGTCGTCCGGTTCGGCGAGCCGACCGACGCCGAGGTCGCCGCCTATGTCGCCTCGGGCGAGCCGCTCCATGTGGCGGGGGCGTTCACCCTGGACGGCCGTTCGGCACCGTTCGTCGACTCGATCGAGGGCGACCACGGCAACGTCATCGGGCTCTCCCTGCCGCTGCTGCGCCGACTGCTCGGCGAACTGGACATCTCCGTGACGGAGTTGTGGGCCTGAGAGCCGCCCGGGAGTCGCGGGCCGCCGGGCACATCGGCCCGCGGAAGGGGCGTGAGCCAAGGCTGTCGCGCCCGCCAGGGGTTACGGAACAGCCGTCAGGCGGGCGCGGGCGCGGACGCTTCGGCACCGCTCCCGTTCCCCCTCCCGCCGGTGTCCGCGCCCTCGGAGCCGTACGCCACCAGCGTCAGCACGAGCAGCGCCAGCACGGCCATCATGAACGCGAAGGCGGCCCAGCCGACCAGACCCACCGTGAGGGCCCCCAGCACCCCGTGCACGACCGCGCACCCGATGAGGGCGACACGGCCCGCCCGCCCCGGCGAGCGGTCGCGTATCCCGGCCACGAGGGCGACCAGACCGCACAGCACCAGCAGGAGGCCGGAGACACCGCCCATCACCCAGGTGCCGGTGGACATGGCCTCCGGGTCCATTCCGGCGAGCGACATGTTCTGGTTCTCCGCGACCGTCGCGAGCACGGCGTTGATGAACACGATGCCCACGGCCTCCCCGAACAGTACGAGCGCCGTCACGACCGCCACCGGTCTGCGCACCACTGCGCCACCCCCTGTTACCTGTAGTACGTGTGATATGGCGGACCCTACTAATGGGTAATCGTTCGAACAAGGGGTCCCGCCACCCTCGCGGGCCGGGCAAAGAATCCACCGGCCGTTCGTAGGGAGTCCACAAAGAAATGCCCCGAAGCGTTGACTCAAATTACAGAGACCTGCACCACACCTCGTGGCTACTGTGCGCTTGAGGAACGCGGCGTACCGTGGTGCGACAAGGGATTTCACGACTCAAGCAAGCCTCGAATCACACTCCGTGTGGGCAAGCTCACTATTGGGGACGGGTCGTACGGCCGTGTCGGTAGTCCCTAAACTCAGCTTGTTTCAAGGAGGGAGTCATCGTGCGCAAGGTGCTCATCGCCAACCGTGGCGAAATCGCTGTCCGTGTTGCCAGGGCGTGCCGGGATGCCGGTATCGCGAGTGTGGCGGTCTACGCGGATCCGGACCGGGATGCTCTGCATGTCCGGGCGGCTGATGAGGCGTTCGCTCTGGGCGGTGACACCCCGGCCGCGAGTTATCTGGACATGGCCAAGGTGCTCCGGGCAGCGGCCGACTCGGGAGCGGACGCGATTCATCCGGGGTACGGGTTCCTGTCGGAGAACGCGGAGTTCGCCCAGGCGGTGCTCGACGCGGGTCTGACGTGGATCGGTCCGCCGCCGCAGGCGATCCGTGACCTCGGCGACAAGGTCGCCGCCCGGCACATCGCGCAGCGCGCGGGTGCCCCGCTCGTCGCGGGGACGCCGGACCCGGTGTCCGGCGCGGACGAGGTCGTGGCGTTCGCGGCCGAGAACGGGCTGCCGATCGCGATCAAGGCGGCGTTCGGCGGCGGCGGCCGCGGGCTGAAGGTGGCCCGGACGCTGGAGGAGATCCCGGAGCTGTACGACTCCGCGGTGCGTGAGGCGGTCGCGGCGTTCGGGCGGGGCGAGTGCTTCGTCGAGCGGTATCTCGACAAGCCCCGGCATGTGGAGACGCAGTGCCTGGCCGACACCCACGGCAACGTGGTGGTCGTCTCGACGCGTGACTGCTCGCTCCAGCGGCGGCACCAGAAGCTGGTCGAGGAGGCCCCGGCCCCGTTCCTGTCCGAGGCGCAGAACGCGGAGCTGTACGCGGCCTCGAAGGCGATCCTGAAGGAAGCCGGCTATGTCGGCGCCGGCACGGTCGAGTTCCTGGTCGGTCTGGACGGGACCATCTCGTTCCTGGAGGTCAACACCCGTCTCCAGGTCGAGCACCCGGTGACCGAGGAGGTCACCGGCATCGACCTGGTCCGCGAGATGTTCCGGATCGCGGACGGCGAGGAGCTCGGCTACGGGGACCCCGCGCTGCGCGGGCACGCGTTCGAGTTCCGGATCAACGGCGAGGACCCGGGCCGCGGGTTCCTGCCCGCCCCCGGCACCGTCACCACCTTCGCCCCGCCGACCGGTCCGGGTGTCCGTCTGGACACGGGCGTGGAGTCGGGCAGTGTGATCGGCCCGGCGTGGGACTCGCTCCTCGCGAAGCTGATCGTGACGGGTGCGACGCGGGAGCAGGCGCTCCAGCGGGCGGCCCGTGCGCTGGGTGAGTTCACCGTGGAGGGAATGGCGACCGCGATTCCGTTCCACCGCGCCGTGGTGGTCGACCCGTCCTTCACCTCGGACCCGTTCACCGTCCACACCCGGTGGATCGAAACGGAGTTCGTCAACGAGATCACGCCATTCACCGCGGCCGCCGACGCCGACAGCGACGACGAGCCGGGGCGCGAGACGGTCGTGGTCGAGGTCGGCGGGAAGCGGCTGGAGGTCTCGCTGCCCTCGTCCCTGGGCATGAGCCTGGCCCGGACCGGGCTCGCCGCGGGCGCGAAGCCGAAGCGGCGGGCGGCGAAGAAGGCCGGCTCCGCCGCCTCCGGTGACACCCTCGCCTCCCCGATGCAGGGCACGATCGTGAAGATCGCGGTCGAGGAGGGCCAGGAGGTCAAGGAGGGCGACCTCGTCGTCGTCCTCGAAGCGATGAAGATGGAGCAGCCGCTCAACGCGCACCGCGCGGGCACCGTCAAGGGCCTGGCGGCCGAGGTCGGCGCCTCCGTCTCCTCCGGCGCGATGATCTGCGAGATCAAGGACTGACCGCACGGCTGTTTCCCTGAGGGCCCGGTCCGGGTTGTGCGACTCGGACCGGGCCCTCGGGCATGCGGTGGCATCCTGGACCCAGGGATTCTGGGAGGACTGCGCGATGGCAAGGGCGATCTCGATGTCGACGAGCACGGCGCAGGGGCCGGACCGGCCGATGCGGGCGGACGCGCGCCGGAACTACGACCGGCTGCTGGGCGAGGCCCGTACGGCGTTCGCGGAACACGGCACCGATGCCTCGCTGGAGGACGTCGCGCGGCGGGCGGGTGTGGGCATCGGCACGCTGTACCGGCACTTCCCCAACCGGCACGCCCTGATGAACGCGGTGTTCCAGGAGGCCCTGAGCGCGCTCCTGGAGCGCTCCCGTGAGCTGGCGGGCGCCGAGCAGCCGTGCCGGGCGCTGGTGGAATGGCTGGGGGCGATCGTCACTCATGCGGGTGAATACCGCGGGCTGGCCCAGGCGCTCATGTCGGCCTCCCGCGACGAGACCTCGGCGCTGGCCCAGTGCCATACGCCCCTGCGGGAGGCGGGCGCCCGGCTGCTGTCACGGGCGCAGGAGAGCGGGTCGGTGCGGGCGGACGTCTCGATCGATGATCTGTTGCAGCTGACGAACGCGATCGCGCTGGCCGCGGAGCAGACGCCGGACGACCCGGCGCTGGCGGACCGTCTGCTGCTCCTGACGCTCCAGGGCCTGAAGGGCCGCGAGGAGCCCCCGCGCGGCTGACCCCGCGGGGTCCGGGCCCACTCCACTTCGCCGGGGCGCGAGCCCGGCGGCCGACGGCCGGGCCGGACCTGGGCGGGGTGTCCGCCGGGTGTCCGACGGGCGTCACGGGGCCCGGCGGGACGATCTGCCGGGGCGGTACGGTCCTAAGGGCTGTCCCGTAATCCCTGGCGGGCGCACGACGACAGCTACGGCACCTCGCCGCATTGTCGGAACGCCCGCATACATCCAGCATGCGGACGTCCCTCCGCCCTGCGATGCACCGCATCCGACGCCGCGCGCCGATCCGCCAGGGATTACGGGACAGCCCTTAGCGTCGGCGGAGGTCCGCCACCCTGGCCCGGTCACCCTGATCCGGCATGCCCGCCGCGTTCCGCAGCGGGCTCCCCAGCCCCCCGTTCTGCGTACGGCGCTGCCCCGGCAGGGGCATGTCGCGGCGGGCGGGCGGGCGGCCCGACGGCGCGCCTTCCCCGCCGGAGGTGCCCGGCTCCGGTCCCGCCACCGTGATCTCCACGCCCTGGTCCGCCAGGGCCTGGAGCTCGGCGGCGGCACGCTCGTCGTGGGGCGGGGGTTCGTCCGTCACCAGCCGGGTGATGAGGTCCGTCGGCACCGTCTGGAACATGGTGTCGGAGCCCAGCTTGGTGTGGTCCGCCAGGACGACCACCTCCGCGGCGGCCTGCACCAGTGCGCGATCGACGCTCGCGGAGAGCATGTTGGAGGTGGACAGGCCGCGTTCGGCGGTGAGACCGCTCCCGGACAGGAACGCCCGGGAGACCCGCAGCCCCTGGAGGGACTGCTCGGCCCCGCTGCCCACGAGGGCGTAGTTGCTCCCGCGCAGGGTGCCTCCGGTCATCACCACTTCCACCCGGTTGGCATGGGCCAACGCCTGGGCGACCAGCAGCGAGTTGGTGACCACGGTGAGACCGGGAACCCGCGCGAGCCGGCGGGCCAGCTCCTGCGTGGTCGTACCGGCGCCGACCACGATGGCCTCGCCCTCGCCGACGAGACCGGCGGCGACATCCGCGATGGCCGTTTTCTCCGCGGTGGAGAGGTGGGATTTCTGCGGAAAGCCGGACTCCCGCGTAAAACCGCCCGGCAAGACCGCACCGCCGTGCCGGCGGTCGAGGAGTCCTTCTGCCTCCAGTGCCCGCACGTCCCGCCGTACGGTCACTTCGGAGGTCTGGACGACGCGGGCGAGCTCACGGAGCGATACCGCCCCGTTGGCACGCACCATTTCGAGGATCAACTGACGACGTTCTGCAGCGAACACGGAACTGACAGTAACGTGACCGCCGGATAGTTTTCAGCAGTTTGCGCCGAATAACAGAAGTTGTACGCACAAGGGGCCGCCAAGTGGTATAGGCGGCCCCTCTGTTGTCCCGAAGTGATCGCGCGGCGCCCCCGGACCCGCCTGAGTTGCCGGGGGTTGCCGGGGATTGCCGGGTTCTACGCCTCGCCGGTGAGCTTGCGGGTGTGCAGCTGCCGGGCCACTTCGGCGATCGATCCGGACAGGGACGGGTACACGGTGAAAGCGTTTGCGATCTGTTCCACCGTCAAGTTGTTGTCGACCGCGATCGAGATCGGATGGATGAGTTCGCTGGCGCGCGGTGCGACGACGCAGCCGCCGACCACGATGCCGGTGCCGGGCCGGCAGAAGATCTTGACGAACCCGTCGCGGATGCCCTGCATCTTGGCGCGCGGGTTGCGCAGCAGCGGCAGCTTCACCACACGGGCGTCGATCTTGCCCGCGTCGACGTCGGCCTGGCTGTAGCCGACGGTGGCGATCTCCGGATCGGTGAAGACGTTCGAGGAGACCGTCTTCAGGTTCAGCGGGGCCACCGCGTCACCGAGGAAGTGGTACATCGCGATCCGGCCCTGCATCGCGGCCACCGAGGCCAGCGCGAAGATCCCGGTGACATCGCCCGCCGCGTAGACGCCGGGGGCGCTCGTGCGGGAGACCCGGTCGGTCATGATGTGCCCGGACTCCTTGAGCCGGACCCCGGCCTCCTCCAGGCCCATGCCCGCGGTGTTCGGGATCGCGCCGACCGCCATCAGACAGTGCGAGCCGGAGATGACCCGGCCGTCGGCGAGGGTGACCTCGACCCGGTCGCCCACCCGCTTCGCGGACTGGGCCCGGGAGCGGGCCATGACATTCATGCCCCGGCGCCGGAAGACGTCCTCCAGGACGGCGGCGGCGTCCGGGTCCTCACCGGGCAGCACCCGGTCCCGGGAGGAGACGAGGGTGACGCGCGAGCCGAGCGCCTGGTAGGCACCCGCGAACTCGGCACCCGTCACACCGGAGCCGACCACGATCAGTTCCTCGGGCAGCTCGTCGAGGTCGTAGACCTGGGTCCAGTTCAGGATGCGCTCGCCGTCGGGGAGCGCGTCCGGGATCTCGCGGGGGTGACCACCGGTGGCGACCAGCACGGCGTCGGCGGTGAGCCGTTCCTCCGTACCGTCGGCGGCGGTCACGACGACCTGGCGGGACCCGTCGGCGGCCTGGAGACCTTCGAGACGGCCGCGGCCGCGCATCACCCGGGCACCGGCACGGGTGACGGACGCGGTGATGTCGTGGGACTGGGCGAGCGCGAGGCGCTTGACCCGTCGGTTGACCTTGCCGAGGTCGACGCCGACCACGCGCGCCGCCTGTTCCAGGTGCGGCGTGTCGTCGGCGACGATGATGCCCAGCTCCTCGTACGAGGAGTCGAAGGTGGTCATCACCTCTGCCGTCGCGATCAGGGTCTTCGAGGGCACACAGTCGGTGAGTACCGAGGCTCCGCCGAGGCCGTCGCAGTCCACGACAGTCACCTCCGCGCCGAGCTGGGCGCCCACCAGTGCCGCCTCGTAGCCGCCGGGGCCGCCGCCGATGATCACGATCCGGGTCACGAAAAGTCCGCCTCGCGTGGTGTCATCCCACGGCCGTCTGCCGCCCCGGCCGGGGGTCCGGGGGATCGCCCCGGGGGAATGCAGTACGTACTCCATTGTCCCGCACGCGCCAAAGTGCTTCGCCCCGGGGCCCTCCATACGTGGCGCGGGCGCCGTGGCCACGCGCGGAGAACTCCCCGACCGGGGGCTTCCTCTCCGGAATCGGCACTCCCGCGGCCACCTCCCGTACCCTCGACCTCATGTCGCTCTACGCCGCGTACGCCGGCAACCTCGACGCGCGGCTGATGACCCGCCGCGCCCCGCATTCGCCGCTGCGCGGTACCGGCTGGCTCAACGGCTGGCGGCTGACCTTCGGCGGGGAGCAGATGGGCTGGGAAGGGGCGCTGGCCACCGTGGTGGAGGCGCCGCGGTCCCAGGTCTTCGTGGCGCTGTACGACCTCGCGCCGATGGACGAGGACTCCATGGACCGCTGGGAGGGTGTCGGGCTCGACATCTACCGGCGGATGCGGGTGCGGGTGCACACCCTGGACGGCGAGGAGCCGGCCTGGATGTACGTACTGAACGGATACGAGGGCGGGCTGCCTTCGGCCAGGTATCTCGGCGAACTGGCGGACGCCGCGGAGTCCGCGGGCGCACCGCACGACTATGTGATGGAGCTGCGCAAGCGGCCCTGCTGAACCCGGGCGGGCCCGCCTTCCGCCCGCTCCCCCTCGTTCACGGGTTCGTATGAAAGTACGACCATGACCGGCCAGACTCTTCGCATGGGCATCTACGCGCGTAGGGAATCAGCGGTTACGCTCATCCGCGTGAACGCATCTGTTATTCCGGACAACATCCAGGGCGACCCCCACGCCGCCGCTGCCGGGGCCGCCGCCCGTCTGCGCGAGCTGACCGGCGCCGAGACCCACGACGTCGCCCTCGTGATGGGATCGGGCTGGGCTCCCGCGGGCGACGCACTCGGCACTCCGGAAGCCGAATTCCCGGTGACCGAGCTTCCCGGGTTCCCCGCACCCGCCGTCCAGGGCCACGGCGGCACGATCCGCTCGTACAAGATCGGCGCGAAGCGCGTCCTGGTCTTCCTCGGACGTACGCACTACTACGAGGGCCGCGGGGTCGCCGCCGTCGCGCACGGTGTGCGCACCGCCGTCGCCGCGGGCTGCGGAACCGTGGTCCTGACGAACGGCTGCGGCGGACTGCGCGAGGGCATGCGCCCCGGTCAGCCGGTGCTGATCAGCGACCACATCAACCTCACGGCGGCGTCCCCGATCATCGGCGCCAACTTCGTCGATCTCACCGACCTCTACTCGCCGCGCCTGCGCGCGCTGTGCAAGGAGATCGACGAGTCGCTCGAAGAGGGCGTGTACGTGCAGTTCCCCGGCCCGCACTACGAGACCCCGGCCGAGATCAACATGGTCCGGGTCATGGGCGGCGACCTGGTCGGCATGTCGACCGTCCTCGAAGCGATCGCGGCCCGGGAGGCGGGAGCGGAGGTGCTGGGCATCTCGCTCGTCACGAACCTCGCCGCCGGACTGTCCGGGGAGCCGCTCAACCACGAAGAGGTGCTTCAGGCGGGACGGGACTCCGCGACCCGTATGGGGTCGCTGCTGGCACGGGTGCTGGACCGCATATGAGCCGGGGCGCGCGCCCGCCCCGGCGGCCTCGCCCCTTCCCGTGACGCCCGTACCCGTCCGTACCCGTACGTCTCCGTACGCCGAGTGCGCCGCGTACGCGGTCGTACGCCGCGCAGCCCCGTATGCCCCGGCACTTCCGTGCCCCTCGCACCCCTGGCGCCCCTCGCGTCCCGAAAGGTGGACCCCGTGCAGCACGACCTCATCGCGCAGGCCAGGACCTGGCTGGCCGAGGACCCGGACCCCGAGACCCGTGACGAGCTCGGCGGGCTCATCGACGCGGAGGACCTGGACGAGCTCGCCGTGCGCTTCGCGGGCACGCTCCAGTTCGGCACGGCCGGGCTGCGCGGCGAGATCGGGGCCGGGCCGATGCGGATGAACCGGTCCGTCGTGATCCGGGCCGCCGCCGGTCTCGCCGCGTACCTCACGGCGCGGGGGCAGAAGGGCGGGCTCGTCGTCATCGGGTACGACGCCCGCTACAAGTCCGAGGACTTCGCCCGGGACACCGCGGCCGTGATGACCGGTGCCGGGCTGCGGGCCGCCGTACTCCCCCGGCCCCTGCCCACCCCGGTCCTGGCGTACGCCATACGGCACCTGGGCGCCGTGGCCGGCGTCGAGGTCACCGCCAGCCACAACCCGCCGCGCGACAACGGCTACAAGGTCTATCTCGGCGACGGCTCGCAGATCGTGCCCCCGGCCGACGGCGAGATCGCCGCCGGTATCGCCGCCGTCGGGCCGCTGGACGGCGTCCCGCGCCCCGGGTCCGGCTGGGAGGTGCTCGGCGAGGAGGTGCTGGACGCCTATCTCGCCCGCACGGACGCGGTGCTCGGCGCGCGGACCCCGCGTACCGCCCGGGTCGTGTACACCGCGATGCACGGCGTCGGCACCTCCGTGCTGACGGCCGCGTTCGCCCGCGCCGGGTTCCCCGAACCGGTGCTGGTGGCCGAGCAGGCCGAGCCCGACCCCGCGTTCCCCACCGTCGCCTTCCCCAACCCGGAAGAGCCCGGCGCCATGGATCTCGCCTTCGCGACCGCGCGCCGGGCGGACCCCGACCTGATCATCGCCAACGACCCGGACGCCGACCGCTGCGCCGTGGCCGTACCGGACGCCGCCGTCGAGGGCGGCTGGCGGATGCTGAGCGGCGACGAGGTGGGCGCGCTGCTCGCCGCCCATCTGGTGGACCGGGGCGCCACGGGCGTCTTCGCCGAGTCGATCGTGTCCTCCTCGCTGCTCGGCCGGATCGCCGAGAAGGCGGGGCTCGGCCATGAGGAGACGCTGACCGGCTTCAAGTGGATCGCCCGCGTCGACGGCCTGCGCTACGGGTACGAGGAGGCGCTCGGCTACTGCGTGGACCCCGAGGGCGTCCGCGACAAGGACGGCATCACGGCCGCCCTGCTCGTCGCGGAACTGGCCTCCGTGCTCAAGGAGCAGGGGCGTACGCTCCTGGACCTTCTCGACGACCTCGCCCTCGCGCACGGGCTGCACGCCACCGATCAGCTGTCGGTGCGGGTCGAGGACCTGTCGGTCATCGCCGACGCGATGCGGCGCCTGCGCGGGACGCCGCCGGCCGCGCTGGCGGGCCTCGCGGTCGTCTCGGCCGAGGACCTTTCCCGGGGCACCGGCCAGCTGCCGCCCACCGACGGGCTGCGCTACCGGCTCCGGGGTGCCCGGGTGATCGTCCGTCCGAGCGGCACCGAGCCCAAGCTCAAGTGCTACCTGGAGGTCGTGGTGCCGGTCGGTTCGCGGGCGGAGCTGCCCGCCGCACGGGCGAAGGGCGCCGAGCTGCTCGCGGGGATCAAGCGGGACCTGGCGGCGGCTGCCGGGATCTGACTCCCGGCGGGGCGCGCCGGAGCCGCTGTCCTGACCGTCGCCCCGCCCCTCCCGCTCACCCCACGGCGAGCAGCACCACGAGGAGCACCGCGCCCGCCACGGCGGGCGCGATCAGCTCGACGGCCCACCGCACGGACGGGGCCGTGACCGCGGTCGCGGCCCCGGCGGCCTCACCGGTCCCGCTCGCGGTGGCCTCCGTGCCCCGTACCGCCGCGGCCCGCTCGGCCAGCTCCCGCAGGTCCAGCACGGCCCGGTCGGCCGCCGCGACGCGTGCCTGCGTGTCGCGTACGTCGGCGTTCACGGAGGTCCGGCCGTACGGGTCGTCGTGCGCCTGACGCGAGGCCCTGCGGGCCGCCCGCTTGCGTTCGCGCAGCGAGACGGGCACGGCCCACAGCTGGTACTTGGTGCCGCCCTGGGTGAAGAGCTCGGTGGAGTACCCGGCCCGCACATCGGCGACCTCGCTCCAGGGCAGCGCGATCGTCCGGAACGGGTTGCGGATCCTGATGTCCCGCCCGGTCGCGAACACCGCAGGCCGCAGCGTGAACGCCACGATCAGCGGAGCCACCATGAGCAGCGCGGCGAGGGCAAGCCACGGCACCTGTCCCTCGCCCCGGAACATGGCGTCCCCGGCGAGCCAGGCGGCCAGCAGAAGCAACAGCACACCGCAGACCAGCCCGGCGCCCGACCGGAAGGTCCGGGCGGCGTAGGTCGGCTCTGCGGGAGGTGTGGGGCTCGTCATGGGGCCGATTCTGCCTGACGGCCGCCGACGGTGACGGGGCGGCCGGGCCCGGCACCGCGCGCCGGCGGGCCAGGCCGCACGGGAATTCCGCGGGACCTCCGGTCCACGGGGGCCCCTGTACAGGTCGCTACGCGCGTAGATATGCTCATCTGGTGACCATGCCCACCACTGCACCCGCATTTTCCGACGCGACCGCGTCCGACGCTGCGCTGCGCCGCTTCCTGTACGGGCTCCCCGGCGTCGACGCCGTCGGCCTCGAAGCGCGCGCCGCCTCCCTCGGAACCCGTTCGATCAAGACGACGGCCAAGGCGTACGCCATCGATCTCGCCATCTCGATGATCGACCTCACGACGCTGGAAGGCGCGGACACCCCGGGCAAGGTCCGGGCACTCGCCGCCAAGGCCGTCAACCCCGACCCCACCGACCGCACGACCCCGCGCACCGCCGCGGTCTGCGTCTACCCCGACATGGCGGCGACCGCCGTCGCCGCGCTGGCGGGATCCGGAGTGAAGGTGGCGTCCGTCGCGACGGCCTTCCCCGCCGGACGCGCCGCGCTGGACGTCAAGCTCGCGGACGTCCGCGACGCCGTGGCGGCCGGGGCCGACGAGATCGACATGGTGATCGACCGCGGGGCGTTCCTCTCCGGCCGTTTCCTCAAGGTGTACGAGGAGATCCTCGCCGTGAAGGCGGAGTGCGGCTCCGCGCGCCTGAAGGTGATCTTCGAGACCGGCGAGCTGTCCACGTACGACAACATCCGCCGCGCCTCCTGGCTCGGGATGCTGGCCGGCGCCGACTTCATCAAGACGTCGACCGGCAAGGTCGGGGTCAACGCCACCCCGGCGAACACCCTCCTCATGCTGGAGGCCGTGCGCGACTTCCGGGCGCAGACCGGCGTACAGATCGGTGTGAAGCCGGCCGGCGGCATCCGCACCTCCAAGGACGCGATCAAGTTCCTGGTGCTGGTGAACGAGACGGCGGGCGAGGACTGGCTGGACAACCACTGGTTCCGGTTCGGCGCCTCCAGCCTGCTCAACGACCTGCTGATGCAGCGCCAGAAGCTCAGCACCGGCCGTTACTCCGGCCCCGATTACGTGACGGTGGACTGATCCCCATGGCATCTGCATTCGAGTACGCACCGGCGCCGGAGTCCCGCTCCGTCGTCGACATCGCCCCGTCGTACGGCCTGTTCATCGACGGTGAGTTCACCGAGGCCGCCGACGGCAAGGTCTTCAAGACCGTCTCGCCGAGCAGCGAGGAGGTGCTCTCCGAGGTCGCCCGGGCGGGCGAGGCGGACGTCGACCGGGCCGTGAAGGCGGCCCGCAGGGCGTTCGAGAAGTGGTCGGCGCTGCCCGGCTCCGAGCGCGCCAAGTACCTGTTCCGGATCGCCCGGATCATCCAGGAGCGCAGCCGCGAGCTCGCCGTCCTGGAAACCCTCGACAACGGCAAGCCGATCCGGGAGACCCGCGACGCGGACCTCCCGCTGGTCGCCGCGCACTTCTTCTACTACGCGGGCTGGGCCGACAAGCTGGACCACGCGGGCTACGGCCCGAACCCGCGCCCGCTGGGCGTGGCCGGCCAGGTCATCCCGTGGAACTTCCCGCTCCTGATGCTCGCGTGGAAGATCGCCCCGGCGCTCGCCACCGGCAACACGGTGGTCCTCAAGCCCGCCGAGACGACCCCGCTCTCCGCGCTCTTCTTCGCGGACATCTGCCGCCAGGCGGGCCTGCCCAAGGGCGTCGTCAACATCCTCACGGGACACGGCGACACGGGCGCCGCACTCGTCGGCCACCCGGACGTCGACAAGATCGCCTTCACCGGCTCGACCGCGGTCGGCAAGGCCATCGCCCGTCAGATCGCCGGTACGGGCAAGCGGGCCACCCTGGAACTGGGCGGCAAGGGCGCCAACATCGTCTTCGACGACGCGCCGGTCGACCAGGCGGTCGAGGGCATCGTCACCGGCATCTTCTTCAACCAGGGCCAGGTCTGCTGCGCGGGCTCCCGCCTCCTGGTCCAGGAGTCGGTGCACGACGAGGTGCTGGACTCGCTGAAGCGCCGGCTGTCCACGCTGCGGCTCGGCGACCCGCTGGACAAGAACACCGACATCGGCGCGATCAACTCCGCGGAGCAGCTCTCCCGGATCACATCGCTCGTCGGGACGGGCGAGGCGGAGGGCGCCGAGCGCTGGACCGCCCCCTGCGAACTCCCCTCGGCCGGCTACTGGTTCCCGCCGACGCTGTTCACCGGCGTCTCCCAGGCGCACACGGTCGCCCGTGACGAGATCTTCGGCCCGGTGCTCTCCGTCCTGACGTTCCGCACCCCGGACGAGGCGGTCGCCAAGGCCAACAACAGTCAGTACGGCCTCTCGGCCGGCATCTGGACGGAGAAGGGCTCCCGCATCCTCGCGGTGGCGGGCAAGCTCCGTGCGGGCGTCGTCTGGGCCAACACGTTCAACAAGTTCGACCCTACGTCGCCCTTCGGCGGCTACAAGGAGTCGGGCTTCGGCCGCGAGGGCGGCCGCCACGGCCTGGAGGCATACCTCGATGTCCGATAACCGTCTGAGCGTCTTCAAGACCTACAAGCTGTACGTCGGGGGCAAGTTCCCCCGCTCCGAGAGCGGCCGGGTGTACGAGGTGACGGACTCCAAGGGCAACTGGCTGGCGAACGCCCCCCGGTCCTCCCGCAAGGACGCCCGCGACGCGGTCGTGGCCGCCCGCAAGGCGTTCGGCGGCTGGTCGGGCGCGACCGCGTACAACCGCGGCCAGATCCTCTACCGCGTCGCCGAGATGCTGGAGGGCCGCCGGGACCAGTTCGTCCGCGAAGTGGCGGACGCGGAGGGCCTGTCGAAGTCCAAGGCCGCGGCCGTCGTGGACGCGGCGGTCGACCGCTGGGTCTGGTACGCGGGCTGGACCGACAAGATCGGCCAGGTCGTGGGCGGGGCGAACCCGGTGGCGGGGCCCTTCTTCAACCTCTCCACCCCGGAGCCGACCGGTGTGGTCACGGTCCTCGCCCCGCAGAAGTCCTCGTTCCTGGGCCTGGTCTCGGTGATCGCGCCGGTGATCGCCACCGGCAACACCGCCGTGGTCCTCGCCTCGGCCGCATCGCCGCTGCCCGCGCTGTCCCTGGGCGAGGTGCTGGCCACCTCCGACCTTCCGGGCGGTGTGGTGAACATCCTCTCCGGGGACACCGCTGAGCTCGCGGCCCCGCTCGCCTCCCACCAGGACGTCAACGCGATCGACCTGACGGGGGCGGACGCGGCGCTGGCGAAGGAGCTGGAGATCGCGGCCGCGGACAACCTGAAGCGGGTTCTGCGCCCGCGCCCGGTGGACGCGGAGGGCGAGGCCGGCTCCACCGACTGGTCGGCCGACCCCGGTACGCACCGGCTGACGGCCTTCCTGGAGACCAAGACGGTCTGGCATCCCACGGGCGCCCTGGGAACCTCCGGCTCCTCGTACTGACCGGGCCGGGGTGCCGTACGGGTACCGCGGCACCCCGCGGCACGCCCGCGATGCGGGGCCGCCCCTCCACGCGAGGGGCGGCCCCGCGCCGTGCGTCAGCCCGCGGCGGGCCCGGCGGCGCCCGGCAGTCCGCCCGTGATCAGCCCGGTGACCTGCCCCACCAGGGGGAGGTCGTTCAGCGCGCCGCCACTGGTCAGCGGGTCGGTGAGGACCGCCGTGGTCAGCGGCTGGAAGTCGGCGATCTGGGTGCCCACCGCGTTGTCCAGCGGGTCCACCCCGGTCCCGGCCAGCGGGTCGAGCTGCATGTCCGTGATGGGCGAGACGGCCCCGGCGAGCGAGTACCCGAGCGCCCCGGTCAGCGCGGGCGCGGCGGCGTCGGTGACCGCGCCGATCGTGCTGTCGGCCTCGCCGGCCGGCGCGGTGTGCGACGGTGCCGCCTGCGCCACCGCGGC
Organism: Streptomyces sp. NPDC079020; assembly: GCF_044542225.1. Classification (NCBI taxonomy): domain Bacteria; kingdom Bacillati; phylum Actinomycetota; class Actinomycetes; order Kitasatosporales; family Streptomycetaceae; genus Streptomyces; species Streptomyces sp. NPDC079020. The sequence continues at coordinate 90,920 of NZ_JBITUB010000006.1, forward strand.
TCCGCCACCGAGGGCGGCGCCCAGCGCGGTGATGGTCAGACCGGCGCGCAGCAGAATGCGACGTGCGGGCCGACGTGCGTGAAGTCCCATGATTTTCCCACCTGATCGGGTCCGGATGTGTAATCGTACGTGCGCGCAGAGTAGTTGAGGTGTGATGCTCGATACCAACAAGACCTCCGAGGGATCCCCTGCGCGGGTCAATGCCTCACACTTCTGTTCTGTGAGTTCCCAACCGATCCCGACCCGCGTCGTCCTGCTCGCGGGCCCCTCAGGCTCCGGGAAGTCGTCCCTCGCCGCCCGCACCGGTCTGCCGGTGCTGCGCCTGGACGACTTCTACAAGGAGGGCGACGACCCCTCGCTGCCCCAGGTCCCGGGCAGCGGGGACATCGACTGGGACTCCTCGCAGTCCTGGGACGCGGACGCGGCGGTGGCCGCCATCGAGGAGTTGTGCCGCACCGGCCGTACGGAGGTGCCGGTGTACGACATCTCCCTCAGCGCCCGAACGGACCGGGAGGCGTTCCACATCGAGCGTTCGCCGCTGTTCGTGGCCGAGGGCATCTTCGCGGCGGACATAGTCGGGCGGTGCCAGGAGCTGGGGCTGCTGGCCGACGCGCTGTGCCTGCGCGGCCGTCCTTCGACGACGTTCCGGCGGCGGCTGCTGCGGGACCTGCGCGAGGGGCGCAAGTCGGTGCCGTTCCTGCTGCGGCGCGGGTGGCGTCTGATGCGGGCCGAGCGGCGGATCGTGGCGCGTCAGACGGCGCTGGGCGCGTACCCCTGCGGCAAGGACGAGGCGCTGGGCCGCCTGGCCGCGGCAGCGGCGGGCCGCTGCCGCCGCGGGGCGTCCGCGGGACACTGAGCCCCGGGCGGGTGCGCCCGCCCGTCGCGCGCCCGCACCCGTGGGCGGACACGCGAACGGGGCCGGACAGGACCCCCCGGCCCGTCCGACCCCGCTGCGTTCCCCGTACCGCCGCCTCCCCCGAAGCGGCGACCCGTTCCCCCGTGTCCCCGTTCCCCCGTTGCCTCAGGCCACCAGCTCGCCGAAGGACTCCTCCTCGTCACGGCCGAAGCTGAGGACCTCGTCCTCGCGCAGCCGGCGGAGCGACCGCCAGATGCTCGACTTCACCGTGCCGACACTGATGTCGAGGATCGACGCGATCTCCGGATCGGTCCGCCCCTCGTAGTACCGCAGGACCAGCATCGTGCGCTGGAGTTCCGGCAGCCGGGCGAGCGCCTGCCAGAGCACTGCCCGCAGTTCCGTGCCGCGCATCGCGTCCGTGTCGCCCACCGTCTCCGGCAGCTCCTCGGTCGGATACTCGTTGAGCTTGCGCCTGCGCCAGGCGCTGATGTGCAGATTGGTCATGGTGCGGCGGAGATATCCGCCGACCGCCGCCTTGTCGCTGATCCTGTCCCACGCCCGGTACGTCGAGAAGAGGGCGCTCTGGAGCAGATCCTCGGCCTCGAACCGGTCGCCGGTCAGGTGATAGGCGGTTGCGTACAGGGAGGCGCGGCGCTCCTGGACGTAGGCCGTGAACGCCGCTTCGGCGTCCTCGGTCCCCGTCGAGGCCTTCCGCTCCCCCGTGACCTCCCCGTACGCGGCTCCCCCGCGGTTTCCCCCGTGATGTCCCCCGTTGACCCCCGTGGGCACCGGGGCCACCGTCATGAACGACGGATGCTGACGCCCGGCGCCACGAACACACCCCCGCCCCGCCGCGAGCTCCCGGCCCCGCTCGACGAGGGAGGCACCCCCCGCCGCACCGGACTTCTCCGAGCTCCTGCCGACGTCGTGGAGACGCGTGACAACTGCGCTTGAGCTGGTGCTGTGCAGTGCGTTCATCTCGCGCCCCCTGTTCGGTGGAGTCCGTTCGTTCCATGTGCCAACGAGCTTGCCCGGCCAGTTTCATCACGCTGTCCCCCGACTGTCACAGGCCTGTCACAGGGCTCTCTTCTCCCGTGACGTATCGATGGGTGCACTCCAACGGTCGAACTGAGGCACCACCATGAGTCAGAATGACCTCCGTGCCTTTCCTGTTGCTGATCGAGGACGACGACGCCATCCGCACGGCCCTCGAACTCTCGCTGTCACGCCAGGGCCACCGTGTGGCCACCGCGGCGACGGGAGAGGACGGCCTGAACCTGCTGCGCGAACAGCGGCCGGACCTGGTTGTGCTGGATGTGATGCTGCCCGGGATCGACGGTTTCGAGGTGTGCCGGCGGATCCGCCGTACCGACCAACTGCCGATCATTCTGCTGACCGCGCGCAGCGACGACATCGACGTCGTGGTGGGACTGGAGTCCGGCGCGGACGACTATGTGGTGAAACCCGTGCAGGGCCGGGTGCTGGACGCCCGGATCCGCGCGGTGCTGCGCCGCGGCGAGCGCGAGTCCACCGACTCGGCGACCTTCGGGAGCGTGGTCATCGACCGTTCCGCGATGACGGTCACCAAGGGCGGTGAGGATCTGCAGCTGACACCGACGGAGCTGCGGCTCCTGCTGGAGCTGAGCCGCCGGCCGGGCCAGGCGCTGTCCCGGCAGCAGCTGCTGCGGCTGGTGTGGGAGCACGACTATCTCGGTGACTCGCGGCTCGTGGACGCCTGTGTGCAGCGGCTGCGCGCGAAGGTGGAGGACGTCCCGTCCTCGCCGACGCTGATCCGTACGGTGCGGGGAGTGGGCTACCGGCTGGATTCGCCTCAGTGAGCGAATCCGCCACACGGTCGATCCGCGCGGGTCTTCGCTGGACCAGTCTGCGTCTGCGTCTCGTCATCGTGTTCGCCCTGGTCGCGCTGACCGCCGCGGTGTCCGCCTCGGGAATCGCGTACTGGCTGAACCGCGAGGCGGTGCTCACCCGTACCCAGGACACGGCGCTCGGGGACTTCCGGCGGCAGATGCAGGGCACGGCGGCCACGCTGCCCCTGCGGCCCACCAAGGACGATCTGCAGAGCGCCGCCGCGCGGATGGCGAGCAGCAGCCCGGGGTACAGCGTGCTGCTCGTGGACGAGCGCGACAGCGGCAAACCGATCGTCGGGTACTCGGATCTGGACACGTTCACCCGGGTCAATGTGCCGGACTCGCTCCAGAAGCAGGTGAGCCGGAAGCGGCCGCTGACGTCGGGCAACAAGTTCGAGTACCACCTGTTCTGGCAGCGTACGAGCATCGCGGGCAAGCCGTATCTGGTGGCCGGTACGAGGATCATCGGCGGTGGCCCCACGGGGTACATGCTGAAGTCGCTCGACCAGGAGCGGGAGGACCTGAACTCGCTCGCCTGGTCGCTGGGGATAGCCACCGGCCTGGCACTGGTCGGCTCGGCACTGCTCGCGCAGGCGGCGGCGACGACCGTGCTGCGGCCCGTCCAGCGGCTCGGCGACGCCGCGCGCAAGCTCGGCGAGGGCAAGCTCGACACCCGGCTCGTGGTCTCCGGCACGGACGAACTCGCCGATCTGTCACGTACGTTCAACAGGACCGCGCACTCGCTGGAGAAGAAGGTCGCCGACATGACGGCGCGGGAGGAGTCGAGCCGCCGGTTCGTCGCCGACATGTCGCACGAGCTGCGGACCCCGCTGACCGCGATCACCGCGGTGGCCGAGGTGCTGGAGGACGAGGCCGACAGCCTGGACCCGATGATCGCGCCCGCCGTGCATCTGGTGGTGAGCGAGACCCGGCGGCTGAACGACCTGGTGGAGAACCTGATGGAGGTCACCCGCTTCGACGCGGGTACGGCCCGCCTCGTGCTGGACACGGTCGATGTCGCCGACCAGGTCACCGCCTGCATCGACGCCCGCGCCTGGCTGGACGCGGTGGACCTGGACGCGGAGCGCGGAATGATGGTCCGGCTCGATCCGCGCCGGCTCGATGTGATCCTGGCGAACCTGATCGGCAACGCGCTCAAGCACGGCGGTTCGCCGGTACGGGTGTCGGTACGGACCGAGGGCGAGGAACTGGTCATCGAGGTGCGCGACCACGGCCCCGGCATTCCCGAGGACGTCCTGCCGCATGTCTTCGACCGTTTCTACAAGGCGAGCGCCTCACGGCCGCGCTCCGAGGGCAGCGGCCTGGGACTGTCCATCGCCATGGAGAACGCCCATGTCCACGGCGGCGACATCACGGCCGCGAACTCTCCGGACGGCGACGGCGCCGTGTTCGTACTGAGGCTGCCGCGCGACGCGGAGAGGCTCACCGGACCCGCCGGTCCGGCCGGGCCCGGATCACCGGGGCCGGACGGCCGCGACGACGAGAGTGGGCCGACGTGACACGCGCCGACCGTGCGCCACGCGCACCCCGTACCGGCCGCCCGCGGCGGACCCCCGCGGCGCTGGCCGCCGCCCTGGCCTGCGCGGCGCTGGCGGCCGGCTGCGGGATCCGGAGCACCTCGGTGCCGGTGGACGCGGGGGCGGCACCGTCCAGGGTGCCGTGCCGGCTGTCCTCGTCCGAGGACACCGCCACGAAGGCGCTGGACGGCATCCGGGCCGATGTCTATCTGGTGTGTGCCTCGCAACTGGTGACGGTCGACCGCACGGTGCCCGTCCCGGACACGGGCTCCGACCGGCTGCTGGTCGCACGGGTCCTGCTGGACGAGGTGCGGTCGCCACCGGCCGCGGCGGAGCGGCGGGCCGGGTTCACCACGGCGGTGCCCTCGGACCTGCGGGTCACCGGGGGCCGCACGGGCGACCCCGCGGGCACGCTGCGGCTGAGCGCCCAGCCCGAGGACCTGTCGGCGGAGGCGCTGGCGCAGCTGGTGTGCACGTACGCGGAGAACAAGGTGCTCGTCACCGAGGGCACCGTTCTTCTGGGCGGCCCCGGGAACTACGCGCCGCGGGGCTATCTGTGCACCGCCGAGACGAAGGCGCGGCCGAGGGACGTGCCGACGCTCGGCGCGGTCGAACTGCGCTGAGCGGACGGGCCCCGGGCCGAGCGGGACATCACGGCACGGCGCGGCGTCCTCGGCACCGCGCGGCGTCCTCCGCACCGCACCGGCGCACGGCGCGGCGTCCTCGGCACCACGCGGCGTCCTCCGCACGGCGAGGCGTCCTCCGCACCGCACCGGGGCACGGCGGCCCCCGGCGCGCCCCGCGACCTTCCTGCGGCTGCGCGGAACCGATCCTGCCGGTCGTGACGTCTTGGTGGACGTGCGTCAAGGTTCGGGCGGCCAGACCGTCATCCGCTTCCGCGCGGCCGGGGTGCTTCTCCTCTTCGCGCATCTGCTGCTCGTCGGGTGGCTGACCCTGCGCCCGCTGGACGTGCCCTGGATGACCGCCGCGAATTTCGAGCCGCTCGCCGGCATCAGGGCGGATCTGGCACTCGGCCCGGTCGAGGCGGCACGCCGCATCGGTGAGGGCTTGCTCCTGCTGGCTCCGCTGGGTGTGCTGCTGCCCATGGCCGGGGGGCGGCTCCTCGTCTCCCCGTGGGCCTCGCTGGTACGCACGGTGGCCACAGGCGCCCTGATCTCGCTCGCCATCGAACTCGCGCAGACCGCGGTGCCCGGTCAGGTCGTGGACATCGACTCGCTGCTGCTGAACACGGCGGGAGTGGGGCTGGCCCATCTGCTCGTCGTCCCGGTCTGCCGGGCGCGGCTGCGCCGCCGCGAGCGGCCGGGGGTGCGGAACGCTCCCCGCCCCAGGGACGAGGCCCCTGGGGGGTCGACCCCGACGATTTCCAGGGTCGGCATCGCACCGTAGAGCGATGCTCCGCACCCCTTCGCCGAGCCACCATGGATACATCGGGAGCACACACGATGCTCCCTCCGCAACGGTTCGCGAAGGAGCCCACCATGGCCGCACTTGTCCGCCCCCGCGAAGGACGCATGATCGGTGGAGTGTGCGCCGCGCTGGCACGGCGCTTCGGCATGTCCGCCGGGACGATGCGCATCATCTTCCTCGCCTCGTGCCTGCTCCCCGGCCCGCAGTTCCTGCTGTACCTGGCGCTCTGGGCGCTGCTGCCGTCGGAGAAGTCCGCCACCTCCGCGACGGCCTGGTGATCCGGGGACCACGGGGAGAACGCCCGGTGGGGCACGCACCCGGTCCGGGTGTGTGCCCCACTGTCATGTGCGGTGGTGTGCCGCGGCGGCGCTGATCAGCGGCCGAGCGGAATCCCGTTCGCCGACAGGCCCTTGGTGGGCAGGCCGCCGAGCAGGCCGGTGACGGGCGCGACGGCGTCGGTGGCCTCGCCGCCGAGCACCTTGCCCGCGGTCTCCTGGACCGGGAGGGACTTGGCGACGGTGTCCAGCGCGCTGGTGGAGACGGGGAGCGCTCCGGCCACCGCGTCGACCGGCAGAGCGGTGACGGCCGAGGCGCTGCCGGCGGCGGCAGCGGCGAAAGCGGCACCGAGAACGGCGACGCCGAGGGTCCTGGCAGCAGACTTCTTCATGACGGATTCATCCTTGGGGGAAGGGAATGTGAGGGGCTCTGCAACGTAGCCAGCTCATTACCTCCACCGCAAACATGGCGACACGCGAAAAACGGCCGGGATACCAGGTTCCCGGCCGTTTCCCTTTTGGTTCGCTCAGCCCGCGAAGGACGAAGAACCGCTGGTCGCAGCCGTCTGCCGGAACAGCCATTCGGACTTCAGTTCCGCGTATCCGGGCTTGACGACCTCGTTGATCATCGCCAGACGTTCATCGAAAGGAATGAACGCTGATTTCATCGCATTGACTGTGAACCACTGCATGTCATCGAGCGTGTATCCGAAGGTCTCGGTCAGCCGCTCGAATTCCTGGCTCATGCTCGTCCCGCTCATCAGCCGGTTGTCCGTGTTCACGGTCGCGCGGAAATGCAGCTTCCGCAGCAGCCCGATGGGGTGCGTGGCGTAGGAGTCGGCGGCACCGGTCTGGAGGTTGGAGGTCGGGCAGAGCTCCAGCGGGATGCGCTTGTCGCGTACGTAGGAGGCGAGGCGGCCGAGGGTCACGGTGCCGTCCTCGGCGACCTCGATGTCGTCGATGATGCGGACGCCGTGGCCGAGGCGGTCGGCGCCGCACCACTGGAGCGCCTGCCAGATCGACGGCAGACCGAACGCCTCGCCCGCATGGATGGTGAAGTGGTTGTTCTCGCGCTTGAGGTACTCGAACGCGTCGAGGTGCCGGGTGGGCGGGTAGCCCGCCTCGGCACCCGCGATGTCGAAGCCGGCGACGCCCAGATCGCGGTAGCGGTTGGCGAGTTCGGCGATCTCCAGGGCACGGGCCGCGTGCCGCATCGCGGTGAGGAGCGCGCCGACGCGGATGCGGTGGCCGCTCTCGCGGGCCCGGCGCTCGCCCTCGCGGAAGCCCTCGTTGACCGCTTCGACGACCTCTTCGAGGGTGAGGCCGCCGGTCAGGTGCTGCTCGGGGGCGTAGCGCACCTCGGCGTACACGACGCCGTCCGCGGCCAGGTCCTCCGCGCACTCCGCGGCCACCCGGAACAGCGCGTCGCGGGTCTGCATGACGGCGCAGGTGTGGGCGAAGGTCTCCAGATAGCGCTCCAGCGAACCGGAGTCGGCCGCCTCGCGGAACCAGATGCCGAGCTTGTCGGGCTCGGTCTCGGGGAGGTCGTCATAGCCCTGTTCGCGCGCCAGGTCCACGATCGTGCCGGGGCGCAGGCCACCGTCGAGATGGTCGTGGAGAAGCACCTTGGGGGCGCGGCGGATCTGGTCGGGGGCGGGGACATTCAGGGTCTGGCTCGTCATTTTGGCACTCTAGCGCCTACGCGCGTAGAGCGCTGGTCGCCGATGCGTAACAGTGACCGCGAAGACGGGTGGCGTACACCTCTCCTTCTGACACTGTTCTGTCATGGCACAGCGCGCACTTCCCCTGCCTGCTGCGAGGCTGGGACGGGCCGTCAACACGGCCGGAGCACCACCTGAGGTCAGCGGCGTGGTTCTGCTGCTCCCGGACGGCGCGGCGGATTCGCGCCGCCGTCCTTCCCCCTTCTCGTACGCGGCACAGCTGCCGTTCGCCCGGACCCTGGCCCGCGCGGGCCGGGGCGACGGTCTCGCGGTGCATGTGCTGCGCTACCGCGCGCGCGGCTGGAACGGCGACGCGGCCCCGGCCGCCGACGCCGGGTGGGCCGCCGACGAGGTCGTACGGCGCTACGGGGACGTCCCCGTCTGCCTCGTCGGCCATGGCATGGGCGGCCGGGCCGCGCTCCGGGCGGGCGGGCACGAAGCCGTCAACTCCGTCCTGGCGATGGCCCCCTGGCTGCCGGAGCAGGCGGCCGGCGAACTGGAGCCGGTGAAACAGCTGGTGGGGCGGCGAGTGCTGATCGTGCACGGCACGAACGACTCGCACACCGACCCGGAGCTGTCCTACCGGCTGGCCGAGCGGGCCAAGAAGTCCAACCGGGACACCTGCCGCTTCGAGGTCCACTCCGACGGGCACGCGCTCCGCCAGCACCGGTCCGAGGTGGAGGCACTGGCCGCCGACTTCGTACGGGGATCGCTGTTCGCCCGGTCCTACGCCCGGCCGGTGGCCGACGCGCTGGCGGCGCCGCCGCCGCTGGGGCTGCGGATGCCGCTGGCGGCCGGGTTCGGGCGGTCGCTGCGGGGGTGAGGGGTGGGGCGTCCCAGCGGTGCGGGGCCGTCCCCAGGTCCGGGAACGGCCCCGCACGGCCCGTTCATGGGCGGCTCAGCCACGCCTCCAGCGCGTCGGGGGTATCGGGGATCCCGTGTTCGCAGGAGAGGAGCAGGCCGAGTTCTCCCGATGTCCAGATCATGTCGCCGTCGAGCAGTGCCCGGAGCACGGCGTGCTGCCACGGCGTCAGTTCCGCGGCGGTCGGCCGGCCGACGTCGAGGAGGGCGTACCCGGCGAGTGTCACGGCCGTGCCCCACGGCTTGGGTTCCTGTTCCTCGGTTCGCCGAAGGAGCCGTGCGAGGCAGGCACGGGCGGTCTCCCGGCCTGCCTCGGGCAGACGGCGCAGGGTCTTCAGTACCGGCTCCGCCACGAAGCCGTCGCAGAAGATCACCCGGGCGACCGTCTCGTACGCGTCGGGGTCGGCGCAGATCACGCCCAGTTCGTCGGTCAGGGCGCCGATCGCCGTGGCGGGGAGGCCGGGTGCGGAGATCCTCGCCAGGGCCACGGCCGCCGCCCAGCGGTCGGGGTCGTCGCCGTCCTGCAGTATCCGCTCCAGCCGGGCCGTGTCGGAGCGGTCGTCGGCGGCGCCGGCCAGCAGGCCCAGGACCAAGAGGGCGGTGGCGCGGTGGGGGCGCGGCAACGGCCTGGCGCACAGCCGGCGCAGTGCGGGCAGGACATGCGGGGCCGCGCTGGGGAACCATGCCGTGAGCACGGCTGCCAGGGTCGCCGTCTCGGGGTCGTCGTGGTCCAGCAGCGGTGCGACGACGGTCGGGATCCCGGCTTCGACGGCTTCGTACACGGCGGATTCGACCGGCCGTCCGTCGAGCATCGTGCTGTCGTACCCGTCCGGGAACCACCGGCCCTCGTCCTCGCCGGTGACCAGCACGGACAGGTATCCCAGGAACCCCTTGCGGTGGGGAGTCGTTTCGTCGGTGAGCAGATGCAGCAGGAAGGGGACGGCGTGGGCTGTCGCCTCGTAGACGTTTCCCTGGTGGTACAGGTTGGACCACAGGCGATCCCAGGCCCGGGTGCGGGCCTCCTCGTCGGGCGAGGCCAGGTCGCGGAGCTGGGAGGGGACCTCGGTCGCCGGACCGTAGCAGTGGGCGAGACCCGCCCAGGGCACCTGGTCGAGGTCGGCGAGGGGGCGCGTGGCCGGTCGGCCGGAGAGTCCGGGTGTCATCGGTTGCCTCCGAGGGCCTTGTCGATGCGCTGGGCCTGCCGCCACTGCTGGAACTCGGGGGAGGAGGCGATGTCGGTGAAGTCGTCGAAGGACGGGTCGCGGGTGAGGACCTGGTCGGCGACCCGGTAGGCGTCGTCGGTGCGGCCGAGGGCGAGCAGGACGCGGACCTGGGTGTCGCGGACGAAGTCGTACTCCGGGCCGGAGGAGACCGACAGTGACTGTTCCACGGCGGCCAGGGCACGTTCCGGTTCGCCGCTGTGCAGCAGTTGCCAGGCGAGGGCGTTGCCGGTGCGGCGCTTGACCTCTTCCTGGAAGGCGCCCTCGTCGGTGAAGTGCCAGATCATGTCGGGTACCAGGGCGAGCGCCTGTTCGGCGTACCGGATGAGTGCGGCGCTCAGGGCGGGGCGGTCGGCGTCCGACGCCTTGTCGACGAGGTGGCCGAGGGCGTCGACGAGGCCGTAGTGGGCGTAGAGCTGGTCGTAGTCGGAGTAGCGGTCGCCGGGGACGCAGAGGGCGAGGGCTTCCTCGAAGGCGGCCGCGGCCTCGTGGTGTTCCTGTGCGTGGAGCTTGGCGCCGCCGGTCCTGACCAGGGCATGCACGGACTGCCAGTTCGCGTCGTGGGAGACGCCGCGGGTGCCGGTGTCGCGCAGGTCGACGCGGACCTGCGGGAACGTGCTGCGCAGCCGCTCCCGGGTGGGCTGGTCGAGCTGGGCGTACCGCAGGCCGACGAACTCCAGGTGCCGCAGGGCGAAGAAGGACTCGGGGAGGGTGGTGAGTTCGTTGAACGACAGGTCGAGGTACCGGAGGTTCGGGGTGCGGGCGAACGCGTCGTCCGGAAGTGTGCGGAAGAACTCGCGGGCCTTGTTGCCCTCGAAGATCTTCCTGCCCCAGCGGTCGATCTCCAGGTGTTCCAGCGTGGTGATGTCCCAGATGCCGGAGAGCAGGTCGCGGCCCGGTGGACGCCCGTTCGACGGGGCGTGGCCGTTGAGGCGCAGCACGCGCAGGCGGGGCAGCCGGGCCAGCTCGGGCAGCCGGGTCATCCGGGCGGACAGACAGTCGTCGAGGTTGAGTTCCTCCAGTCCGGTGAGGCGGAGGAGGGTGTCGGGGACGGAGGCCAGCCAGGTGCCGGACAGGTCCAGGGAGCGCAGTCCGGACAGGCGGGTGACGACTTCGGGGAGTTCGAGCGGGGTGTCGGAGAGGTGGGCCCCCGGGCGGAAGCGGGACAGGTCCAGCTCGCGCAGGGAGCGAAGCCGGTCGAGCGAGTCGGGGAGCCGGCAGGTCAGATGCCCGGCGCGCAGGACCTCCAGGCGTCCGAGGCCACCGAGTGACTCGGGGAGTTCCATGAAGCGGTTGCCGGATATGTCCAGCACCCGGAGGTTCTGGAGGGCTCCGATGGATTCGGGCAGCCCGGTCAGCCCCGTTTCCGACACGTCGAGTTCTTCCAGGGCGGTGAGTTCGCCGACGCGTGTGCCGATGGCGCCGAGATCGGCGTTGTCCGCGAGGGACAGGACGCGCAGCCGGGGGAACGCGAGCAGTTGTTCCGGGAAGCCGCGGAGCATTCGTCCGGAGAGGTCGAGTTCGGTGACCTCATCGGCCCGGTCCAGCAGGAGGTCCAGATCCTCCAGCGCGATGACGTGGCTCGGGCGCACCCCGGCGCGCAGCACCTGCCGCCCCTCGCCCATGGCCTCCTCGATCTTCCGCGCGTCGGCCTCGCCGTCCTTGTCCAGCAGCTCGGGCAGCAGGACGCCGCTCAGTTCGTCGTCGCCGAAGTCGACCGGGCAGTTGCTGCGGTAGCGGTCGGCGATGAGCAGGGCGTGCGGCTGCTCGGCGAAGACCAGGTTGAAGTAGAGCATGCTGATGAGGAGTTGGGAGCGGGTGCTGCCGCACACCGTGAGGATGCCGCCGTCGTCGCCGTACGAGCAGCAGATGCCGCCCGTCACCTCCAGGTTCCCGCGCACCAGGATGCTCGGGCAGCCGGACAGGAGCACGTTCCGGGCCCGCAGGCTGCCCGTCACGGCGAGGAAGTTGCCGCTGTTGTCGTCCCACCACTTCAGATCGCCGTCGACGGTGAGGTCACCGTCCACGATGGTGTTGTACGGCACCCAGTCGTCGTCCCCCTCCGGCCCCAGGTGCCCCGCGACATGCAGACCGCCCTCGTACAGGCGGATCTCCTGCTCGTCGGCGAAGTCGGCGTACGGGTACCAGACATCGTCGGAGATCCGGAAGCGTTCCTCCGCCTCCTCGACGGTGATGACGCGGTACCCCGGGGGTGAGTGAACCATTGTGAGGTCGTCGCTCGACGGAGCGGCCGCGCACCGGGATTCCTGATCGGTCATCCTTGCTTGCTCCTTTGCTGCCCTGCTCGGTTTGGCGCGGTGCGCCGGTTCGACGAGACCGTGTCGCGTGCATGCGGAGGCGACGGTGTCGTGCGACTTCCGGACCGCCGCAAGGCAGGAGGGCCCGGTCACGCGGGTGACTCTAGGGGGAGGCACTGACAGCGGGAGGGCAGCTCCCGGTACGGGGGCCGACGGCGGCTCAGTCCGGGAGCAGGTGGCCCCGGCGGGAGAGCAGGAAGCGCTTGAAAGCGGCGACCGGCGGGGTGTCCGGGTGGCCGTCCAGCCACGCGACGCCGATCTCCCGGGCGGCGCGCGGCGCCGTGACCGTCAGTTCGACGACGCCGGGCCGGGCCACCGCGGGCGGTGGCAGCAGGGCCACCCCGAGCCCGGCCGCGACCAGCCCGCGCAGCGTCTCGGCCTCCTCGCCCTCGAAGGCGATCCGCGGGGTGAAGCCCGCCTCCGCGCAGAGGTCGTCGGTGATCCGCCGCAGGCCGTAGCCGGGTTCCAGGGTGACGAAGGCTTCGTCGGCGGCCTCCGCGAGGCGGACCCGGCGGCGGCCCGCGAGACGGTGGTCGTCGGGGACCACCAGGCGCAGCCGCTGCTCGTCGAGGCGGCGGGCGACCAGGTCCGGGGCGTCGGGGACGGGTGAGGTGAGACAGAGGTCCAGGCCGCCCGCGCGCAGGCGCTCGATCATCGCCTCGCCGTAGTTCTGGACGAGCTGGAAACGGACGCCCGGGTGGTCGACCCGGAAGGCGCGGATCAGGGCGGGCACGGTCTCGGAGCCCATGGTGTGCAGAAAGCCGAAGGAGACCCGGCCCGCGGTCGGGTCGGCGTCCGCCCGTACGGAGTCGGCGGCCTTCTCCACCTCGGCCAGCGCCCGTTCCGCCGAGCCGAGGAAGGTGCGGCCCGCCGGAGTGAGCGAGACCGTGCGGCCGTTGCGGGCGAACAGGGCGACACCGAGGTCCTGTTCCAGCCGGACCATGGCCCGCGACAGGGTCGACTGCGGGACCCCGAGCTCGTGCGCGGCGCGGGTGACGTGCTCGTGCCGGGCCACCGCCGCGAAGTACGCGAGCCTCGGGGCGAGGACGGCGCGGATGTCTTCTTCGTAACTACTCGGTGACAGCCGAGGCCGTGAGCTGCGTTCATGCACCATGGGAACGATTATGACGAGTTCGTGCATTGGACGCATGAAACGCGGCGTCCTACTTTCGACGTATGCCTCCTGCCAGTACCGGGGCATCCACCCTCGCCGTGGATGCCGCAGCCCCGTCGTCGCCCGTCTCCTCGCCGCCCGCCTCCGCCGCCTCCGCCGCCGGGGCCCCGTCGCGGCTCGAACCCGGCCGCCCCGGCTACCGCCGGATGAGCTTCGCGCTCTTCGCCGCCGGTGTCGCGACCTTCGCCCTCCTCTACTCCACCCAGGCCCTGCTGCCCGCCGTCTCCGCCTCCTTCGGCGCCACGGCGGGGCAGGCGAGCTGGACGGTCTCCGCGGCGACCGGGGCGCTGGCGCTGTGCGTGCTGCCGCTGAGCGCGCTCTCCGAGCGGTTCGGGCGGCGGCGGATGATGACCGCCTCGCTGACGGTCGCCGTACTGGTGGGGCTGCTCGTGCCGTTCGCCCCCTCGCTCGGCTGGCTGATCGCGCTGCGCGCCGTGCAGGGCGCCGCGCTCGCCGGACTGCCGGCCTCCGCGATGGCGTACCTGGCCGAGGAGGTGCGGCCCAAGGCGCTGGTCGCCGCGATCGGACTGTTCGTGGCGGGCAACAGCATCGGCGGCATGAGCGGACGCATCCTCACCGGCTGGGTGGCCCAGCTGTGGGGCTGGCGGGCCGCGCTCGGCGCCGTCGGACTGCTCGCCGCGGTCTGCGCGGTGGTCTTCCACTTCATGATCCCCAAGGCCCGGAACTTCACGCCCGGTTCCCTCAACCCGAAGGCACTGGCGAAGACCGTCGGCGGCCACCTCGCCGACCCGCTGCTGCGCCGGCTGTACGCGATCGGCGCCCTGTTCATGACCGTGTTCGGCGCGGTCTACACGGTGATCGGCTACCGGCTGGTCGAGGCGCCGTTCAGCCTGCCGCAGGGCATCGTCGGCTCGATCTTCCTGGTCTACCTGGTCGGTACGGTCTCCTCCGCCGCGGCCGGGCAGCTCGTCGCCCGGCTCGGCCGCCGGGGAGCGCTCTACCTGGCCGTCTCCACCACGGCGGCCGGACTGCTGCTCTCGCTGGCCGACCGGCTCGCCGCCGTGCTGCTGGGCCTGGTGCTGATCACGGCCGGGTTCTTCGCCGGGCACGCGGTCGCCTCGTCCTCCGTGAGCCGTACGGCGACCACCGGCCGCGCCCAGGCGTCGGCGCTCTACCAGTCCGCGTACTACCTGGGCTCCAGCGCGGGCGGCACGCTCGGCGCGGTCGCCTTCCACGCCGGGGGCTGGGCGGGGACGGTGGCCCTGGGACTGCTCGCGGTCCTCGGCGTCGTATCGATCACGCTGTACGGGACACGGGCCGCGCGGGCCGAACGGCGCGCGCTGGTCCCGGCGACCCGCTGAATCGCCCCCGGGCCCGGCGACCCGCTGGACCGGCGCACGGCGGAAGCGGCCGGATCCGAACCGCAACGCAACCGAGACGTCACCCCGGGCAACCGCCCGCTCCCCTTCACGCGTCTGACAGGAGAGACCAACGCACTGCTCGTGAAGGGGAGTTGGCGTACATGGGAGTGACGGAGAAGATACGCACCGTACGGCTGCGACGCGGGGTCGCGCTGTCCGTCGCCGGTCTGGTGGCGGCACCCGCGCTCGTACTGGGCACCGGCACCGCGGCCCAGGCTGCGTCCTGCACGAAGTCCACCGGGCCGTACCAGAAGCAGGTGGAGAAGTTCCTGGAGCGGCCGGTGGACGGCAAACAGTCCTCGGCGGACTGCAAGGCGGTCCAGAAGTTCCAGAAGGCCCACGGGATCACGCCCACGATCGGGTACGCGGGGCCGCTCACCTGGCGCACGATGAACACCATGCTCGCCCAGAAGGCGGCCGGGAAGAACCCGAACAAGGCCAAGAAGTGCCCCACCGACAAGGGCCGCATCGCGTGCGTGGACCTGACCCGGCAGCTGAGCTGGATCCAGGACGGCAAGAAGCTGAAGTTCGGTCCGGTGCCGGTGCGGACGGGACGCGACGGCGCGGAGACGCGCACCGGTGCCAGCAAGGTCTACTGGCGCAACATCAAGCACTGGTCGACGATCTACAAGGTCTGGATGCCGTACTCCCAGTTCTTCGACGGCGGCCAGGCGTTCCACTCCGTCACCAAGTCCATGTACAACCCTCCGGGTTCGGGCGGCTGCGTCAACATGCGGCCCGCGGACGCGAAGGCGTACTGGAAGATGCTGAAGAAGGGCGACGACGTCTTCGTGTACGGACGCAAGCCCGGTACGTGAGGGCTTCGGCCCTTCCCGCCCCCGCTGTCAGTGGCCTGCGGTAGCTTCCGGAGTGCTGAGGACAGGTGTCACAGCGTGAACTGGGGTGGAGCGATGAGCGATCTGACGACGACGGCGGCGGCGAGTGTCGACAGCCGTCTGGAAGGACACCGGGTCGAGCTGACCGGCTACTGCTACCGGATGCTCGGCTCGGCCTTCGAGGCCGAGGACGCGGTCCAGGACACGCTGGTGCGCGCCTGGCGCAACTTCGACAAGTTCGAGGGCCGTTCCTCGCTGCGCTCCTGGCTGTACCGGATCGCGACGAACGTCTGTCTGGACATGCTGAACGCGGGCAACAAGCGGGCCAGGCCGGTGGATCTGACCGGCCCGACCCCGCTGGCACAGGCAGCGCTCAACCCGCTGCCGGAGAACACCTGGCTGGAGCCGATGCCCGACGGCCGGATCCTGCCCTCGGTGGCCGACCCGGCGGAGGCCGCCGTGGCCAAGGAGTCGGTGCGTCTGGCGTTCGTCGCCGCGCTCCAGCACCTGCCGCCCAAGCAGCGGGCCGTGCTGATCCTGCGCGAGGTCCTCGCCTGGAGGGCGAGCGAGGTCGCCGAGCTGCTCGACACCTCCGTCGCCTCGGTCAACAGCGCCCTCCAGCGGGCGCGGGCCACGCTCACGGACACGGACCACCGCGCCCCGGACACCGCGAATCCGCTCGACGCGGAACAGCAGAAGCTCCTTGAGCGGTACGTATCGGCCTTCGAGGGCTACGACATGACGGCGCTGACCGCCCTGCTCCACGAGGACGCGGTGATGACGATGCCGCCGTTCGACCTGTGGCTGAAGGGGCACGACGACATCACGGGCTTCATGCTCTCCTACGGCGCGAGCTGCGCGGGCTCCCGTCTGGTGGCGACCGAGGCCAACGGAACACCGGCGTTCGCTCACTACAAGCCGAATCCCGAGGGATCCGGCTTCGTGCCGTGGGCGTTGCAGATCATCGACATCACGGACGGGTCGATCTCCGGGATGC
Source organism: Streptomyces sp. NPDC079020 (assembly GCF_044542225.1). Taxonomy (NCBI): domain Bacteria; kingdom Bacillati; phylum Actinomycetota; class Actinomycetes; order Kitasatosporales; family Streptomycetaceae; genus Streptomyces; species Streptomyces sp. NPDC079020. The sequence goes on from NZ_JBITUB010000006.1 coordinate 107,394, forward strand.
ACTGCTTCCTGGACACGCCGCGCTGGTTCCCGCTGTTCGGGCTGCCCGACCACCTCGCGGCCGACGCCGCGTGAGCGGACGCCCCGGCCTCGGCCGGGGCGCCGTTCCCCCGGCCGGTGCCGCCCCGCTCACGGGACCCGTTCCCCGGGGTTCTCCGGGGGTACGGGGGCCTCCAGCGCCACCACGTCCGCCAGCCCCACCAGGTCCAGCAGCGATCGGAGTTCGGGCGGCACCCGGCAGAGGCGCAGTCGTCTGCCGCCCTCCCGCCGCGCGACCAGCGCCAGCCGGGCCACCGCCTCGACCAGGGCCAGGTCCGGTCCGACGACATCGCCCACGTCGCAGTCCACCACCCCGCCCGGTTGGAGGGCGGCGGCCCCTGGGCTCCGTAGCAGCGCCTCCAGCTCCGCACAGAGCCCCGGAACGGCGGACCGGGTGACGCGGCCCGCGACGACGAGAACGTTCGGGTTCATGGCATCCACACCAGGCAGACCCCGCAGGCCGCCGAAACTCATCTGCACCCGGTGAAAGTCCCGCCCGGCCCACCGGCCCGCGACCGCCCGTGCCCGTGAGCGTCCCGACCCGCGCGCTCTCCACGAGCGCCCACTGCCCCGCGCCCTTTCCCCCGCGCGCACTCCCCCGCACCTTTCCCTCAGCCGCCTTTCCCTCAGCCGCCTTTCCCGCCCCGGCTGTCCGTCCCCGCGCACGCGTCCGGCCATTCACCCGCGTGTTTTTCGTCAACTCCGAACCCAGGCACCGCTTTCGTGAACCTGTTCGTCGCTTTTTCCCTCTTGGTGGGTGAACCAGCGGGTACCGGCAGTTCACCGGCTCCCGCGGACCGACGGTTCCCAGGAACCGCCTCATTCTCCAGGGGGAGAGTTGCGCAGACACGTGAAGAGCGCGTGTGTTTCCACCATCGCCGCGGCGGCAGCCGTGGCACTTGCCGCGGGGATGGCCACCCCCGCGGCGGCCCAGCCGGACCGGGCACGGCAGACCGGCACCGGCACCACGGCCGGGGCGGCGCACCACCTGACCCTCATCACCGGCGACCGGGTGGCGGTCGACGCCAAGGGCCGCATCGTGGGCTTCGAGCCCGCGAAGGGCCGCGCCGGGATACCGGTGCAGAAGCGGATACGCGACGGGCACACGCTCGTCATACCGGCCGACGCCCACCGGCTGATCGCCTCCGGCAAGCTGGACCGGCGGCTCTTCGACATCACGGAGCTGAACCGACCGGAGAACCGCCGCGCCCAGAAGCAGGGCCTGCGGCTGATCGTCGGCTACCGGGGCGCGCAGGCGGCCGCCGCGAAGGCCGGGGTGCGCGACGCCGGTGCCACCCGGGTCGGCCGGAGCCTGAGCTCGCTGAACGCCGAGTCGGTGCTCACACCGAAGCGCGACGCCAAGGACATCTGGCAGGCACTCACCAGCAAGCAGTCCCACAGCCCCCAGCGCACCACGGCGGCGGGCATCGACCGGGTCTGGCTGGACGGGGTGCGCCGGGCGAGCCTGGACAGGAGCGTCGGCCAGATCGGCGCACCGGCCGCCTGGAAGGCCGGCTACACCGGCAAGGGCGTGAAGATCGCGGTCCTGGACACGGGTGTGGACGCCACGCACCCCGACCTCAAGGACCAGATCCTCGCGTCGAAGAACTTCACCGCCTCGCCCGACACCAAGGACCGCGTCGGGCACGGCACGCACGTCTCCTCGATCGCGGCCGGTACGGGCGCCCGGTCGGGCGGCAAGTTCAAGGGCGTCGCCCCGGACGCCAAGCTGCTCGAGGGCAAGGTGCTCGACGACGACGGCTTCGGCGACGACTCCGGCATCCTGGCCGGCATGGAGTGGGCGGTCGCGCAGGGCGCCGACATCGTCAACCTGAGCCTCGGCGGCAGCGACACCCCCGAGATCGACCCGCTCGAAGCGGCGGTCGACAAGCTGTCCGCGGACAAGGGCGTCCTGTTCGCCATCGCGGCGGGCAACGAGGGCGACGGGGCGGGCACCGTGGGTTCGCCGGGCAGCGCGGACGCCGCGCTGACCGTCGGTGCCGTCGACGACAAGGACGTGCTGGCGGACTTCTCCAGCCGCGGTCCGCGCATCGGTGACGGCGCCATCAAGCCCGATGTGACCGCCCCCGGCGTGGACATCACGGCCGCCGCCGCCCCCGGTTCGGCCATCGACCAGGAGGTCGGCCAGAACCCGCCCGGGTACCTGAGCATTTCCGGTACGTCGATGGCGACCCCGCATGTCGCGGGCGCCGCTGCGCTCCTCAAGCAGCAGCACCCCGACTGGAAGTACAGCGAGCTGAAGGGTGCGCTGACGGCCTCCACCAAGCCGGGCGCGTACAACCCGTTCCAGCAGGGTTCGGGGCGGATCGCGGTCGACAGGGCGCTCGGCCAGAGCATCGTGGCCGACCCGGTCTCGGTGAGCTTCGGCGTGCAGCAGTGGCCGCACACCGATGACACCCCGGCCACGAAGAAGGTGACGTACCGCAACCTCGGTACGAGCGATGTCACCCTCGACCTGACGGTGACGGGCACCGGCCCCCAGGGCAAGCCCGCCCCGGCGGGCTTCTTCACCCTCGGCGCCGACAAGGTCACCGTCCCGGCGGGCGGCAGCGCCGATGTGGCGCTGAGCACCGACACCCGGCTCGGCGGCACGGCGGACGGCACGTACTCCGCGTATGTCGTGGGCACCGGCGGCGGGCAGACCGTCCGCACCGCGGCCGCCGTCGAGCGCGAGGCCGAGTCGTACGACGTGACGCTGAAGGCCCTCGGCCGCGACGGCAAGACCCCCGCCTACGCGGAGGCCGGTCTGGACGCGCTCGGCGGCGCGCTGTCGCTCGCACCGGTGATCACCGACGGCACGGTCAAGGTGCGGGTGCCCAAGGGCACCTACACGCTTAACGCCAACATCTACGCGAGCGAGGACCCCGAGGCCGGCGTCGACTGGCTGTCCCAGCCGAAGCTGAACGTCACGGCGGACACCTCGGTGACCCTGGACGCCCGCACGGCGAAGCCGGTCTCCTTCACGCTGCCGGAGAAGGGCACCAAGTCCCGCGGTCTCCTGGCCGAGTACACGATCACCACCAAGAACAGCGAGGCGAGCTACGCCTGGATCCTCGGGGACACGAAGGGCTTCGGCACGGCCCACATCGGCCCGAAGGTCACCGACGGTTCGCTGTCCCAGCACTGGACGGGCAACTGGACCAAGGGTGCGTCGAGCGAGTACAACGTCGCGCTCGGCGGACGGGTGCAGCAGCTCGCGACGGGCTACAGCCGGAAGCTCACGTCCGGTCAGTTCGCCACGCTGAAGGTGTCCATGGGCGTCGGTGCGGTCACCCGCAAGACCGGCCAGATCTACGCCTGGGGCTCGCTGCCCGGCAGTGACCAGTTCTTCGGCACGGCGACCGAGCAGAAGCTGCCCGGCACCCGCACGGTCAAGGTCTCCACTCTCGACAAGGCCCGCTGGAGCTTCGACTTCGCGCAGGCGGGCGGGCACAGCCCGGAGGGCTTCCCGCTGACCGAGGCGTACTACGCGATCGGCGACGAGGCCGCGTACAAGGGCGGCAAGAGCTACGCCAGGACCGTCAACACCGGGGTCTTCGGGCCGCTGGTGTCCAAGGAGTCCGGCATCTTCCGCAGCGGCAACGAAATCACCGCCGCTCTGCCCGTCCTGGCCGACGGCAAGGGCAACTACGGTTCGCCGGACCTCACGTCGGTGAAGACGGTGCTCCACCGCAACGGCAAGAAGATCGCCCAGAACAAGGACCCGCTGACGGGCACCGAGTTCTTCACGGTCCCCTCGGCCGCCGCCGACTACCGGCTCACGACCTCGGTCCGGCACAGCGCGAAGATCGGCGCGCTGTCCACCCGGGTCGACGCGAGCTGGTCGTTCCGCTCCAAGAAGACCGCGGACGCCCAGCTCCCCGCGTCCACGGTCCGCTTCACGCCCGCCCTGGGCACGGACGGCCGGGCGAAGGCGGGCAGGACCGTCCCGGTGCCGGTGAAGGTGCAGGGCGCGGCCGCCGGCAAGAACCTCAAGTCGCTCACGGTGTACGTGAGTTACAACGACGGCAAGACCTGGAAGAAGGTCACCGTCAAGAAGAACAAGATCACCGTGAAGAACCCGGCGAAGGGGAAGGCCATCTCCTTCAAGGCCAACGTCACGGACAAGAAGGGCAACAAGTCGTCGGTGACGATCCACAGCGCGTACCTGGGCAAGTGACCGGGGACGGCGGAATGCCGAGGCCCGGCGAGGGCTGACACTCCGTACGACAGCGGCCCGCCGCACGGATTCCGGGAATCCGTGCGGCGGGCCGCGCGTGTTGCCCCCGGTCCACCGGTCTCCCGGTCTCCCGGTCTCCCGGTCTCCGGGTTTACGCGATGCGCTCGCGCACGACGGGCAGCGGGGCGAAGCCCGTACCGGCCGGGGCGATGTCGTACGCCTCGGGCAGGGCCTTCAGCGCGTAGTCGAACTTCTCCGGGGTGTCCGTGTGCAGGGTCAGCAGCGGCTGCCCCTCGGTGACGGTGTCCCCGGGCCTGGCGTGCAGCTCGACGCCCGCGCCCGCCTGCACCGGGTCCTCCTTGCGGGCGCGGCCCGCGCCCAGGCGCCAGGCGGCGACACCGATGTCGTACGCGTCCAGGCGGGTCAGTACGCCGGTGGCGGGCGCGGTCACCACGTGCTGCTCACGGGCGACGGGGAGCGCGGCGTCCGGGTCACCGCCCTGGGCGGAGATCATGCGGCGCCACACGTCCATCGCGGAGCCGTCGGCCAGGGCCTTCTCCGGGTCGGCGTCCTTGAGCCCGGCCGCGTCCAGCATCTCGCGGGCGAGCGCCAGGGTGAGGTCGACGACGTCCCTGGGGCCGCCGCCGGCCAGCACCTCCACCGACTCCCGTACCTCCAGGGCGTTGCCTGCGGTGAGTCCGAGCGGGGTGGCCATGTCGGTGAGCAGGGCGACCGTCCGTACGCCGCTGTCGGTGCCGAGCGCGACCATGGTGGAGGCCAGTTCGCGGGCGTCCTCGATGGTCTTCATGAAGGCGCCGGAGCCGACCTTGACGTCCAGCACCAGGGCGCCGGTGCCCTCGGCGATCTTCTTGGACATGATCGAGCTGGCGATCAGCGGGATGGCCTCGACGGTGCCGGTGACATCGCGCAGCGCGTACAGCTTCTTGTCGGCGGGGGCGAGCCCGTCACCGGCGGCGCAGATGACCGCGCCGGTGGTGTCCAGGACGTGGCGCATCTCCTCGTTGGAGAGATGGGCGCGCCAGCCGGGGATGGACTCCAGCTTGTCGAGGGTGCCGCCGGTGTGGCCGAGGCCGCGCCCGCTGAGCTGCGGCACGGCGGCGCCGCAGGCGGCGACCAGCGGGGCGAGCGGCAGCGTGATCTTGTCGCCGACGCCGCCGGTGGAGTGCTTGTCGGTGGTGGGCCGGGAGAGTTCGGAGAAGCTCATCCGCTCGCCGGAGGCGATCATCGCGGCGGTCCAGCGGGCGATCTCGGTGCGGTTCATGCCGTTCAGCAGTATCGCCATGGCCAGCGCGGACATCTGCTCGTCGGCGACCTGGCCGCGGGTGTACGCGTCGATGACCCAGTCGATCTGCTCGGGGGTCAGTTCGCCGCGGTCCCGCTTGGTGCGGATGACGGAGATGGCGTCCATGTTCTGGAGTCCTTCCGGCCGTGTCGTTCGTACGTGAGGTCGCGTACGTGAGGGTGTGCGTACGTGAGGGTTTACGTACGGGGTGGTGGCCGGGCACCCGGTGCGCGGGTGCCCGGCGGGGAACGGCCCTTCGGGCCCTCAGCCGAGGTGCTGCGGGCCGAACGCCTGCGGCAGCATCTCGTCCAGCGTACGGAAGCCGTCCGGGGTCTCCAGGACGAGTTCCGGCCCCCCGAACTCGTACAGCAGCTGCCTGCACCTGCCGCACGGCACCAGGATCGCCCCGGTGCCGTCCACGCAGGTGAAGTGGGTCAGCCGGCCGCCGCCGGAGGCGTGCAGCTGGGAGACGAGGCCGCACTCGGCGCACAGCGAGAGGCCGTACGAGGCGTTCTCGACGTTGCAGCCGACGATCATGCGTCCGTCGTCGACCAGGGCCGCGACGCCGACCGGGTAGCCCGAGTAGGGGACGTACGCCCGGGACATCGCGTCCCTGGCGGCGGCCCTCAGCCGGTCCCAGTCGGCCTCCGCCGCGGCCGGAGCCGTCACTTGCCCTGCCCCTTGCGGTAGCGCATCCCGTCCGCCTTCGGCATGCGCAGCCGCTGTGCGGAGAGCGACAGGACGAGCAGCGTGACGATGTACGGGGTGGCGCTGACGAACTCGGTGGGCACCGTGTCCGTGGCGAGGTACCAGACCAGCACGACGGCGGCGACGGCACCGCTGATGACGGCGGGGACGTACGCCTTGCGGTAGAGCTTCCAGGCCGTCAGGACGGCCAGGATGACCACCAGCAGCAGGAGCAGCGCGTGGACGGAGTCGCCGCCGTTGCGCAGCTGGAGCGCGTCGGCGAAGCCGAACAGGCCCGCGCCCATGGCGAGCCCGCCGGGCCGCCAGTTGCCGAAGATCATCGCCGCGAGGCCGATGTATCCGCGGCCGCCGGTCTGGCCCTCGTTGTAGATGTGCGAGGTGACCAGGGAGAGGAAGGCCCCGCCCAGTCCGGCCAGACCGCCGGAGACCATCACGGCGATGTACTTGTAGCGGTAGACGTTCACACCGAGGGATTCGGCGGCCACCGGGTTCTCGCCGGCCGAGCGCAGGCGCAGGCCGAACGCGGTCTTCCACAGGATGAAGAAGGTGGCCACGAACAGCACCACGGCGACCAGCGTCAGCAGGGAGACGTTGGTGACCAGGCCGCCGAGGATGCCGGCCACGTCCGAGACGAAGAACCAGTGGTGCGTCTCCACCGAATGGAGCCAGTCGGAGAGGCCGGGAATCGTCACGCTCGTGATGTCGTCGGCCGGTGGCGACTGCTTGGGGCTGCCGCCCTTCGCCGCCGCGTCACCGGTGTTGAACCAGAGCTTGGCGAAGTAGGTGGTGAACCCGAGCGCCAGGATGTTGATGGCGATACCGGAGATGATGTGGTCGACACCGAAGGTGACGGTGGCGAAGGCGTGCAGCAGGCCGCCGAGCATGCCGCCGATGACACCGGCGAGCACACCGAGCCAGGGGTTGGTCTGCCAGCCCGCCCAGGCACCGAAGAAGGTGCCGAGGATCATCATTCCTTCGAGACCGATGTTGACCACACCGGCCCGTTCGGACCAGAGACCGCCGAGACCGGCGAGACCGATCGGGACGGCCATGGCGAGCGCGGCGCTGATCTGGCCCGCCGAGGTCACGTCCTGGGCGCCGGTGATGGCACGCACCGCGGACAGCGCGAGCAGGGCGCCCGCGATGATCAGCAGGATGACGGGAAGGGTGAACCGGGTTCGGCCGCCCTTGCCGCCGGAGACCCTGGGGGCCGCGGGCGGCGGGGTGGAAGTCGCCGTGGCGGTCACGCCGACACCTCCTGCTGGTCGGAGTTACGGGCCTGGGCGGCGAGTTCCGCGCCGACCTTGCTCTGCTGACGCTTGAGGCCGTAGCGGCGGACGACTTCGTAGGCGATGACGACGCACAGGACGATGACGCCCTGGATGACGCCGACGATCTCCTTGTCGTACCCCTCGAACTCGAGCTTTCCGGTGCCGCGTTCCAGGAAGCCCCACAGGAGGGCGCCGAGCGCGATGCCGATGGGGTGGTTGCGGCCCAGGAGCGCGATGGCGATGCCGGTGAAGCCGATGCCGACCGGGAAGTCACCGCTGTATTCGTAACTGTCGTTCAGCAGCGTCGGCATGCCGATCAGACCGGCCACCCCGCCGGAGATGAGCATCGAGGTGACGACCATCTTCTTGACGTTGACGCCGCTGGCCTCGGCCGCCGAGCCGGACTGGCCGACCGTACGCAGGTCGAAGCCGAACCGGGTGCGCGAGAGCGCGAACCAGTAGACGACGCCCGCGACGACCGCGATCACGATGAAGCCCCAGATCGGGGTCGGCTGGGTCGGGAAGGTGAAGAAGTGCGAGGACTCCGGGATCGGCGTGGTGGAGACCTTCGTACCGGCCTTGTCGAGGTGACCGAGGCGGCCCTGCTGGAGCAGGTATCCGATGATCGCCGTCGCGATGGCGTTCAGCATGATCGTGGAGACGACCTCGCTGACGCCCCGGGTGACCTTGAGGACACCCGCGATACCGGCCCACATCGCGCCGACGATCATCGCGGTGAGGATGATCAGCGGGATCTGCAGGACGCCCGGCAGGGTCAGCGCTCCGCCGAGGGCGGCGGCGAAGAACGCGGCCAGACGGTACTGGCCGTCGACGCCGATGTTGAAGAGGTTCATACGGAAGCCGACGGCCACCGCGAGACCCGCGAGGTAGTAGGTCGTCGCCTTGTTGAGAATGTAGACCTGGCTGTCCGACTTCAGCCCGTAGTCGAACATGATGCCGAAGGCGCTGAACGGTTCCTTGCCGGTGGCCGCCAGCACGAGGGCGGTCACCAGGAACGCGACCACGATCGCGAGTGCCGGGGCCGCGATGCCCAGGAGCAGCCGCTCCTTGTCGAACTTCTTCATCGGTCCTCTCCCCCGTCCCGGGGGTCGGTGGCGTCGTCGCCGGTGGCGCCGGTGCCGGTGGTGTCGTCGCCGGTGGTGGTGCCCTTGCCGGTGGCGTCGTCGCCGGTGGCCGGTGCTTCGAGGTGGCCGGAGGCCGCGCCCGTCATCGCCGAGCCGAGCTCTTCCGGGGTGACGCTCGCCGGGTCGGCGTCGGCGACCAGCCGGCCGCGGAACATGACACGCAGGGTGTCGGACAGCCCGATCAGCTCGTCGAGGTCGGCGGAGATGAGCAGTACCGCCAGGCCCTCACGGCGCGCCTCGCGGATCTGGTCCCAGATCTGGGCCTGGGCGCCGACGTCCACACCCCGGGTGGGGTGCGCCGCGATCAGCAGCTTGGGGTTGTGGCTCATCTCGCGGCCGACGATCAGCTTCTGCTGGTTGCCGCCGGAGAGCGAGGCCGCGGTCACCTCGATACCGGGGGTACGGACGTCGTACTCGCGCACGATCCGCTCGGTGTCGGCGCGGGCCGCCTTCAGGTCGAGGAAGGCGCCCTTGCTGTTGGGCCGCTCGGTGACATGGCCGAGGATGCGGTTCTCCCAGAGGGGCGCGTCCAGGAGCAGACCGTGCCGGTGGCGGTCCTCGGGGATGACGGCCATGCCGTCCTCGCGCCGCTTGCGGGTGGCGAGGCGCGAGATGTCGGTGCCGTCGAGGGTGAGGACGCCGCTGTCGAGGTGGCGCATGCCCATGATGGCGTCGACCAGCTCGGACTGCCCGTTGCCCTCGACGCCCGCGATGCCGAGCACCTCGCCCTTGCGGATGGTGAAGGCGATCCCGTCGAGCACGGCACGCACCGCGCCGTCCGGGTCGGTGGCGGTCAGCCGCAGGTCCTCGACGGTCAGCATCGGGACATCGGTGACGGTCGACTCACGGGTCTCCGGCGAGGGCAGCTCACTGCCGACCATCAGCTCGGCGAGCTGCTTGGCGGTGGTGCTCGCGGGGTCCGCCGTGCCCACCGTCGTACCGCGCCGGATCACGGTGATCTCGTCGGCGACGGAGAGCACCTCACCCAGCTTGTGCGAGATGAAGATGACGGTGAGGCCCTCGGCCTTGAGCTCACGGAGGTTGTCGAAGAGCGCGTCGACCTCCTGCGGCACGAGGACGGCGGTCGGCTCGTCGAGGATCAGCGTGCGCGCACCGCGGTAGAGGACCTTGAGGATCTCCACACGCTGGCGGTCGGCGACCCCGAGGTCCTCGACCATGGCGTCCGGGCGGACGCCGAGGCCGTACGCGTCGGAGATCTCCTTGATCCTGGCGCGGGCCCGGTCCCCGATGCCGTGCAGCTTCTCGGAGCCGAGGACGACGTTCTCGAGGACGGTGAGGTAGTCGGCGAGCATGAAGTGCTGGTGGACCATGCCGATGCCGCGGTCGATGGCGTCACCGGGGTTGCCGAACGAGACCAGCTCGCCGTCCACCGCGATGGTGCCCTCGTCCGGCTTCTGCATGCCGTAAAGGATCTTCATCAGGGTGGACTTGCCGGCACCGTTCTCGCCGACGAGGGCGTGCACGGTGCCGCGGTTCACGGTGATGTCGATGTCGTGGTTGGCCACGACCCCGGGGAATCGTTTGGTGATGCCGCGGAGCTCTACGGCATGAGGACTGCTGGACGCTTTGATGACGCACTCTCCTTGACAGGAGCGGAGGGCGGGAGGGGCGAGGGTGGCGGACGGGGCGGAGGAAGCGGCGTCGCCATGATCGATGGTGGGCGGGCTTGGCGAAAATACCGTGCCCGCGGAACGCTACGCGCGTAGCGCTACCGATTCGTTGGCCACCCGGTGATCGGGCGGCGGACGCGTACCCGCCCGGCGGAGTACACGTACCCGGCAGGCGGGGTGCGCGCGCCCGGGGGCGGAGCCGCGGATGCCGCCCGGCGGGACACATCTGCCCGGCGGGCGGAACCGCACGTACATGAATCGGGGCCCGGAGCCGCGGCCGAAGCCGCGCTTCCGGACCCCGATGTCGAGCGACCGGTCAGGTCGTGGTCTTGACCTTGATGGTGCCGTCGACGATCTTCTTCTTCGCCTCGTCCAGCTTGCCCTGGATGTCCTTGAGGTGGTCACCCGTGGTGGTCAGGCTGACGCCGTCCTCGGCCAGCGAGTACGTCTGCGTACCGGTCAGCGGCTTGTCGTCCTTGACCGACTTGATCAGGTCGAAGACACCGCTGTCGACGTTCTTCACGACGGAGGTCATGATCGTGTCGGCGTACTTCGACAGGGCCGGGTCCTTGGCCTGGTCGGAGTCGACGCCGATGGACCAGGCGCCCTTCTTGCCGGCCACGGCCTCGATCGAACCGGCACCGGAGCCGCCCGCGGCGGCGAAGATCACGTCGGCGCCCTTGTCGAGCATGCCCTTGGCGGCTTCCTTGCCCTTGTCGGGGCTGCCGAAGCCGGACAGGTCCGAACCGGTGGACAGGTACTGGATCTGAACCTTGGCCTTCGGGTTCGTCTCCAGGACGCCCTGCTGGAAACCAGCGGCGAACTTCTTGATCAGCGGGAGGTCGACGCCGCCGATGAATCCGACCTGGCCGTCCTTGGACTTCAGCGCCGCCGCGACACCGGCGAGGTAGGAACCCTGCTCCTCGGTGAAGACGATGGAGGCCACGTTCTTGACGTCGGAGACCGAGTCGATCAGGCCGAACGTGGTGTCCGGGTGCTCCTTGGCCACCTTGTCGATCGCCGCCTGGTAGGCGAAGCCGACACCGATGACCGGGTTGTAGCCGCCCTCGGCCAGCGAGGAGAGACGCTGCTCACGGTCGGCCGGGGTCTCCCCGGTCTTGGCGGTGAGCTCCTTGGTCTCGGCGCCGAACTCGGCCTTGGCCTTGTCCAGGCCACGAGCCGCGGAGTCATTGAAGGAGTTGTCGCCACGGCCGCCGACGTCATAGGCCATACCGACCTTGAGCTTGCCTCCGGAGTCGGTGGACTCCGTGGACGACTCGCCGCACGCGGTGGCGGTGAGCGCGAGTGCCGCGGCGAGGGCACACGAGGCGGTGATCTTGGATACCCGGCGCACGAGGAGGGTCCCTTCAGACTGGCCGAAAGCGCCTCTTTCGGCGCTGGTTTCGCGGCGATCGTAACGCGCGTAGATATCTGTTAAGCCCCAGTTCACGAGTCGTTACCAGATCGAAGTGCGAGGCCGCTCCCGACGGACGCCTGCTTCGGGGGCACCACAGGAGGACCGCGCCGACCCGCCACCCGCGCAGCCTACTTCGAGCCGCCCCACGAGGGGCACCCCTGGGGTGTGGGGGGCGTGGGGCGTGGGGCCGGGGAGAGGAGCGGGGCCGGGGCGTGGGGGTCGGGATGCCGGTCCGAGGGGTCGGGGCGTGGGGGTCGGGATGCCGGTCCGAGGGGTCGGGCCTGGGGGTCGGGATGCCGGTCCGAGGGGTCGGGCCTGGGGCCGGACCCCTCCAAGGACCGGGCAGGTCCGCACGGGGGGCAGGTCCGCAGGGGGCACGGGGCGGAAGTGGGCACTGGGGCGGGAGTGGGCCGCAGGTCCGAACCGGTCCTGCGGGCACTGGCCCGCAGGTCCGAACCGGTCCGCCCGTGATGCCGCAGGCATCCCCGGATCCAGGGATGCCCCCGCGATGCCCCCTACGTCACGTGTTCAGCAGTGCGGCCGCCGTGAACAGCTCCACGCCCACGGTGATCGCCTCCTCGTCCACGTCGAAGTTCCCCCGGTGCAGGTCGAGCCCCCGGGTGTCCCCGGGGGTACGTACCCCGAGGCGCGCCATCGCGCCCGGAACGTGCTCCAGGTACCAGGAGAAGTCCTCGCCCCCGAGGCTCTGTTCGGTGTCCTCGATCGCATACGAACCGCGCCGCCCGGTCATCGCGGCGTCGAGCAGGGCAACGGTCTCGGCGTCGTTCACCACGGGCGGCACCCCGCGCACGTAATTGATCACGGTCTTGGCCCGGTGCATGCCCGCCACCTCGTCGATTGCGTTGTGCACGAGATCGGGCGCCTCCCGCCAGGCGTCCAGATCCAGGCAGCGAACGGTTCCGGACAGTTCGGCGTGCTGCGGGATGACGTTGCACGCGTGCCCGGTCTCCAGCCGCCCCCAGGTGACGGCGAGCCCCGAGCGGGCGTCGGTCCTGCGGGCGAGCAGCGCGGGTACGTCGGTGGCCACCCGGGCGGCGGCGGTGACCAGGTCGGTGGTCAGGTACGGCCGGGCGGTGTGCCCGCCGGGGCCGTCCATGGACACCTCCAGCCGGTCGCAGGCGGAGGTGATGGCCCCGGCCCGCAGCCCGATGCGTCCGACGTCCACCTTCGGGTCGCAGTGCACGCCGATGATCCGCCCGACACCTTCCAGCACCCCGGCCTCGATCGCGTCGGTGGCGCCGCCGGGCAGCACCTCCTCGGCGGGCTGGAAGATCAGCCGCACCGCCCTGGGCAGCAGCCCCTGCCGCGCCAGCCCGGCCAGCACGAGCCCGGCGCCCAGCACGGTGGTGGTGTGCACGTCGTGCCCGCAGGCGTGCGCCCGTTCGGGCACGGTGGACCGGTAGGAGACCCCCGCCTTGGTGTCCGGGATCGGCAGCGCGTCGATGTCGGCCCGCAACGCCAGCATGGGCGTCACCCCGTCCCACTCCCCCACGTCACACATCAGCCCGGTCCCGATGGAGAGCACCCGCGGCTTCAGCCCGGCCTTCTCCAGCCGGTCCTTGATGGCCGCGGTGGTACGGAACTCCTGGTTGCCGAGCTCGGGGTGCATGTGCAGATCACGGCGGAAGGCGATCAGCTCGGCGCGGAGCTCCTCGGACAGCGTGCCGGGCAGAGCGGCTTCCCCGGGCAGCTCGGCAAGGGCATCAGTGCGGGACTTCAACTGGTTCACCTGTTGAAGAGTAGGCCCCTCACACCCTCAACTGGCCACATATCAACAAAACTTCAGCCGCTCAGGCGAACATTTTTGGGAGCGGGGGCGTGTGAGGGGAGTGCGCGGTGGGTACACTCCGCCGCTTCTTCGGCAAGTCGGGCACGGGACGGGGGCATGGCGCGGGGCGTGCGACGGGGGCGCGGACGCCCACACGGGCGCCGCGTGCGGCGTGGTTCCCCGCCCCGGGGGCGGGGCGACAAGCCGACGGCTCGGCGCGCTGTACAAGTACGTCGGCGGGAGCATCAAGGCGTGGACCCGGCCCGCGCAGGCGAACCGAACGTTCGCCACGTCCATGAGCAGTTGGGGTGCCGACCGGCTACGGCTGCGCCTGCTTCTGGGCCGTGAGCGTGACGTCAGCTGAGGTGAGAGCAGGGGATGCATGTGACGGCCCGTTCACAAGTTCGACCACAGCCCCAGTCATGAACCCGAGGTGTGTGCGAATACACATCATCCATCTCTGCGTTTCCGGTCCTTCACATCCATACAATCAGCGATTGCTGACAGGCGTCGCACAGGAAGCAGGTGCTCTCCGGTCACGCAGATGACGACGCGTGAGGCGAGAGGCCTGGCGTCCGGGCCTCGGAGTGTGCGCTGTGTCGAAAGTGTCCCGTCGTGCTGCCCTCGGAGCCCTCGGAGTCGGGGCAGTGGCCGTGGCCGGGTATCAGCTGCGGGGCGAGGCCGAGTCCCTGCCGCAGCGGCCCAGGGCGAGCACGGGGAACAACCCCGTGGTGAGCGAGAACCGCGCGACCGGCTCGGACGAGTGGGCGGTCGGGCACGGGGGTACCCGGGGCGCCGACGACAAGGCCATCCAGATACAGGGCTACGCGTCGAAGACCTCGGTGAGCCGTGGTGAATCGATCGGCTTCCATATCTCGTCCCACCGTGCCCAGGAGTGCACGGTTGCGGTCTACCGCGTCGGACACTACGACGGTTCAGGTGCCCGGCATCTGGTGACCAGCGAGCCGGTCCGTGCGGAGCCCCGGAAGAGACCGGAGCCGGATGCCGGGACCGGGATGATCGCCTGCGACTGGCCGGTGACCTGGACCCTGGAGATACCCGAGGACTGGCTGTCGGGGATATTCATGGCGGTCTTCACCTCGGAAGACGGATTCCGCAGCTTCACGCCGTTCGTCGTCCGGGACACCGACCGCCGGTCCGACCTCCTGATGGTCCTCCCCTTCACCACGTACCAGGCGTACAACCTCTGGCCGTTCGACGGCCGCACCGGGAAGAACCTGTACAAGGGCTACACCGCCGAGGGAAAGATCGGCGGGAACGAGGAGCGTGCCGTCCGGGTCTCCTTCGACCGGCCCTATGTCGAGACCGGCGCACCCCGGTGGTTCACCATGGACACCAGTGCCGCGCGCTGGGCGGAGGCGGCCGGGTACGACATCACTTACGCCAGCAGCGTCGATCTGCACGAGGGACGCATCGATCCGGCGAAGTACACCGCGGTCGTCTTCTCGGGCCACGACGAGTACTGGTCCAAGGAGATGCGCGACTGCGCCGAGGACGCGGTCGACGCCGGAACCCATCTCGCGTTCCTCGCCTCGAACAACATCTACTTCCACATCCGGCTCGAACCCGCGGCCGACGGCCGGGACGGCCGGGTGGTGACCTGCTACAAGGAAGCCCCCGACCCCGAGCCCGGCACCGCCGGGCCCACCGTGCGCTGGCGCAAGCTCGGCAAGAAGCACCGGAAGGCCGAACAGGGTCTGCTGGGCGTGCAGTACAACGGCATCCTCAAGGAACCCGCACCCCTCGTGGTGCGCGAGAGCGGCCACTGGTTCTGGTCGGGCACCGGACTGCGGGACGGCGACAAGATCCCGGACCTCATCGGTGTCGAGGCGGACGGCTTCGACCCGTCGATGCCCCGGCCCGCGGACAGCGAGCAGACTCTGCTCGCCGCGTCCCCCTACGTGGACAGCTGGGGGCGCGGGCGCAGCATGCAGAACACCAGCCTGTGCGAGAACAAGCAGGGCACGTTCGTCTTCGTCGCCGGTACCTTCCACTGGCCGCTCGCCCTGCAGGACCCCGCCTACGTCAACCCCCAGGTCCAGCGGGCCACCCGTAATCTGCTGACCCGGATGCTGGAGCCCCGCCGCGAGAAGTGACGCGACGCGCCGCTCGACGTCCCGCCCTCACCCCTCCGCCGTCACCGCCGTGACCCGCCACGGGGCGAGGCGCTGTACGTCGCGGGCCGTTTCCGTGACGCCGCTCAGGAAGCCCTGGGCGCGCGGGGAGGCCGTGTCGCGGAGCCATTCCGGGGCGATGTCGCAGACCGCGACCTTGACGCCCGTGCCGGCCAGGGCCAGGGGGAGGGTGTGGACGACGGTGGAGGGGAAGCTCAGGACCGTGCGGCCGATGGGGCCCCGGCGGGCGATGAGTTCCAGGGGGAGGTCCGGGCGGACGATCTCCAGGCCGGTGGCGGCTTCCAGGGCGTGGAGCTTCTCGGCGGACTCGCGGCGGTGCGCGAAGTAGCGGGTCGCGCCGTGGGTGCGGGCCAGTGCGGCGACGGCTTCCTGGTACGGGACCGGGTCGACGACGCCCGTTTCCACCAGGGAGGTGCCGACCAGGTCCGCGCCCTTGCTGATGCGGGGCGGGCCGAAGCGGGTGCGGGTCCAGGAGAAGTCGTTGGCGGTGACCGTGATGCCGGGCGGGGCCTGGACCGGCATGGCAGTGAAGACCTCGACCGTGCGGTTCGCCGTCGGGGTGAAGCGGCGGCGGGCGGTCGCGGTGACCGGGGCCAGGACCAGTTCGCGCGGGCCCTTGCGGCCCCTGCGGTGCCAGCGCACCAGGCGCTCGCCCCGGGCCAGCTGGGCGACGAACTCCATGGTGGCCGTGCCGTCGTCGACCACCGTGAGGCGCGGGGCGCGGACCAGGGTGAGCAGGAGTTGTACGTACCGGGAGAACGGGTCACCGATCACGATGTGGTCCGCCCGCCTGACCAGCCCGGTCAGGGCGCGCAGGGCCTTGAGAGGCGCGCCGGACTCGCCGCGCGCCTCCTGCCAGCGGACGGTGATGCCCTCGTCGCGGGCCAGCTCCGCCATCCTGCGCAGCTGGCCGCGCGACATCGGGTCGACCGGGGGGAGGACGACGACCGTGGTGGCGGCCGGGTCCCCTCCCCCCATGGCGTGGGTCCACTCCAGGACGTTCAGGAGCTGGACCGGGCTCTCGACGAAGGCGAGGTTCACCGGTCGGCGCTCAGACCGCGACCGGCTCGGGGGCCGCGTCGCTCTCGGCGACGACGCCCGCGACGCGGCGGAGCTTCTTCATCGGGCCGAGCTCCGACTCGTACACCTTCTTGACGCCGTCGCCGAGGGAGGCCTCGATGGTGCGGATGTCGCGGACCAGGCGGGTCAGGCCCTGCGGCTCGACGGAGGCGGCCTGGTCGGAGCCCCACATGGCGCGGTCCAGGGTGATGTGACGCTCGACGAACGTGGCGCCGAGCGCGACGGCGGCCAGGGTGGTCTGCAGACCGGTCTCGTGGCCGCTGTAGCCGATCGGGACGTTGGGGTACTCCTGCTGGAGGGTGTTGATGACCCGCAGGTTCAGCTCCTCGGCCTTCGCCGGGTACGTCGACGTGGCGTGGCAGAGCAGGATGTTGTCCGAGCCCAGGACCTCCACCGCGTGGCGGATCTGGCGCGTGGTCGACATGCCGGTGGAGAGGATGACGGTGCGGCCGGTGGCGCGCAGCGCGCGCAGCAGCTCGTCGTCGGTGAGGGAGGCCGAGGCCACCTTGTGCGCGGGGACGTCGAACTTCTCCAGGAACGCGACGGCCTCGGTGTCCCACGGGGAGGCGAACCAGTCGATGCCGCGCTTGGCGCAGTGCTCGGCGATGGTGCGGTACTCGTCCTCGCCGAACTCGACGCGGTGGCGGTAGTCGATGTACGTCATCCGGCCCCAGGGGGTGTCGCGCTCGATGTCCCACTGGTCGCGCGGGGTGCAGATCTCCGGGGTGCGCTTCTGGAACTTGACGGCGTCGCAGCCGGCTTCGGCGGCCACGTCGATCAGCGCGAGGGCGTTGTCGAGGTCGCCGTTGTGGTTGATGCCGATCTCGCCGGTGATGTAGACGGGGCGGCCGGGGCCGGCGGTGCGGGTGCCGAAGGTGCGCAGGCGGGAGATGTTCATGGTGGTGCGTTCCTTACTTGGTGGGGACGGTGGGGACAGGGGGAACGGCCGGGGCCGTGGTGGTGAGGGTGGGGCCCAGCAGCCAGGCCGCGATCTCGCGGATGGCGCCGAACCCGCCGGGGGTGGTCGTGACGGCGCGCGCCGCGGCGCGTACCGAGTCATGGGCGTCGGCGACCGCGACGGGCCAGCCCGCGAGGTCGAAGCAGGGCAGGTCGTTGACGTCGTTGCCGACGTAGAGGACGCGCTCGGGTGCGATGGACTGTTCGTCGCACCACTGCTTGAGCGCCTCGTCCTTGCGGTCGATGCCGTGCAGGACGGGAACCTTGAGCTTGCGGGCGCGGGCGGCGACGACCGGGTTCCGCTCCGTGGAGAGGATCAGCAGCGGGAGGCCCGCCCTGCGCATCGCAGCGATGCCCAGGCCGTCGCCCCGGTGTACGGAGACGGTCTCGCGGCCCTCGGAGTCGATCATGACCCGGTCGTCGGTCTGGGTTCCGTCGAAGTCCAGGACGACGGCGTCGATGTCCGCGCGGGCGGGCAGCGGGGCCGGGTCCAGGAGCGGGGCGAGCACGCGGGCGCGGTCGAGGTCGTGCGGGTCGTCGATCTCCAGCACCCGGGCCGGGTCCGTACGGACCAGCGCGGTGTGGCCGAAGAAGCGGTGGCGGTGGGTACGGAAGCCGGCCACGTCCATGGCGTAGGCGGCGCCGGTCTCCAGCAGGTCCTGGGGGCGGGCCTGGCGCATGGGGCGGACGGCCTTGTCGTGGTTGACGCCGTAGCTGCCCTCCTCCACCGCGGCGCCGTCGCGCCACACGAAGCCGTGGAACGGGGCGACGGTGACGGCCGTGTCGGCGCCCCCGTGGGCGACGGCGACGGCGACGCCGTCGATGTCCTCGCGGGTGACGAACGGGCTGGTGCACTGGACCAGCAGCACCACGTCCACGCTCCGGCCGTGCATGGCCTCGTACGCGTCGAGGGCGTGCAGGACGGCCGCCTCGCTGGTGGCGGTGTCCCCGGCGATGGCCGCGGGGCGCTGGACGCAGTGCAGCCGGTGGGCGGCGCCGTACGCCTCGGCCGCCGTCCGGGCCGCCCCGGCGATGGCCGCGTCGTCCGTCGTGACGACGACGTCGGTGACCTCGGGGGCGCCGAGGCAGGCGCGGACCGCGCGGGCGACCAGCGGCACACCGCCGACCTGGGCGAGGTTCTTGGCGGGGACTCCCTTGGATCCGCCGCGGGCGGGGATCACCGCGAGCACGGTGGGCTTCGAGGGGTTCCGGGCCGGTGTCCGCGCGGGGTCCGGCGTCGTCGGGGAGGTCTGCGGCGGCGTCATGGATGCTCCTGAAGTGGTGGTCACAGCTCGCCCATCCGGCGGATCACGGGGGCTACCCGCTGGACGCCCTGGCGGTAGGCGCCGCGTGCCGCGTTGCGTACGGTCTCGCGCACCGCGCCCCGTACCCGGCCGGTCTCCTGGGGGGCCGCCGCGCCGGGCAGCGGATGACCGTCGGGGGCCAGGTGGTGGCGGGCGAGGATGCCGGGCAGATAGCCGGGGGCGGTGGCGGGCGTGTAGTAGGGCGACAGGGCCGGGAGCCGGTCGCCGCGTGCCAGCAGCGCCCCGACCGCGGCACGGGCCCGGTCGTAGGCGCCCTCGTACGTGCCGTCGGCGGCGACCCCCTGGCCGGCCAGCCACTCCTCGTCGGGCCGCGGGCGGAAACCGCCGTCGAGCCGGTCCCAGGAGGTGAGCAGCCCGGAGCCGACGAAGTGGTGGTTGCCGAGGGTCTCGCGGACGCCGAGGTCGGTGAGGACGGCGGTCGGGATGCGCCGGTGCAGGGACTCCAGCGCGGCCGTCGAGGAGACCGTGACCAGCAGGTCGGTGCGGTCCAGGACCTCGCCCATGTGCCCGTACACCAGACGGAAGTTGGGCGGCAGGCCGCCGGGCAGCCTCTCGGCGAGGCGCTGGTAGGGCAACTCCTCGATGTGCGTGGTGTGCTCGCCCGGCTTGGAGCGCAGCTTCAGCAGCACCTCGCGGCGCGGGTGCAGCCGGGCGTGCTCGACGAGCCTGCGCAGCAGGTACGTGCGGTCGGCGCGGGACGCGGGTACGGAGGGCTGGGCGGCGAACACGACGGTGTCGCGGCCCTCCTGGGGCCGGTGCGGCTCGCCGCCGAGGAAGGGCAGCGCCGCCTCCGTGACGGCCGAGGCGTCGGCGCCCACTCCCTCGTACACCGCGCGGAACCGCTCCGCGTCGTGGCGGGAGTTGGCGAGGACGACATCGGCGCCGTGCCGCAGCAGGAGCCCGTCGGCCAGCTTCTCGTAGACGACGCCCACATAGCCGGTGACGATCACGGGTCTGCGGGGCAGCCGCAGGGCGGCGAGGCCGTGCAGCATGGCCTGGACCCCGCCGCCGACGAGGGAGAGCACGACGAGGTCGTACGCCTCCTCGCGCACCGTGTGCAGGAACTCGACTGCGGTCACCTCGCGCACCCGGCCGGCGTCGATGCCGACCTCGCCGACCTCGGCGAGCTGCCGCGGTGTGGGGGTGGCCCGGCCGCGCAGCAGCAGTCCGCTCATCTGTACGGGGCGGGCGGCGGCGCCGGCCTCGGCGGTCAGACGGCGCGCGGTGAGCGCGCCCCATTTCCACCGGGTGTCGGAGTCGGCGAGGACGGCCACCCGCAGCGCCGCGGTGTCCGCGGCGGCGGTTTCGGCCGGATCGGCCGTATTGCTGGTACGTGGGGGCACGTCGTAGAAGTTAGGAAGGCATTCGAATGGGCGGCCCAACGGAGCGGCAACAAATGGTTAACAGCCCGTCGACGCTTGGCGAATCGGCCCCGGATTCGTCCTGGTTCATCATTCCGACATTCGCCGTTCACCGACCATCCCCCCTGGGGACAAGGCAAATGCCGGGCATCGCCCTAGCGTGATGCGGGTGGTTAAGCTCTCCGTCATCGTGCCGTTCTACAACGTGCAGACATACGCGCCCGACACGCTCAGAAGCCTACGGGCCAATGCCCGTGAGGACTTCGAGTTCATCCTTGTCGACGACTGTTCGACCGACGGGACGGCGGACATCCTGCGCCGGGCCCAGGACGACATCCCGGGGGTGGTCCTGCTCAGACACGAGCGGAACGGGGGGCTGGCCACCGCCCGCAACACGGGCCTGGACGCGGCGCGCGGCCAGTACCTCGCCTTCCTGGACGGCGACGACTGGCTGGCGCCCGGCCACTACGCCGAACTCCTGGCCCGCACCGAGGCGTTGGGCTGTGACTTCGTACGCACCGACCATGTCCAGGTGGAGGGCACCAGCCGTACGGTGCACCGCGTCCCGCACGGCGGGCGCGAGCGGGTGATGGACCCGCGCGAGGCGATCCTGCCCGCCGACCGGTCGACGTCGGTGGACTATCCGTACGCCTGGGCGGGCCTCTACCACCGCAGGCTGCTGGACCGCGGGCTGCTGCATTTCACCGACGGCCTGCGCACGGCCGAGGACCGGCCGTGGATCTGGCGGCTGCACCGCAGCGCGGATTCCTTCGCGGTACTCGGAATGCTGGGTATTTTCTACCGGCGCGGTGTGGCTTCCTCACTGACACAGATCGGTGATGTGCGTCAGCTCGACTTCATTCGTTCCTTCGACCAGGTCGTCCGGGAAACCGCGGAGGACCGCGACGCGGAAGTGCTGCTGCCGAAGGCGGTACGCACGTACTGCGCGATCATTTCCCATCACATGAGCTCGATCGAGAGGTTCGAACCGCCCGTGGCCCGCACTCTGAAATCGCTCAGTGCGGCGGCACTCAAGCGCATGCCCCAGCCGGTGCTGGACGACGCGCTCGACTCCATGGACGTCCAGCGCGCGACCCTGCTGCGCCGGCTGCGCCGGCGGCCCGTCGCCACGAAGGAGGCGACGGCAGCATGAGCCTGTCCCCGTCGCGCCGCCGCACCACCCAGATCTTCGCCGCCTCCACCCTCTACGGCGCGGCCACGCTCGCCGCCGCCCTGGACACCGGCTGCTTCGCTCCGGCCGACCGCCGCATCCTGCTCGTCTGCAACAACGCCGCGATCCCGGAGACCACGCCCGCCCTCGACGCGATGCCGGGCTTCGAGCGGCTGCGCGGCCGTTTCGACGACGTGGTGTCCTGGAACGGGACCATCGCCCCCTTCCACCCGAGCGGCTGGGCGCCGCGCCCCGACGACGTACCCCTGTGGGAGCGGTATCTGCGGCTCGCCTGGGGGCTCGGCGACGACGAGGTCGAGCTGGCCGTCGAGTCGGTCCAGGTCAACCCGGCCATGGCGATCGCCCAGATCTTCACCGGCGCGCCGGTCGATGTGTACGCCGACGGGCTGATGAGCTACGGGCCGACCCGCAACAAGATCGACCCGCTGGTCGGGACGCGGGTGGGGCGGCTGCTGCATCTGGATCTGGTGCCGGGTCTGAAGCCGCTGCTGCTCACCGAGTTCGACGTGGTGCCGCAGATCGTGCGGACCGAGGCCTTCCGCGAGGTGCTGGCCGAACTGGCGGGCGTGCCGGCCCGCCTGCCGTCGGTGGAGTCGCCCGCGCTGCTGCTGGGCCAGTACCTCTCCGCGCTGGGGCTCATCTCCGCCGCCGAGGAGGAGAACCTGCACCTGCGGATGATGCGGGGCGCGGTGGCGCTCGGCCACACCCGCCTGGTGTTCAAACCGCACCCGACGGCTCCGGCCCAGTGGTCGAGGGCGATGGAGGCGGAGGCGGAGCGGCTCGGTGCCGAACTGACCGTGCTGGACGCCGGGATCCTCACCGCGCCGGTCCTCGCGGAGGTCCTCTACGAACGGATGCGGCCCGCGCTGGTCGTCGGCTGCTTCTCCACGGCGCTGCTCACCGCGTCCGCGTTCTACGGGCTGCCGGTCGCCCGGGTCGGTACGGAACTGCTGCTGGACCGGCTCGCCCCGTACGAGAACAGCAACCGGATGCCGGTCACCCTGGTGGACGCCCTGCTGCCGGAGCTGGAGGACCGGGCGGCGGTGCTGGCCCAGCGGCCATCGGACGGCGGCGAGCAGGAGGTGTCCGCGCTGGTCCGGGCGGTCGGGTACGCCATGCAGCCCCGGATATATCCGCAGCTGCGGCCGGAGGCGGAACGGTATCTCTCCGACCGGCTGACGCCGGTGACCCGGCGGTACTTCAAGCGGCGCCGGCTCACCGCGCTGGCGCTGCCGGGGGCGGTGCCGTCCCAGTTCGCGTTCCTGCCGCGCAACGCGACGGTACGCAGGGTGGCGAAGCGGGCGCGGTCGCTGCGGCGCACGGTGCGCGGGTAGCCGTCGCGGGCGACTGCCGATGGCCGACGCTGACGGCTGACGGCTGACGGCTGACGGCTGACGGCTGACGGCCGACGGGGCGGGTCCGGTGGTCCGGCCGAAGGCCGGCCGTACGCTCTCGGGCAGCAGCTTGTCGCCCGCGTTGCCCTGGCGCTCCATGGAGAAGGCGACATGGGCGAGCCGGCCGGAGGCGGGTCCCTCGGCGGGCGGGACGAGGCCGGTGGCGGGAGTCCGCAGGGCGGGTCTCGGTTTCGCGTCACCGTAGGAAACCTGGACGGCCCTTGGATGAACTCGCCCTGTCGACCCGGGAAACTGCGTGCCTCCCGGGCGTTTTGGCCCCTCTCCGCGCCCTACGCTGACGCGGCGCACCGGCTGAAATGGAGTGGCCTTGACCATCACACCGCAGGACGCGGGCACGGCGGCCCGCGCCGCCACGCTCCCCCTCTCCGACCCCAGGAGCACCCCGGCGGGCACCCCGGAGAGACCGTCCGGAGCCCTGCCGCGGGACCCGTCGCCCGCCCGGCCGAAGGTCCGGATGCGCGCCCTGGACGGACTGCGGCTGCTGGCCGCGCTGATGGTCGCGGGCTACCACTACGGGGGCCGGGGCGGTGACATCACCGAGGCGTGGGGCAGTTCCGCGGCGGTGCAGTTCCCGACCGCCCACAGCTGGTTCGCCTATGGCTGTCTCGGGGTGCAGATCTTCTTCGTGATCAGCGGTTTCGTGATCTGCATGAGCGGCTGGGGCCGTTCGCTGAACGCGTTCTTCGCCTCGCGGGTCTCCCGGCTGATGCCCGCGTACTGGGTGGCCGTCGCCCTGGTGACCTTCGTCTTCGCGCTGCCCTGGGTGGCGTACGAGGCGGTGTCGCCCAGTGACGCGCTGGTCAACATGACGCTGCTCCAGCAGCCGTTGGGCGTGGACCGGGTGCTGGGGGTGTGCTGGACGCTCTGGGCGGAGGTGCGGTTCTACGCCCTGTTCGCCCTGTGCGTCGTGCTGCCCGGGGCGAACCGGCGGCGGGTGGTGCTGTTCTGCGCCGTGTGGACGCTGGCGGCGGCACTGGCGAAGGCCTCGGGCGAGCCGTTCCTCGATGTGCTGCTGATGCCGGAGTACGCCCCGTACTTCATCGGCGGCATCGGCCTCTATCTCGTGCACCGGGACCGCCGGGACGCGACGGCCTGGGGCATCGTCGGGGTGAGCTGGCTGCTGGGCCAGCACTACGCGGTGGCGGACCTGTGGCACCCGGCCGGCCCGGACGCCTTCTCCTACCGTTCCGCCACGGTGATCGTCCTGGTCGTGACGGCGGGCTTCGCCGCGGTCGCGGCCATCGCGCTGGGGGCCCTGAACCGGATCGACTGGCCGTGGCTGACGGTCGCCGGGGCACTGACGTACCCCTTCTACCTGGTGCACGAGCACCTCGGCTGGGTGGTCGTGGGTGTCCTGCACCGGGACCTGGGTGTACCGGCCTGGGCGACGTTCGCGCTGACAGTGGCGGCGATGCTGGCGCTGGCCTGGCTGCTGCACCGCTTCGTGGAGCGGCGGTTCACCCCGCTGCTGCGGGGCGCCCTCTCCCGGGCCTCCCTCGACCTCAAGCGCGGCTGATTCCGGCGGGGCCGGCGGTCGGACACCGCCGAACTGCCGGGCCGGCCGTCGGACGCCGCCGATCCGCCGGGCCCCGGCGGTCAGATACTGCTGAACGAGAGCTTCGCCGCGAATCCGAGGAACAGCACGCCGGCCGCCGAAGTGGCCCCCGCCGAGAGCCGCTTGCGGCGGCGGAACGCGGAGGCCATGCGGGTGCCCCCGAATATGAGCATCGACAGGTACAGGAAGCTGGCGAACTGGAGCAGCGTGCCCAGCAGGAGGAAGGACAGGGCCGGGTAGGCGTAGCCGGGGTCGACGAACTGGACGAAGAAGGAAATCACGAACAGGATCGCCTTCGGGTTGAACAGGCTGACCACCAGCGCCCGCCGGTAGGGCCGCTCCATCTCGGCCGCCGCCTGCGGCGTCCCGGCCTCGTCCGTCAGCTCGGCCACCCGCCGGTGCCGATCGCGCCACAGCGACCCGGCCGCCCGCAGCATCCCGATGGCCAGCCAGGTCAGATAGCCCGCTCCCGCGTACTTGACGAGCGTGAACAGCAGCGGAGTCGTCTGGAGCAGGGAGGCGGCGCCCAGCGCGGAGAGCGTCATCAGGACCGTGTCCCCGGTCCAGACACCGGCGGCGGCCACATAGCCGGTCCGTACACCGCGCCGGGCGGCGACGGAGAGCACGTACAGCGAATTCGGCCCCGGCAGAAGGACGATCAGCACCAGGCCGGCGAGATAGGTCGGAAGATCGGTGACACCCAGCATGGACGGAGTGTCGCACGGAGGCACGACACTCCGTCCCGGTGTTTCACTGCGGGAGACGCCGGAGAACGCCAGGAGGAAGTCAGAGGACACCCAGCGGACGCCAAGCGGACGCCAGAGGACATCGAGGGGGGAGGCATCAGAAGGCGTCCGTGGGCACGTACGTCCCCCAGACCTCCCGCAGCGCGTCGCAGACCTCTCCCACCGTCGCCCGCGCCTTGAGCGCGTCCTTCATCGGGTACAGCACGTTGTCGCTTCCCCCCGCCGCCTCCTTCAGCCGCACCAGCGCGGCGTCGACCGCCTCCTGATCGCGTCCGGCACGGAGCGCGGCCAGCCGCCGGGCCTGCTGGGCCTCGATCTCCGGGTCCACGCGCAGCGGCTCGTACGGCTCCTCCTCGTCGAGCCGGAAGCGGTTGACGCCGACGACGACGCGCTCGCCGCTGTCGGTCTCCTGCGCGATGCGGTACGCGCTGCGCTCGATCTCGCCCTTCTGGAAACCGCGCTCGATCGCGCTGACCGCGCCGCCCATGTCCTCGACCTTGCGCATCAGTCCGAGGGCGGCCTCCTCCACGTCGTCCGTCATGCTCTCGACGACGTACGACCCGGCGAACGGATCGACGGTGGCCGTGACGTCCGTCTCGTACGCGAGGACCTGCTGGGTGCGCAGCGCGAGGCGGGCGGACTTGTCGGTGGGCAGCGCGATGGCCTCGTCGAAGGAGTTGGTGTGCAGGGACTGGGTGCCGCCGAGGACCGCGCCCAGGCCCTGGACGGCGACGCGGACCAGATTGACCTCGGGCTGCTGGGCGGTGAGCTGGACGCCCGCGGTCTGGGTGTGGAAGCGCAGCATCAGCGACTTGGGGTTCTTCGCGCCGAACTCCTCCTTCATCACCCGGGCCCAGATCCGGCGGGCGGCCCGGAATTTGGCGACCTCTTCGAGGATCGTGGTGCGGGCGACGAAGAAGAAGGAGAGGCGTGGGGCGAAGTCGTCGACGTCCATGCCCGCCGCCACCGCCGTACGGACGTACTCGATGCCGTCCGCGAGGGTGAAGGCGATCTCCTGCGCGGGCGAGGCTCCGGCCTCGGCCATGTGATAGCCGGAGATGGAGATGGTGTTCCACCGGGGGATCTCGGCCTGGCAGTACTTGAAGATGTCCGCGATCAGCCGGAGCGAGGGCGCCGGCGGGAAGATGTAGGTGCCGCGGGCGATGTACTCCTTGAGCACATCGTTCTGGATGGTTCCGGTGAGCCGGTCCGCGGGGACGCCCTGCTCCTCGCCGACCAGTTGGTAGAGGAGCAGCAGGAGTGCGGCGGGGGCGTTGATGGTCATGGAGGTGGAGACCTTGTCCAGCGGAATCCCGCCGAACAGGACGCGCATGTCGTCGAGCGAGTCGATCGCCACCCCGACCTTGCCGACCTCGCCCGAGGCGATCGGGGCGTCGGAGTCGTGGCCCATCTGGGTGGGCAGGTCGAAGGCGACCGACAGACCCATGGTGCCGTTGGCGATGAGCTGCTGATAGCGGGCGTTCGACTCGGTGGCGGTGCCGAAACCGGCGTACTGGCGCATCGTCCAGGGCCGCCCGGTGTACATCGTCGGGTAGACACCGCGGGTGAAGGGGTACGCGCCCGGCTCGCCGAGCTTCTGGGCCGCCTGCCAGCCGTCGAGCGCGTCCGGCCCGTACACCGGCTCGATGGGCAGTCCCGACTCGGACTCTCGCGTCATCTGATGTGCCTCCCCTTCAAGCTACCTACTGGTAACAAATCTCGCGACGGACTGTAGCGGCGCCCGCGCGACCGGTGGAGAGCCACCGGCTGGGACCTTGCTCACAGGACCCGTGCCGGTCTGGACGCGCCGTTCCCATCATGCGCAGGATTCGGCAACCGGGCAGGGCGGGAATCCGTCCAAGGAGACACCGGAACCACCGGGCGGGACGCCGGAACCACCGGGCGAGGCAGGGGGACCGAGGATGACAGTCAGAACTGTGAGCGGTGGAAGCGGTAAGGGCCGCGGCAGCGGTACGGGCGGGGTGAGCCGCGGGAGCGGGGTGAGCGGCGGCGGTCCGGGTGTGCGCCCGCGCCGCGGGAGGCGCACCGCCGCGACGCGGGCGGCGGTCGGCATGCTCGCCGTCACCGCGCTGGCGGCAGGCTGCAGGGCCCAGGCCGCCCAGGGTACGCAGCCGGTGCCACCGCCCGGCCGGACCTCCGGCGGGCCGGCGGCGAGCCCCACCCCGCGCCCCTTCGCCACTCCCTCCGACGACGCCAAGCCGGGCGGCGGCCCCTCCGCGACGCCCTCCGCGACGCCCTCGGCGACCGCGAGCGCGCCGCAGCCGAGCACCGCACCGCCCACGCCGCGGCCGGCGGTCCTGATGAAGACCGGGTCACAGGGCAAGCAGGTACGGGAACTCCAGGCCCGGCTCCGCCAGATCGGCCACTTCGACCGCACCCCCACCGGCTACTACGGCACCGTCACCGTCACGGCCGTCCAGTCCTTCCAGGGCAAGCGGGGCCTCGACCGCACCGGCAGCACCGACGCCGTCACCTGGCAGAAGCTGCTCGGCATGACCCGGACGCCGACGGCCGCCGAGCTGGACCCGCCGACCGAGCGGCCGGCGACGGAGCCGGACGAGCGGTGCATGACGGGGCGGGTCCTGTGCATCAGCAAGAACAGCCGGACCCTGTCGTGGATGATCGACGGCCGGGTCGTCTCCTCGATGGACGTGCGCTTCGGCTCGCAGTACACACCCACCCGCGAGGGGACGTTCGCCGTGTACTGGAAGTCCCGGCACCATGTCTCGACGCTCTACGACTCGCCGATGCCGTACGCGATGTTCTTCAGCGGCGGCCAGGCGGTGCACTACTCCTCGGACTTCGCGGCCCGCGGCTACAGCGGCGCCTCGCACGGCTGCGTGAACGTCCGGGACGAGGGGAAGATCGCCGCGCTGTACGCACAGGTGAAGAACGGCGACAAGGTCGTCATCTACTGGTAGCGGGCGCCGTCGCCGGAGGAGAGGAAGGGGGCGCGGACGGGACCGGGGGAACGTGTCCCGCCCGCGCCGATGCGCCGAGCCGTAGGTACGGGGGGAACCCCGGCTCATAGCGCGGCCGATGACCAGTCGGCTCACTCTCTACTGCGCCCCGCCGCCGAAAAACGTCACACCTTATGGGTGAGGCCCTTCCGGGTGCAGCGAAAACCGCAGGTCAGCGAGTGGCCGAGGCGTTCGGTGCCAGGGACTGCGGGGCCGCGGACGAGGCGGCGGCGCCTTCCCGGCCGCCGGCCGGCCCGGCGAACGAGCCCGTACCCGCGCCCGGGGCCGCTCCGGCGCCCGCGGGCTGGGGGTGGAAGGAGATCGCCGGGAGCGAACCGCCGTTGCCCCCGCCCTCCCCCTGTTCGCCGTCGCCGCCGTTGTCGCCGTCGCCGCCCTGGCCGTCCCCGTCGGCCCCGTCCAGGAGCCGCTCGCAGAACCGTTCCAGATTTTTCTCGCCCTTCGCCAGCCGGATGAGGCGGCGCCTGCTGGTCTCGTCGAGCTTGCCGTCGCGGTAGTCCTGGCAGGCCTTGACCGACTTCTCGTACCACTTGCCGGACGCGGCGTCGTCGGAGCCGTCGGGCAGGTCCTCGGCGTCGGCGTCGTCCCCCGAGCCGGCCGTGGGTCCGGCGCCGTCCGGCCGGTGCGTGCCGCCGCCCGTGGCGGTCCCGGCCCCGGTGCTGTCGTCGGTGCGCCGGCGGTCGGTGCCGTCCACCCCGGTCCGCCCGTCCCCGGGCGAGCGGGAGGCGTCGGGTGTGGTGCCGGGGTCGGCCGGAGCGGACGGGCCGGCGGACGGTCCGCCGTCGTCCGGCTGCCCGGAGCCCAGTTCCCTGGGCGACGCGGCGGCCGAGACGGAGGCCGCCGGGGCCGGGGTGTCCCGGCCGCCGAACGGCCCGGTGATGATGCCGGTCCCGGCCGCGACCGCCACCCCGCCGAGTGCGCAGCCCGCGAGCGAGACGACCAGGCCGAAGCGCACGGGGCGGCTCCAGCGCGAGCGGCGGGACGGTACGGAGCCCGCGCCGCCGATCCGCACGGAGTCCAGCAGTCCGGGCTGTCCGTGCGCCGCCGCGGATCTCTTCGCGGCGCGGGCGTTCGCCCCGGCCCCGTGGCCCGCCTGCCGGAAAGCGGCGAGCACCCTGTCCTCGCCCGGCAGTTCACCGCCGTGCGGGCGGGCGGCGGACCGGACCTCGCCCAGCGCCCGGGTGAGCCGCAGGGCGTCGGTGCGGGCGTGATCGTCGACGGGTACGACCGGTTCGCCGCGGAGCAATCTCTCCGCCGCGTCCTTGTCAAGCCACTCGTAGTGCTCGTCGGCCATCACATGTCCTTCTGCGTCCACGGGCGTGAATGCGTCACACCGGGAGTAACACCGGCGGGTGCCGCCGAACCATTACGTCCGGGGCGCTGCGCGGGCAGAGCACCCAGTTCCGCTCCCCCGGCTCCGCCCTGACCTGCGCCGCCGTCCGGCCCCGGCTCCGCCGCCCGGTCGGCGGTCCGACCCGGGTCCGGGGTCCGGTCCGCCGTCTCCCCCGGCTGGTCCGCGCCGAGCAGCTCCGCCAGCCGTTTCAGGCCACGGTGCGCGGCGGTGCGTACGGCGCCGGGCCGCTTGCCCAGGGTCTGCGCCGCGCTCTTCGCGTCCAGGCCGACCACCACCCGCAGGACGACGGCCTCGGCCTGGTCCTGCGGCAGCTGGGCGATGAGCGACATGGTGCGGTCGGTGTCCAGGGCCTCGATGGCGTCGCCCGCGGTGTCCGAGTCGCCCGGCCTGCTGGTCAGTTCGGACTCGTCGCCGCCGATGGCGGGGCGCCTGCTGCGCATCCGCAGATGGTCCAGGGAGCGGTTGCGCGCGATCCGGGCCGCCCATCCGCGGAACCGGTCGGCGTCACCGCTGAACCGGCCGAGGTCCCTGGCTATCTGCAGCCAGGACTCGGACGCCACGTCCTCCGCGTCCGGCTCCCCCACCAGTGTCCGTATGTAGCCCAACAGCCGCGGCTGCACCGCGCGGTACACAGCACGGAAGGCGTCCTCGTCCCCGTCCTGCGCCGCGAGCACCGCGGCAGTCAGCTCCGCGTCGTCCCCCAGCACTCCCTCAACCCGCCCTGATGTCCTGAATCGCAGCTGGTCACCACTGCTGCGCCACTCTGCGCGACTCAGCACGCTACGTGCTCGGCGGGTGTCACGTCCATGGCTTGTACAACCCGCAACAGTTCGCTGACACGCGCGGTGTGACAGAAAACGCAGCCGCGGCGCTGAGATGAGTACGGGGTCGTGCTGCGACCCCGTGGAAGACGACCGGGGCCTCTCCTGTGGGGGGTGGCGGCCCCGGTCGTCGTCCCTCTCCCACCACCCTGACCAAGGTGAAACGAAGACCGAGGGGCATCTGCACGGCCGGCACATGGCCGACTCCTACGGGAATTCACCCGATTCGTTCCGGCCCAATACGCCGCATCACCCCCGGGCCTGCCGTGACATCACCGCGCGCAGCACCCGCCGGCCCTCCGTCGACAGGCCGAGCGCCCGTTGCAGTCCGGCGCCGCTGCCCGGCGTGCCGGCACTCTCCGCGAGGATCTCCAGGATCTGTGTCTGACGGCGCAGTTCCCCGGCGACGAGGGGGCCGATGCCGCTCTCCTCGCCGGTCCGGCAGCGCCGCAGCGCCGCCTCGTCCCCGTGTGCGTCGTAGCGCAGGTGGACCTCCAGGGCGGCGAGCGAGCAGGCGTCGGCCCACTCCCGCAGCGGAACCGCGGCGAAGTCCGAGGGGGCGGCGGCGAGCAGGCCGCGCAGCGGTGCGGCCGGGCCGTCCGCGAGGTCCTCGCCGGCCGGCGCCGTGCGGGCGGCCGTGAGCCGGGTGGCCCATTCCCGCCCGTCCTCGCAGCTCGCCCAGAGCGGGCGCAGCGGTCCGGGTTCCGCGGTCCCGCCGAGCGGCGGCAGACAGCGTTCCAGGCAGGCGAGCCCACTGGCTGCCAGGGCCCGCTCGTCGGCAACGGCGATCAGTTCCAGCAGACTCATTCGACGTCTCCCTCGGTCGTACCGCGTACTGCGCCGGGTGGCTGAAAATCGTCAGTTGCGGCGACAGAGTACGGGGACCCCGGACCAGGTGTGCGCCGCCCCTCGCCACCGGGTACGGGGACCCCGGGCCAGGTGTGCGCCGCCCCTCGCCACCGGCGCGGACACCGGCCCGAGCCGGGTGCGGCCCCTTCCGCATCCGGCTCAGCCCGTGGCGTCGATCCGTCCGGCCAGCTGCTGGAACTGCGTCCAGGTCAGCGCGGGCTTCCCCGGGACCCAGAGCTTCTGGGCCGTCGCCCGCAGCGGCATCCGGATCCCCTGGGCCACCTGCTGCGCGGTCTGCGCCTGCGGGAGGTCGCCCCAGACCGCGAACCGGCCGCCCAGGATCTGCTTCGAGTAGCGCGAGGGAACCGGCTCGGTGCCCCGCAGGACGAGCGGGGTCCACTGCTCGTAGATCCGTTTGCCGGTCGGATAGACGAAGTCGTTGGGCTGGCCGAGTACGTAATAGAGGAATTCGTCGTTGAGGTTCACCACCGGGCGCCCCTCGTCCAGATACTCCTGCGGCGGCCGGGCGCCGATCTCCTTGCCCGTCCAGTACTCGACCTCGATGTCCTTCCGTGGCTGAACGGTGCCGCCGCGGAAGAAGCCGTCGTTCCACGCCTTGGCCGTACGGCCCTTGGCCTGGACCACCTCCGCGCGGTCGTTGAGCCACCCGGTGGCCAGGTCCTCGATCGTGGCCCCCTCGCCGTACTTCTCCCGGGCGGCCCGGAGCAGCTGGGGGTACGAGGCGGCGGGGTCGCGCACCGTCAGCGCGCGGTACTCGTCCGCACCCAGGTGCCAGTAGGCACCGGGGAACAGCTCGGTGTATTCGTCGAGCAGTTCGTCGATGAGTTCCGCCGCACCCGGCTTCGAGATGTCGAGGGATCCGGGCGACGCCACTCCCTGCGCGTCGCGCAACTGGAGGTCCGGGTGGGCGCGCAGTACGGCACCCAGGTGGCCCGGGGAGTCGATCTCCGGGACGACCTCGATGTGCAGGCTCGCGGCGAGACCGACGATACGGCGGACCTCGGCCCGGGTCAGGTGCTCGGGCGAGACGACCTCGGGGTGGGACTCGGACGCGATCCGGAAGGCCTGGTCGTCGGAGAAGTGCAGGCCGAGCTGGTTGAGCTTGAGGTCGGCCATCTCGCGCACCCGGTCCTCGATCCAGGACATGGTGTAGTGCTTGCGCGCGATGTCGAGGTTGAGTCCGCGCTGCGGCCGGTCGGGGGTGTCCTCGACGACGCCCTCCGGCATGGTGCCGTCGGCGCGCAGCGACTGTTTCAGGGTGCGGGTCCCGTAGAAGACCCCGGCCTCGTCGTGCCCGCTGATCCTGACCCGCCGGTCGCGGGTGGTGAGGGTGTACGACTCGGGGGCACCCCCGGCCGCCGTGCCGAGCGCCAGCTCGACGTCCCCGGCGCGGGCCGCCGCGGCGCCCCGGTAGCGGATCTTCAGCTCCCCGGCGAGCAGCCTCGCCTCGTCGGCCAGCCGTTCGCTGCCGTCGGCGATGACGACCGTGCTGTCGCGTCCGGGCTGCCAGCCGGGCCCCCGGGCGGGGGTGTGCTCGCGTACGGCGGGGATGGAGCGGGGTGCGGTGGACAGCGGGTAGCTGCGGGTGGGCGTCGGCGCCGCCGAGGGCGAGGAGGAGGCGCGCGACGACGCCGCGCCGCCGGTGGACCCGGAGCCCGAGCCGTCCGGCCAGACGGCGACGGTGAGAGCGACGGCTGCGGCGGCCGTGACGGCCGCACCGGCCACGAGGGCACCGCGTGAGGGCGACATCGGTCAGAATCCTCCGGATCGGGGGCGGGGGCGGGACGGGGCGGGGCGGGCAGGCCCGTGGGGCCGGGCCCCGTGCGGGCTGGCTCAATACGGGCTGACCCAATGCGGGCTGGCCCAATGCAGGCCGACCCAATGCAGGCTGCCCTAATGCGGGCATTACGCTCAACTATTTGCTCATCGCCCATAGTGCATCGAAAGAGGGGCAGGTGGTCAGCCGCCCGTCGCCCACCACCCGTTCCGAAACTCTCCCGTCCGGGTGATTTTTCCGGCGTCTCCCGGACGGCCGCAGCCCGCTCTCGCTAGCGTTACGACACATTCGTCTCCCCTTTCACTCCCACTCCGTGCAACCTCGTTGCTCTCAGGCCCCTCTTCCAGGGGCACAGAAGTCATTGATTCGAGGAGTTCACGCTGTCCAGGTCCAGCGAGTCCCACGCCGGCCTGCCGAAGCGATCACCGCAGCCGGCCGGGCTGACGGCCATACCCGTCCAGTGCCGCGGCCGTGCCGGGGCACCCGCACCCGCCCCCGCTCCGCCCGGTGGCCACCCGGCCGGTCTCGTCCGGCTCAACGCCGCACCGCGCGCCGCCGCCGAAGCGGCCCTGCTGGAGTGCTGCGCCAGCCGCCGCTGGGCCCGGCGCATGGCCGCCCACCGCCCGTTCCCGGATCTCGGCGCACTGCTCGCCGCGTCCGACGAAGCGGTCTACGACCTGTTCCCCGCGGACATCGCCGAGGCGCTCGCCGGGGAGAGCGCCCCGCGCCTGCGCCATGACGCGCCGTACGCCGCCCAGCTCGCGCTCCGGGCCGCGCACGCCGAGTACGAGAGCCGCTTCGGCCATGTGTTCGTGATCTGCCTGGACCCGACCCGGCCCTCGCAGCAGGTGGACCAGGTGCTGGCAGGCCTGCGGACCCGGCTGACCCACGACCGGGACGAGGAGCGGGCCGTCACGGCGGAGGAGATGCGACGACTCGCCCGGGTCCGCATCATCGAACTGGTGACGGCCGCGGGCCCGGACGGCGGGCCGCTCCAGGGTCCGCCCTGAGGACCGGGCCCGCACGGCTCCGTTCGGGGGCTCTCCCGCCGGCCGTTCGCGGGCCCGCCCCGGGTCCGCCGTCCCGTATCCGGCCGGGCCCCGGCGGCCCGATACGGGGTACGGGAGGTTTCGCCCGCTCTAGCCCGTCCGTGCCTGTTTGATTGCCACTTTGATCACACCAGAGGCCCCGGCGCGAACGAACCGACAAAGCGTCGCTACGATGGCCGGGGCCGGTGGACCGTACCCGGCCGGGTCAGACCGACAGTCAAGCCGGCCGACCCCAATCCCCGCTCCCGGAGGGTTCTTCCGTGCCGGCTGGAACGCTGTACCGCGGCCGGGAAGGCATGTGGTCCTGGGTGGCTCATCGAGTCACCGGTGTCCTCATTTTCTTCTTCCTGTTCGTACACGTCCTGGACACCGCTCTTGTCCGTGTCTCTCCCGAGGCCTACGACGAGGTCGTGGCCACGTACAAGACATGGCCTGTCGCGCTGCTCGAATACGGCCTCGTGGCCGCCATTCTCTTTCATGCGCTGAACGGTCTCCGTATCGTCGCCGTGGACTTCTGGGCCAAGGGCCCGCGCTTCCAGAAGCAGATGCTCTGGACCGTTCTGGGCATCTGGATCGTGCTGATGGTCGGGGCCCTGTACCCCGTCCTCGGCCACGCCGTACGCGACATCTTCGGGAGCTGAGGCCCATGTCCACCGAGACCTCTTCCGCGATCGGGGACGTCGAAGGCGTGAGCCTCTACGACGTCGACCACCCGGCCCCCGTGATCGAGCCCCCGCGCAAGCGGACGGGCAAGACGCCCAAGGGCTCGCGCACCAATTTCGAGATGTACGCCTGGCTCTTCATGCGCCTGTCGGGCATCGTCCTGGTCGTCCTGGTCATCGGCCACCTGCTGATCCAGCTGGTGCTCGACGGCGGTGTCTCCAAGATCGGATTCGCCTTCGTGGCAGGCCGCTGGGCCTCGCCGTTCTGGCAGGTCTGGGACCTCACGATGCTGTGGCTCGCCATGCTCCACGGCGCCAACGGCCTCCGTACGGTCATCAACGACTACGCCGAACGGGACAACACCCGCTTCTGGCTGAAGATGCTGCTGTACACCGCCACGGTGTTCACCGTCCTGCTGGGCACGCTGGTGATCTTCACCTTCGACCCGAACATCCGCTAGGCGCCGGGACAGAGGGACCAGAGGAAAACCATGCAGATCCACAAGTACGACACCGTCATCGTCGGCGCCGGCGGCGCCGGCATGCGCGCGGCCATCGAGTCGACCAAGCGCAGCCGTACCGCCGTGCTGACGAAGCTCTACCCGACCCGCTCCCACACGGGCGCGGCGCAGGGCGGCATGGCCGCCGCGCTCGCCAACGTGGAGGAGGACAACTGGGAGTGGCACACCTTCGACACGATCAAGGGCGGCGACTACCTGGTCGACCAGGACGCCGCCGAGATCCTGGCGAAGGAGGCCATCGACTCGGTCCTCGACCTGGAGAAGATGGGCCTGCCGTTCAACCGCACGCCCGAGGGCCGGATCGACCAGCGCCGCTTCGGCGGCCACAGCCGTAACCACGGCGAGGCCCCGGTCCGCCGGTCCTGCTACGCCTCGGACCGCACCGGCCACATGATCCTCCAGACGCTGTACCAGAACTGCGTCAAGGAGGGTGTGGAGTTCTTCAACGAGTTCTACGTCCTGGACCTCCTGCTCCAGGAGGTGGACGGGGTCAAGAAGTCCGCGGGCGTCGTCGCCTACGAGCTGGCCACCGGCGAGATCCACGTCTTCCAGGCGAAGTCGGTCATCTTCGCCTCCGGCGGCACCGGCAAGTTCTTCAAGGTGACCTCGAACGCCCACACCCTGACCGGTGACGGCCAGGCCGCCGCGTACCGCCGCGGTCTGCCGCTGGAGGACATGGAGTTCTTCCAGTTCCACCCGACGGGCATCTGGCGCATGGGCATCCTGCTGACGGAGGGCGCCCGCGGTGAGGGCGGCATCCTCCGCAACAAGGACGGCGAGCGCTTCATGGAGAAGTACGCGCCCGTCATGAAGGACCTCGCGTCCCGTGACGTCGTGTCCCGCTCCATCTACACGGAGATCCGCGAAGGCCGCGGCTGCGGTCCGGAGGGCGACCACGTCTACCTGGACCTCACCCACCTGCCGCCGGAGCAGCTGGACGCGAAGCTCCCGGACATCACCGAGTTCGCGCGTACGTACCTGGGCATCGAG
Source organism: Streptomyces sp. NPDC079020 (assembly GCF_044542225.1). Lineage (NCBI taxonomy): Bacteria > Bacillati > Actinomycetota > Actinomycetes > Kitasatosporales > Streptomycetaceae > Streptomyces > Streptomyces sp. NPDC079020. The sequence continues at coordinate 143,706 of NZ_JBITUB010000006.1, forward strand.
CCCTACACGGACCCGATCCCGATCCAGCCGACCGCGCACTACGCCATGGGCGGCATCCCGACCAACGTCGAGGGCGAGGTGCTGGCCGACAACACCACCGTCGTCCCGGGCCTGTACGCCGCCGGCGAGGTCGCCTGTGTCTCCGTGCACGGCGCCAACCGTCTGGGCACCAACTCGCTGCTCGACATCAACGTCTTCGGGCGCCGGTCGGGCATCGCCGCCGCCGAGTACTCCGCGAAGAACGACTTCGTCGAGCTTCCCGAGAACCCGGCCCAGCAGGTCGTCGACCAGGTCGAGCGGCTGCGCGACTCCAACGGCACCGAGCGGGTGTCCGTGCTCCGTCTGGAGCTGCAGGAGTGCATGGACGCCAACGTGATGGTGTTCCGCACCGAGCAGACGATCAAGACGGCTGTCGACAAGATCGCCGAGCTGCGCGAGCGCTACCTGAACGTGTCCATCCAGGACAAGGGCAAGCGGTTCAACACCGACCTGCTGGAGGCCATCGAGCTGGGCAACCTGCTCGACCTGGCCGAGGTCATGGCGACCTCCGCGCTGGCCCGCAAGGAGTCCCGCGGCGGCCACTACCGCGAGGACTTCCCGAACCGCGACGACGTCAACTTCATGCGCCACACCATGGCGTACCGCGAGGTCGCGGACGACGGCACCGAGTCGATCCGGCTCGACTACAAGCCCGTCGTGACGACCCGCTACCAGCCGATGGAGCGTAAGTACTGATGGCTACCCCGACACTGGAAAAGACCGGCCCGGCCGACAAGCCCGAGGCGGGCTTCGCCGACTCCCCGTACATCACGGCCACGTTCCGGATCCGCCGCTTCAACCCCGAGGTGTCGGACGAGGCGCAGTGGCAGGACTTCCAGATCGAGATCGACCCGAAGGAGCGTGTGCTCGACGCCCTTCACAAGATCAAGTGGGATGTCGACGGCACGCTGACCTTCCGGCGCTCCTGCGCGCACGGCATCTGCGGCTCCGACGCGATGCGCATCAACGGCAAGAACAGGCTCGCCTGCAAGACGCTGATCAAGGACATCAACCCGGAGAAGCCGATCACGGTCGAGGCCATCAAGGGCCTCACGGTCCTCAAGGACCTCGTGGTCGACATGGAGCCGTTCTTCCAGGCGTTCCGCGATGTCATGCCCTTCCTCATCACCAAGGGGAACGAGCCGACCCGCGAGCGCCTTCAGTCCGCCGAGGACCGCGAGCGCTTCGACGACACCACCAAGTGCATCCTGTGCGCCGCGTGCACGTCGTCCTGCCCCGTGTTCTGGAACGACGGGCAGTACTTCGGCCCGGCCGCGATCGTCAACGCGCACCGCTTCATCTTCGACTCGCGCGACGAGGGCGGCGAGCAGCGGCTGGAGATCCTCAACGACCGTGACGGTGTGTGGCGTTGCCGCACGACCTTCAACTGCACGGACGCCTGCCCGCGTGGCATCGAGGTCACCAAGGCCATCCAGGAAGTGAAGCGCGCGCTGATCACGCGCCGCTTCTGACCCTTCCGGTCCGCCGGGCGCACTTCACGAGGCCCCGCCTGCCGCAGCGTTGCTGTGGGAAGCGGGGCCTCTTGCTGCGCCCCGCGGGCGCGGGCGGTACGGTCATGCGGAGCTGAAGACCGAAGAGAACGGGGATCTCGTGACCGAGCCCAATCCGTACGCGGACGACTCATACAAGTGGGGCCCGCCCCAGCAGCCGGGCCGCCCGCCCACCGTGGCGGACGGGCAGGGTTACGGCTACCCGGCGCCGGGCGCCGCTCCCGCGTACGGCTATCCGCAGCCGCTGCCGGACTCGGCGACCCAGCCGGGCCCGGGGTACGGATATCCGGGGCCCGGACAGCAGGCGCCCGGCTACAACCTCCCCGCGCAGCAGGGCATGCCGGGCGGGGTCCCGATGCTCTCCTTCGGCGACATCACCGTCATGAACGACTCGATCGTGACACCGTCCGGGACGATGCCCCTGAAGGGCGCCGTGTGGACGGCGACCGACATGTCACGCACGGAGGAGAAGATCCCGCCGGTCGCGATCGTGCTGGCGATCGTCTTCGCCCTGCTGTGCCTGATCGGTCTGCTCTTCCTCCTGATGAAGGAGAAGAAGACCACCGGCTTCATCCAGGTCACGGTCACCAGCGGGGGCCGGCACCACTCGACGATGATCCCGGCGATGGGCCCCGAGACCTTCCCGATGGTCATGGCCCAGCTCAACACGGCCCGCTCGATGAGCGCCTGAGACCGCGCGGGTGGCCGGCCGCTCCGGCGGTCCGGCTCACTCCCGGCCGGCTCCCCTCCGGCCCGCTCACCCCGGCCGAGCCCCGTTCCCGGCCGGCTCCCGCCCCCGGCCGAGCCCCGTTCCCGGCCGGCTCCCGCCCCCGGCCGGGCCCCACCCCCGGCTGAGCCGAGTCCCCGGCGGACTCCTACTCCGCTGGCCCGCTCCCACCCCGGCCACGCCCCCCGGTCGGCTCTCGCCCCCGGCTGAGCCCCGTTCGCGGTCGGCTCCCACGCTCGGCCGAGCCTCGCCCCCGGCCCGCTCCCACCCCCATTGACGGCAGAGCCCGCCCGGCAGCCCTCCCGCCCGGCGCCCTCCCCCTCCCCGTCCCCGTCCCCGTCCCCGTCCCCGGCAGCACTCCGTAGCGCGGCACCGCCCCCGCGAGGCACCTCGATGCCCGCAGGCCGCCGGTGGCTCCCTCGTACGCGTCGGCCAAGCCGGTTGACCGGCGCTCCTACTGACGCACCCTCACCCCCGTAATCCGCATCACCCGACCCTGTCTTGAACATGTTCAAGAACAGGTCTACAGTCCATGACAAGAGCTTTTGAACACGTTCAAGGGAGCCTCGGGGCATGGACCTCACTGTTGTCGCGTACGTCATCTATCTGCTGATCAGCGTCGCTCTCACCGTCTGGGTCGCCCGTACCCTCAGCCGCAACGGCAAGGTGTTCCTCGCGGACGTGCTGCACGGGAACGAGAAGCTCGCCGATGCCGTGAACCATCTGCTGGTGGTCGGCTTCTACCTGGTCAACCTCGGCTTCGTGACCCTCTATCTGAAGAACGCCGACAGCGTGGCCAACGCCCGCGAACTCTTCGACGCCCTGTCGACGAAGGTCGGCGTGGTGCTGCTCGTGCTCGGCGGCATGCACCTCGCGAACGTCTACGTACTGAACAAGATCCGGCGGCGCGGCATGATGGAGCGCGAGCAGACCCCGCCGGTGCCGCCGCAGGGCTGGACCGGCCCCACCCCGCAGGGCCCGTGGACCGCCCCCGTCGCCGGACGGTGAGCCGGATGGCCGACTCCGGACCTCGTACCCCGGTCGCACGGCTCACCGTGCTCTACGACGCGCAGTGCTCGCTCTGCGTCCATGTGCGGCACTGGCTGATGAGGCAGCATCAGCTCATCCCGCTGGACCTCGTGCCGGCCGCCTCCGAGGAGGCGCGCCGGCGCTTCCCCGGCCTCGACCACGCGAAGACGCTCGACGAGATCACGGTGATCGGCGACCAGGGGCAGATCTACCACGGGACCGCCGCCTGGATCGTCTGCCTCTGGGCACTGTCCGAGCACCGGCCCAAGGCCCACTGGCTGACCACCCCGGCGGGCCGCCCGTTCGCCCGTGCGACCGTACTGGCCGCGGCGAAGTACCGCTCGGTGACCGCGCCCCCGTGCGGCGAGGGCGGCGGGGCCTGCGAAGTCCCGGTCATGGGCGCCGAAACGGGCGGATAGCCTGGGGACCGTGGCGAGCGACAAGCAGGACGAGCAAGGTGTGAAGGGCGATCCGGGCGTGAAGGATGTCAAGCCTGCCAAGGCCCCCAAGAGCGAGCAGACCCGCACGCTCATCCTCGAAACCGCGCTCCGGCTCTTCCAGGAACGCGGTTTCGACAAGACGACCATGCGAGCCATCGCCCAGGAGGCCGGCGTCTCCGTCGGCAACGCCTACTACTACTTCGCGAGCAAGGAGCACCTCGTCCAGGGCTTCTACGACCGGATCGGCGCCGAACACGCCGCGGCGGTCCGGAAGGTCCTGGACAGGGAGACGGATCTGGAGACCCGGCTGGCCGGCGTCCTGACGTGCTGGCTGGACATCGCCGCGCCGTACCACGAGTTCGCGGCCCAGTTCTTCAAGAACGCCGCGGACCCGGAGAGCCCGCTGAGCCCCTTCTCCGTCGAGTCGGAGCCCGCCCGCGAGGCGTCGATCGCCATCCACCGTGAGGTGCTGGCGGGTTCCAAGGCCAAGATCCCCGCGGAGCTGGTGGACATCCTGCCCGAGCTGATGTGGCTCTCGCAGATGGGGCTCGTCCTGTACTGGGTCTTCGACCGCTCACCGGAGCGCGAGCGCAGCCGCCGGCTCGCGGGGCGCGGCGCCCGGCTCACCACCCGGGGCGTGGCGCTCGCCCGTTTCCGGGTGCTGCGGCCGCTCGTCCACGAGGTGCACGAGCTGTTCACCGACTTCCTGCCGGGGATGGCCGAGACGGCCACCGCCCGCAAGAGGTCCTGAGGGCCGTCCGGGGCCGCGACCGCAAAGTCCCGCCGTACGCCCGGGTGGGCGCGGCGGGACAGTGAGGGGAAAGCGGTCCGGCGGCGTCAGATCCGGCCGATCTCCCACAGGCGCCAGATGCCGGTGCCGTTGGAGAGGTACTGCGATCCGGAGATGTCCGTCTTGGCGACGACGTAGTCCTTCTTCTGCCACAGCGGGACCAGCGGAACGTCCTCGCCGACCAGTTGCTGGAGCTTCTTGAAGTCGGCCGAGGTCCTGCCGCGGTCGCTGTACTGCTGCGTGGCCGTGATCAGCTCGTCCATCTGCTTGCTGGAGTAGCCGTTGTGGAGGCTGTTGTCGCGGCCGACGAGCGGCTGACTGAAGGTGTCGGGGTCCGGATAGTCGGGAAGCCAGCCGACGGTGTACGCGTCGTACTCGCCCTCCGCGTAGCCCTTCTGGAAGTCCGTCCACTTCACGGCCTTCACCGAGACCTTGAACAGTCCGTCCTTCTCCAGCTGGCGCCGCAGCTCGGCGGTCTCCGCCGTGTACGCCTCGTCGGCCTTGTAGGCGAAGCTGATGCGCAGCGGAGTCTCCACGCCGGCCTCCGCCATCAGCTTCTTGGCGCGGGCGGGGTCGGGCGAGGGGTACTTGTCGAAGAACGGGGTGCTGTGGCCGATGTAGCCCTGCGGGATCAGCGAGTAGAGCGGTTCGACGGTGCTCTTGTAGACCTCGCCGACCAGCGGACCGCGGTCGATGACCGCCGCGACGGCCTGGCGGACCTTCTTGTTCGCGAACGGGGAGCCCTCGCGGACGTTGAAGACGAGGTTGCGGATCTCGGCGCTCTCCGCCTCGGTGACGCGCAGGTCCGGGTCGCCCGGGTTCAGCTCGGCGAGCCGGGCGGGCGGCAGCTGGCGGTGCGTGACGTCGAGGTCGCCGCTCTTCCAGCCCGTCAGCAGGTCCTCGGAGCCCTTGTAGTAGCGGATCTCGACCGCTTCGCCGGTCTTCTTGAGCGCGCCCCGGTACTTGAGGTTGGGCACCAGCTCGGCACGGACGCCCGGCTCGTAGGACTTGAGGACGTACGGTCCGGAACCGTCGACCTTTTTCCCGGAGCGGAGCTTGTCCTCCGGGTACTGGGTGCGGTCGACGATCGAGCCCGCGCCGGTGGCGAGCTTCTGCGGGAAGGTCGCGTCGCGCGAGGAGAGGTTGAAGGTGATGGTGCGGCCTTCGGTCACGACGTTCTTCAGGCTCGGGAACAGCACCGAGGGGCCGACGTCGGTCTTGATCCTGAGCATCCGCTCGAAGGAGTACTCGACATCGGCGGCAGTGATCTTGCGGCCGTTGGAGAAGGTGAGATCGTTCCGCAGCCTGCACTGGTACGTCTGGAGCTTCTGCCCGATGAAACCGCAGCTCTCGGCGGCGTCCGGTTCGGGCACGATCGCCCCGGCCCGGAAGGTCATGAGCGACTGGTAGAGGTTGCTGTAGATCGCCCAGGAACCGGCGTCGTACGCACCGGCGGGGTCCAGCGAGGTCACGGCGTCGGTCGTGCCCACTGTGACCGGGTCAGTCTTCTTCCCGTCCGAGGGAAGTAGTTGCCAGGCGCCGACGCCCGCGATGACCAGTACCGCGAAAATCGCGAGAATCCGTATCCGGATCGACCGCATTGCCGTGCTCTCCCTTACCAGCCCCGCCTCGACTATGTGCTCAGACACGCACACTGCCGCATGCTCGCGCTCACCCAATCACACGATTTTCACAACTGGAAGAGCAAAAAGGGGACTCACAGCGATTTGTTCGCCCCCTGAAACATGACACGTCCGATAAGAGCGTTTACGCCGTTCACTTGGTCTTTTTTCGTAGCAGACGGTGACGCCCCCGTCCGGATTCCGGGAGCATCCCGATCGCCGCGGAAGCCGGTCCGCGGGAGGGTTCTCAGGCCTGCCGGGAGGCCAGTTCCACCACGGTGATGTCCGACGGCGCGCCCACCCGCACGGGCGGCCCCCAGGCTCCCGCGCCGCGCGAGACGTAGAGCTGGGTGTCCCCGTAGCGTTCGAGTCCGGCGACGGTGGGGTTGGCCAGCCCGGCGATGAGACCGCCCGGCCAGAGCTGACCGCCGTGGGTGTGGCCGGAGAGCTGGAGGTCGACGCCGTGCTCGACGGCATCGTGGATCACGACCGGCTGATGGGCCAGGAGGACTGCGGCGCGGGAGCGGTCCCGGTCGCCCAGGGCCCGTACGAAGTCGGGGCCCTGGCCCTCGCTCTCCCCGGCGACGTCGTTGACCCCGGCGAGGTCGAAGCCGTCGATCTCCACGCGGGCGTTCTCCAGCGGGTGCAGTCCCAGCTCCCGTACGTGGTCGACCCATTGGGCCGCGCCGGAGAAGTACTCGTGGTTCCCGGTGACGAAGAAGCTGCCGTGCCGTGCTTCGAGCCCGGCCAGCGGCTCCGCGGCCGTTCCCAGATCCTCGACGGACCCGTCGACGAGGTCGCCGACGACGGCGATCAGATCGGGCCGGGTCGCGTTGACCGCGTCGACGATGCGCCGGGTGTGGGCACGGCCGAGGATCGGGCCGAGGTGGACATCGCTGACGACGGCGATCCGGAACCCGTGCGCCGAGCGGGGAAGTCGGGCGAGGGGGACGGTGATCCGCTTCGTACGGGGGCCGCGCAGCACACCGTGGGTGCCGTACCCGACCGTGCCGAGCCCCGCGACGGCGGCCGCGCCGCCGACGGCTCTGGCGACGAACAGCCGCCGCGAGGGTCCGGCCGCCGCGGCCGGGGGCGCCGCGGGCGCCGTGTCCGCGGCCCGGTCGTCCGGCGCGGGCGGGGCGTCCGGCGTGGACGACGTGGACGACGTGGACGACGTGGACGGAGAGTCGGCGGAGGACGTGGACGGGTCGGCGGGGGCTCCGGACAGGGCCATCGCCCCGGTACGCGGGTGGGCACCCGCCTCCGCCGGGCCGTCCCGGCGCGCGAGCACCCGGCGCAGGAGGGGGCGTACGGCCTCGCCGACGAGCAGAGCCAGCGTCAGATACAGGAGTGCGGCCAGCCACAGATAGCCGGGCCAGGCGAGTAGCTGCTGGAGCCGGAAGGGGAATCCCGCGCGGCCGGAGACGAGCGCGCCGACGCTCAGCAGGGGCAGGACGAACGCGGCGGCCGTGCCCGCCCGGCGCATGGCGCTGCCCGGCATCGTCGTGTCACCGACGAGGCGCCGCCATACGTAGCGGTGCACGGCGGCGAGCAGCGCCAGTACCCCGACCGCCACCAGGACGAAGACCACTGCCATGTGCGCACCCCCGTTTACCTGTCCTCGGACCGGCCGTCCGACCGCTCCCCCTGCCGGTTCGTACCGCGAGGGTCAGGTGCGCTCACGGCGCAAAGCCCTGACACCACGGAACCCGATCACCCCGACCGCCGTCCCCAGAAGAAAGGACGTGATGGCGAGCAGCAGATGCACCCAGAAGTAGGTGGTCGGGTCGCCCGCGTCGTCGAACGCGAGCCCGCTGCCGTCCTTCCACAGGTTCTTGACGAAAGTGATCCAGATGAACCAGCTCCACACCCCGAACGCGAGCAGGAACCAGGAGACGGGGCGGCTGAGCTTCATGGATTCAGTATCGCCGCCCGCCTCCGGCCGGATCGTCCGGGGTGGGGCGTACGGCAGGGTGCGAGGTGGGCTGTCCTGGCGTTACCTGCGGCGGGTCCGGCGGTCCGGGTCCCCAAGCACATCTTCGCCCTGTACGTTTCCGACCGTGCATGCTCTGAAAAAGACCGTGTTGACGGTCCTCTCCGCCGCGTTGCTGTCCGGTTTTGTCCTCAGTCCTGCCTCTGCGGCCGACAAGGACAAGACCGACGACAAGCAGCCGAAGCCGACGCACCCCATGTCGAACGTCGGCGGTGAGCAGCTCGCGAAGGTCGGGACCCAGGTCAATCTGGGGCCCGGCGCCCCGGTCCTGCCCAAGGACCTCACGGGCCGGTCGTGGATCGTCGCGGACGCGGAGAACGGCCAGGTCCTGGCGGCGCACAACTCCCACTGGCGGCTGCCGCCCGCCTCCACCCTGAAGATGCTCTTCGCGGACACGGTCCTGCCGGCGCTCCAGCCGAAGAGCCTCACCCACAAGGTGACGGACGCCGAGCTCGCCGGTGTCGGCGCGGGCAGCAGTCTGGTGGGCGTCAAGGAGGACCACACCTATACGGTCCACGACCTGTGGCTCGGGGTGTTCCTTCGCTCGGGCAACGACGCGGTGCACGTGCTGGCCTCGATGTTCGGCGGCGTCCCCAAGACGGTCCAGGCGATGCAGAGCCACGCCGAGGAGTTGCAGGCCCTCGACACGACGGTGGTCTCGCCGGACGGGTACGACGCGCCGAACCAGGTCTCCAGCGCGTACGACCTCACCCTGTTCGCCCGCAGCGGGCTGCAGAAGAAGGACTTCCGCGAGTACTGCGCGACGGCCTCGGCCGACTTCCCCGGCGAGGAGAAGAAGGGCAAGAAGCGCGAGAGCTTCGAGATCCAGAACACCAACCGGCTGATCACCGGGGACATCGGCGTGGAGCCGTACAAGGGCATCGCGGGGGTCAAGAACGGCTACACCACCCACGCGGGCAACACCTTCACCGGTGTCGCCGAGCGCGACGGCCGGGTGCTGCTGGTCACCGTCATGAACCCGTCCTCCGACGAGAGCCACGCCGTGTACAAGGAGGCCGCGAGCCTGCTCGACTGGGGCTTCAGCGCGAGCGGCAAGGTGACACCGGTCGGTGAGCTGGTGCCGCCGAAGTCCGCGGAGACCGGAACCGGCAAGGGCACCGAGCCGGCCGCCGGGGCGAACAAGTCCGGGCAGGACGGGGAGAAGTCCGCGAAGGAGACCGCGGTCGCCTCCGAGGGCTCCAGCGGGGTCGGGATCGCGCTGGCGATCATCGGCGGCGTACTGGTCGTACTGGCGGCCGGGGTGTTCCTGGTCAACCGGCGCTGGCCGCTGCCCGACCTGGTCCGCCGCCTTCCCCGTCGCTGACCGCCCCCTCGGTCCCGTCGACCCCCGCCCGCTCCTTCTCCTTCTCGTCCGCCTTCTCCTTCTCGTCCGCCTTCTCCTTCTCGTCCGCCTTCTTCGCCGTTCCCCTCGCCTCGCCTTCTGTCTCGATCTCGCCCTTGCTCCGCGTCGCCGTCCATGCGGCGCAGAACAGCAGCAGCTTCGCGGTGAAGTTGATCCACAGGAGCAGGGCGACGGGCACGCCGAAGGCGCCGTACATGCTCTTCGACGCGACGCCCTTCATATAGCTGCCGAGCAGCAGCTTGAGCAGTTCGAAGCCGACCGCGCCGAGCAGCCCGGCGACCAGCAGCCGGTGCCTCGGCGGTTCCACCCCGGGCAGCAGCGTCAGCAGATAGAGCAGGAGCAGGAAGTCGGCGAGAACGGCCACCACCAGGGCGGCCGCCTGCAGCAGCACACCACCCGCACCGTGGTCGGTGACGCCCAGCAGCTCGGCGGTCCGGCCGACGGCCGTCGAACCGGCCGCGGAGACCGCCAGCGTCGCGAGCGCCGCGCCGCCCAGGCCCAGCAGCAGCCCGGCGTCCTTGAGTTTGCGGACGACCGGGTTGCCCTCCTCGACGCCGTCCATCTCCCAGACCGCGCGCAGACACTCCCGCAGTGAGCCGACCCAGCCGATACCGGTGAACAGCAGCAGCGCACCGGCCACCACACCGACCGTGCCCGCGTGGTCGACCAGATCGCTGATGCCGAGCTGGTCGGAGATGCCCGGCACCTGATCGGCGGTCCAGTCCTCGATCTTGTTCAGCTGCTTGTCGGGGAGCAGTGCGGCACCGATCGCCGCGCCGACCGCGATCAGCGGGAAGAGCGCCAGGAAGCTGATGAAGGTGATGGCGGCGGCCAGCCTGGCCCAGTGGACCCGGTCCAGCGTCTCGTAGGAGCGCCAGGCGTGTGTCTCCATCAGCCGGGAGACGAGCGGCCCGACGACAGGGAGTCTCTTCAGCCAGTCCATGACGTACGCGTACCCTCCAGGCCCGGAAGAACCGGTGCGGGCGGCTCTCTGACACCCAATCAATCACCCATTCCAGTGAGTACCGTAACAAATGCCACAAAGGGGTTTTGTCTGGCGATACGGTCACCGTCATGTCCGTCGACACGGTGTCCTTGACCGGCTGGGGCCGCACCGCCCCGACGACCGCGCTGCGGTTCCGCCCCCGCAGCTACGAGGAGGCGGCGGCCGTCGTGCGCGGGCGCGGTCCCCGCGGCGTCCTCGCCCGCGGGCTCGGCCGCGCGCACGGCGACGCGGCGCGGAACGCGGGCGGCTCCGTCCTCGACATGACCGCGCTGGACCGCGTCCACACCATCGACACCCGTACGGGCACCGTGGTGTGCGACGCGGGGGTGAGCCTGCACCGGCTGCTGGAGGTGCTGCTGCCGCTGGGCCGCTTCCTGCCGGTCACCCCCTCGACCCGCCACATCACCGTCGGCGGCGCGATCGGCTCCGATGTCCACGGCCTCGACCATCGCCTCTCCGGTTCCTTCTCCCGGCATGTCAGCTCGCTGGAACTGCTCACCGCGGACGGCGAGGTGCGTACGGTGCTGCCCGGCACCGCGCTCTTCGACGCGACCGCCGGCGGGCTGGGGCTGACCGGTGTCGTGCTCGCCGCCGCGCTCCGGTTCCAGCCGGTCGCCTCCTCGCTGATGTCGGTCGACACGGAGCGGGCGAGGGATCTTGACGACCTGCTGGCCCGGTTCACGGCCGGTGGGGACCGCCACCGCTACGCGTCCGCCTGGCTCGATCTGCTGGCACGGGGCGGCGCGACAGGGCGCGGCGTCATCACCCGCGGGGAGCACGCACCCCTGCACACGCTCCCGGCACGCGTCCGGCGCGCTCCGCTCGTGTTCCGCCCGGGGCAGCTGCCGGCCGCCCCCTCCGTCGTCCCGGAGGGGCTGCTCGGCCCGGCCTCCGCCGCGCTGTACAACGAACTCCGCTATCGCGGCGCCCCCAGGTCCCGCACCGGTGAGCTCCAGCGGATCCCCACGTTCTTCCACGCCCTGGACGGCGTACCGCACTGGAACCGGCTGCACGGCCGCGGCGGCTTCGTGCGGTACCAGTTCGTCGTCCCGTACGGGCAGGAGGAGACGCTGCACCGCATCGTGCGGCGCCTCTCCACGCGCCGCTGTCCCTCGTTCCGCGCCGTGCTCAAACGGTTCGGCCGGGCCGACCCGGGCCGGCTGTCGTTCCCGGCCCCCGGCTGGTCCCTCGCACTCGATCTGCCCGCGGGCCTGCCCGGTCTGGGGCGGTTCCTGGACGGGCTCGACGAGGAGGTCGCGGCGGCCGGCGGCCGGGTCTGTCTGGCGAAGGACGCCCGGCTGCGGCCGGGGGTGCTGGCCGCGATGTATCCGCGACTGCCCGAGTTCCGGGCGCTGCGGGCGGAGCTGGACCCGGACGGGGCGTTCCGTTCCGACCTCTCCCGCCGGCTCTCGCTGTGAGCTTCCCCGCCCGTTTTCCGTTCCCACCAGGAGTGATTTCGTGAAGGACGCCTTCGGTGCCCCGCAGTCCCTGCTCGTCCTCGGCGGCACCTCGGAGATCGCGCTGGCCACCGCGCGCCGGCTGATCGCGCTGCGTACCCGCACAGTGTGGCTGGCCGGCCGGCCCTCCCCCGCCCTGGACACCGCCGCCGCCGGGCTCCGCGCGCGCGGCGCCGAGGTCCGTACCGTGGCCTTCGACGCCCTCGACCCGGAGTCCCACGAGACGGTGCTGGGCAAGGTCTTCGCGGAGGGCGACATCGACCTGGTGCTGATGGCGTTCGGCATCCCCGGCGACCAGACGCGCGACGAGGAGGAGCCGCTGCGGGCGGTCCGGGTCGCCCGGACCAACTACACGGGGGCGGTCTCCGCCGGGCTGGTGTGCGCGGGCGCACTCCAGGCGCAGGGTCATGGGTCGCTGGTCGTGCTCTCCTCCGTGTCCGGCGAGCGCGTACGCCGCGCGGACTTCATCTACGGGTCGAGCAAGGCCGGCCTGGACGCGTTCGCGCAGGGGCTGGGCGACGCGCTGCACGGCACGGGAGTGCGGGTGATGGTCGTCCGCCCCGGTGCCCTGCACCCGGACCCCGCACGCCCCGGTTCCGTACAGCCGGGCTCCGTACAGCCGGGCTCCCTACGCGGCGACGGGACCGGGAGGGACAGCGCGGCCGGGGCGGCGGGGGTGACAGGTGCCACGGATCCGGCGGAGCTCGTGCGCAGGCGGCTCATGACCACCCCGGAGGCGGTCGCGGACGCGATCGTGACGGGGCTCGGGCGCGGCACCGGGACGGTGTGGGTGCCCGGGGCGCTACGGGTGGTGATGTCGGCGCTGCGCCATGTGCCGCGCCCGCTGTTCCGGCGGCTGCCCCTCTGACGGGACAGCCTTCGGATACACGTCCGGAGGAGCCGCTGCTCAGGGGTGCAGCGACGGCTCGTCCACGGAGGAGCCGCTCTGCGCGGGGACGGCGGGCGCGATGCCGCCGCCGAACGGGAATTCGTTGATCTTGCGCCAGACGGCGTCCGCGCCCTGTTCGTAGAGAGCGAAGGAGCCGCAGGTCCAGGCGGCCTCGTAGGAGGAGAGCTCCTCGTACGCCCGGTCCATCGCCTCTTCGGAGATGTCGTGCGCCACGGTGACATGCGGGTGGTACGGGAACTGGAGATCGCGCACCAGCGGCCCGGACGCGTCCCGGACCCGCTTCTGCAGCCAGGAGCAGGCCGAGGCGCCCTCGACGACCTGGACGAAGACGACCGGCGAGAGCGGCCGGAAGGTCCCGGTGCCGGACAGCCGCATCGGGAAGGGCCGGCCGGCCGTGGCGATCCGGGCGAGATGCGCCTCGACCGCCGGCAGGTCGGCCGCCTCCGCCGCCGTCGGCGGGAGCAGGGTGACGTGGGTGGGAATGCCGTATGCGGCAGGGTCCCCGAAGCTCGCGCGCCGCTCCTGGAGCAGGCTGCCGTAGGGCTCCGGGACCGCGATCGAAACGCCAAGCGTTACGGTCCCCACGTCGTTCTCCTCAATCGTCGTCGGTCGGTCCGCCGGTGGCCGGTTCTCGGTCCTGCCGCCGCAAGTGTGCAGCCTGCGGCGGCGTTCTCGCCAGGGCCGTTGGACTCAGTGCTTGGCGGGCAGAAGGCCCATGCGGTCGTAGGTCTGCGCCAGGGTCTCCGCGGCGACGGTCCTGGCCTTCTCCGCACCCTTGGCCAGGATGGAGTCCAGCGTCTCCGGGTCGTCCAGATATTCCTGCGTACGGCTCCGGAACGGGGTGACGAACTCCACCATGACCTCGGCGAGGTCGGTCTTGAGCGCACCGTAGCCCTTGCCCTCGTACTTCTGCTCCAGATCCGCGATTCCGGTTCCGGTGAGGGTGGAGTAGACGCTCAGGAGGTTGCTGACGCCCGGCTTGTTCTCCGTGTCGTAACGGATGACCGTGTCGGTGTCGGTGACGGCGCTCCGGACCTTCTTCGCCGTGACCTTCGGCTCGTCCAGCAGGTTGATGAGGCCCTTCGGCGTGGAGGCCGATTTGCTCATCTTGACCGACGGGTCCTGGAGGTCGTAGATCTTCCCCGTCTCCTTGAGGATGTACGGCTCCGGAATCGTGAACGTCTGCCCGAACCGGCCGTTGAACCGCTCGGCGAGGTCCCGGGTGAGCTCGATGTGCTGGCGCTGGTCCTCGCCGACCGGGACCTGGTTGGCCTGGTAGAGCAGGATGTCCGCGACCTGGAGGACCGGGTAGGTGAAAAGGCCCACGGTCGCCCGGTCGGCACCCTGCTTGGCGGACTTGTCCTTGAACTGCGTCATCCGGGACGCCTCGCCGAAGCCGGTGAGGCAGTTCATGACCCAGCCGAGCTGGGCGTGCTCGGGAACATGGCTCTGCACGAAGAGCGTGCACCGGTCGGGGTCCAGGCCGGCCGCCAGCAGCTGGGCGGCGGCGAGCCGGGTGTTCGCGCGCAGCTCCGCGGGGTCCTGCGGAACGGTGATCGCATGCAGGTCCACGATCATGTAGAAGGCGTCGTGGGACTCCTGCAGCGCCACCCACTGGCGGACCGCGCCGAGGTAGTTGCCGAGGTGGAACGAGCCTGCGGTGGGCTGGATTCCGGAGAGCACGCGAGGACGATCAGAGGCCATGGGACCCATTGTCTCAGGTGCGGAACCGTTCTCCGGCAGCCGGTGTACGGCGCAAATCGGCGCGCCCCCTCGTGTGCGGTACCGCGCCCCCGCACGTGCGGTACCGCGCCCCCGCGCACGCGATGACGCGCCCCGCACGGACCGGCGCGCGAGGCGCGCCGCGCCGTGAAGGTTTCCTCGCGCGGGATCGGACCGACGATACAAAGTGGGCACGACCCCCGCCCACGCCGCACGACGAACGGAGATCCCGTGTCGATCACGGAAACTGCCATCGCCTCCGCCGAGGCGCACAGCGCGCACAACTACCACCCGTTGCCGGTCGTCGTCGCCTCGGCGGAAGGCGCCTGGGTGACCGATGTCGAGGGACGGCGCTATCTGGACATGCTCGCCGCTTACTCCGCGCTGAACTTCGGTCACGGCAACCGCCGCCTGATCGAGGCGGCCAAGGCTCAGCTGGAGCGGGTGACGCTCACCTCCCGGGCCTTCCACCACGACCGCTTCGCCGAGTTCTGTACGGGGCTCGCCGAGCTGTGCGGCATGGAGATGGTCCTGCCCATGAACACCGGCGCCGAGGCGGTGGAGACCGCGGTGAAGACGGCCCGCAAGTGGGGCTACCGGGTCAAGGGCGTCCCGGACGGCATGGCGAAGATCATCGTCGCCGCGGACAACTTCCACGGCAGGACGACCACGATCATCAGCTTCTCCACGGACCACGAGGCACGGGCCGACTTCGGCCCGTACACCCCGGGGTTCGAGATCGTGCCGTACGGGGACCTGACCGCGCTCCGTGCGGCGATGACGGAGAACACCGTGGCGGTGCTGATGGAGCCCATCCAGGGCGAGGCCGGGGTGCTGATGCCGCCGCCCGGCTATCTGCCCGGGGTCCGGGAGCTGACCCGCGAGCGGGACGTGCTGTTCATCGCGGACGAGATCCAGTCGGGCCTGGGCCGGACGGGGAAGACCTTCGCCTGTGAGCACGAGGGCGTCGTGCCCGACATGTATCTGCTCGGCAAGGCGCTGGGCGGCGGGGTCGTACCGGTGTCCGCCGTGGTCTCGTCGGCCGCGGTGCTGGGTGTGTACCGGCCCGGGGAGCACGGCTCGACGTTCGGCGGGAATCCGCTGGCGTGCGCCGTCGCACTGGAGGTGATCGCGATGCTGCGCACGGGCGAGTACCAGCAGCGGGCGGCGGAGCTGGGCGACCACCTGCACCGGGAGCTGGGGCTGCTGGTGGGCGGCGGCTCGGTGGAGGCCGTCCGGGGGCGCGGCCTGTGGGCGGGCGTCGACGTCACGCCGGCCCTGGGCACGGGCCGGGAGATCTCCGAGCGGCTGATGGAGCGCCGGGTGCTGGTCAAGGACACCCACGGTTCGACGATCCGGATCGCGCCGCCGCTGGTGATCTCCAAGGAGGACCTCGACTGGGGCCTGGACCAGCTGCGGGCGGTGCTCGGCGCCTGACACGCGCGGGCCGGGGCGGCCGGGTGCACGGGTGCGGCCCGCGGGCGGGACCCTCTCGAAGCCCCCGGCCGCCCCGGCTAGAGGATGACGTGGGGCAGGAAGCGGGCGTACTCGTCCGTGACAGGACCCGCCGATTCCCGGATGCCGAGTCCGGCGGCCTCGTCCTCGACGACCCACGCGCCCAGCACCACCCGGTTGCCGTCGAAGTCGGGCAGCGGGGCGAGCTCCTGGTAGCAGCAGGGCTCGTCCCGTACCGCCGCCGCGCTTCCCGGCCCGTGGAGGGTGACCCCGGCGCCCTCGCGGCCGAGCAGGGGCTTGGCCGCGTATCCGGCGCCGCCGGGTCCGGCGAGGCCGCGGGGGCCGTCGAGGTAGGACGGGAGAAGGTTCGGGTGTCCCGGGTACAGCTCCCACAGGACGGCCAGCAGCGCCTTGTTGGACAGGAGCATCTTCCAGGCGGGTTCGATCCAGCAGGTGGTGCCGGTGCCGCCGCCGTTGTCGAGCGTGTCCAGCACATGCGGTCCGAAGCGGTCCGTCGCCAGCCACTCCCAGGGGTAGAGCTTGAAGCAGCTCCGGATGAAGCGGAGCCGCTCGTCGACGAAGCGCCCGCTCAGCCGGTCCCAGCCGATCTGCTCGACGGACAGTGCCTCGGTGTCGATCCCGGCCTGCTGGGCGGTCTCGCGCAGGTACGCGACCGTCATCAGGTCCTCGCCCAGCTCGTCACCGTCCGAGTGCGCGAAGTGCAGCGGCCCCGGCGGCAGCAGGGGCGCCTGCCGCTTCCAGGCGTCGACGAGACGCTCGTGGAGGGAGTTCCACTGGTCCGCGCCGGGGAACCGGTCCTCCATCCAGAACCACTGCGGGCTCGCGGCCTCCACCAGCGAGGTCGGGGTGTCGGCGTTGTACTCCAGCATCTTCGCCGGGCCGGTGCCGTCGTACCGAAGGTCGAACCTGCCGTACAGGGAGGGCAGTTCGGCGCGGCGCCGCCAGGAGTCGGCGATCAGTGCGGCCAGCCGGCGGTCGGTGATGCCGAGATCGGCGAACCGGTCCCGCTCGACGATGTGCGCGGCCGCGGCCAGGCACATCGTGTGCAGCTCCTCGACGACCTCTTCGAGCGCCTCGACCTCGGGCAGCGTGAAGACGTAGTAGGCGCTCTCGTCCCAGTAGGGGCGCAGTGAGCCGTCCGGGTAGCGGGTGAGCGGGTAGACCAGGCCCTGTTCCTCGACGGTCCGCTGCCAGCCGGGGCGCGGTTCGATCGTGCGGCGTCGCATGCGCTTCAGCCGCCGCCCGTTCCGGAGCAGCCGAATCCGCCGCGGTCGACCGCCGCCTTGTCGAAGCTGCCGCCGGTCACCTTGCCGTTCCTGCTGGTGCCGCCGTAGTAGTACGAGCCGCTGCCACCGCTGCTACCGCTGCCGCCGCCCGCGCACTCGTAACTCGGCAGCTTGTCCTGGGTCAGCGGGTCGACGCACCGCCGGTCCGGATCCGAGCCGCAGGAGGTGATCGTCGCCGCGAGGACTCCCATGCCGCCGAGTACCACGGTGCCCGATCTCAGCCTGCGTTTGGCCATTTTCCGCTCCCCCGTTGTCCTGTGTTGTCGTGTCCTGTCCAGTTCGGTCCACTTCCAGACCGCTTGCCAGACCGCTCGTCAGATTAGATGGCTGTGCCACTCGATCGGAACCCGGTGCGTCAACCACGCGCCAGTAGAGTCCCTATGTGCTCTTCGGGATGATCTGCGCGCTCGGTTCCGCGGTCTGCTTCGGTACGGCCTCCGTCCTCCAGTCCGTCGCGGCCCGCGCCGCGGCCCGGCCGGGCTCCGACGCGGGGGTCGACCCCGCGCTGCTGCTGCGGGCCGTGCGGCAGTGGCGTTACGTCGCCGGACTCGCCCTGGACGGCCTCGGCTTCGTCCTCCAGATCGTCGCGCTGCGCTCGCTCCCGATCTACGCGGTGGGCGCGGCGCTGGCCGCGAGCCTCGCCGTGACCGCCGTGGTCGCCGCCCGTCTCCTCGCGGTCCGGCTGACCGGCACGGAGTGGGGCGCGGTCGGTGTGGTGGTCGCCGGGCTCGGCATGCTGGGGCTCGCCTCCGGCCGGGAGGGCGATTCGACGGGCTCGGACGCGCTGCGCTGGTCGATGCTCGGGATCGCCCTCGGGGTACTGCTCGTCGGCGCGGTGGCCGGCGGGCTGCCCGAGCGGCCCCGGGCCCTCGCGCTGGGGCTCGGGGCGGGGTGCGGCTTCGGGGTCGTCGAGGTCGCGGTCCGGCTGATCGACGACGTGTCGCCCGGCGCCCTGGTGGCCAACCCCGCCGTGTACGCGCTGCTGGTGGGCGGCGGTTCGGCGTTCCTGCTGCTCACGTCGGCGCTGCAGCGTGGTTCGGTGACCACCGCGACCGCCGGGATGGTGCTCGGCGAGACGATCGGCCCGGCCCTGGTGGGGGTCATCTGGCTCGGGGACGAGACCCGGGACGGCCTCGGGTGGCTGGCGGTCACCGGCTTCGCGGTGGCCGTCGCGGGGGCGCTGGCCCTGGCCCGGTTCGGCGAGGCGCCGGTGGACGGGGCCGGGGCGGCGGCGCCGGTGGACGGGGCCGGGGAGGCGGCGCCGGTGGACGGGGCCGGGGCGGCGGTGACGTCGGCGGGGGAGGCGGGGGTGCCGGGGACGGCTGAGGGCGCGCCGTCGAAGGAGGCGTAGGGGAGGCGCGGAGGCGGCGCGGAAGGCCCGCGCTCCGGCGGCCCGGTGCTCCCGTGCTCCCGTGCTCCGGCGGCCGTCGGCGGCTCGGCGGTCCCATGTGCCCCGTGCTCCGGCGGCCCGGCGGTCCCCAGCGGCCTGGCGGCCCGGTGCTCCCGTGCCCCCGTACCCCAACGCCCGGACGCCACGGACGCCAGGCTGCCCAGCAGCCGGACGCCCCGGACGCCAGGCTGCCCAGCAGGTCGGCGACCCCCGTGCCCCGCACCCCCGCGCCCCCCTCCCCCTCCCCCTCGCCCTACGGCAGCACCCGGCACAGCGCGTCCAGCGCCCCCGCCCAGGCGCTGTCGGACGGGGAGCCGTAACCGATCACCAGCGCGTCGCGGCCGGGCGGCGCGTCGCGGTGCCGGAAGCGCCCGAGGCCCTCCACGGCCAGCCCCTGCCAGGCGGCCGCCTGGATCACCGCGCGCTCGGTGCCTTCGGGGAGTTCGAGGACCGCGTGCAGCCCGGCCGCGATTCCGCCGACCCGGACGTCCGGCGCGCGTTCGGCGAGCGCGGCGACGAGCTGGTCACGGCGGCGCCGGTAGCGCAGCCGCATGGAGCGCACCTGGCGGTCGTACGCCCCCGAGGCGATGAACTCCGCCAGCGTGAGCTGATCCGGCGCGCCCGGTGTCCAGTCGAACTCCCCCTTGGCCCGCGCCACCTCCGTCACCAGCTCCTGCGGCAGCACCATCCAGGCGAGGCGCAGACCGGGCGCGAGGGACTTGCTGGCGGTTCCCAGGTAGACGACGCGCTCGGGGTCGAGCCCCTGGAGCGCCCCCACCGGCTGTCTGTCGTACCGGAACTCCCCGTCGTAGTCGTCCTCCAGGATCAGCCCCGCAGTGGACCGGGCCCAGTCGACCGCGGCGGCCCGCCGGTCGGGGTGCAGCGGGACGCCCGTCGGGAACTGGTGCGCGGGCGTCATCAGGACCGCCCCGACACCGCGCATCCCGGCCAGCTCCTCCGTACGGGAGCCGAGGCCGTCCAACGGCAGGCAGGGGGTGCGCAGTCCGGCCTCCCTCAGCAGGTTCCCGTGCGCGTCGAGCCCGTACGACTCGACGGCGGTCTCCCGCACCCGCCGCGCCGCGAGCACCTTGCCCAGCAGCATCAGGCCGTGGACGAAACCGGCACAGATCACGATCCGCTCCGGTGCCGCGTACACGCCGCGGGCCCGCGCCAGATACTCGGCCAGTACGGTGCGCAGTTCGACGCGTCCGCGAGGATCGCCGTATCCGAACGCCTCGTCGGGGGCGGCGGTCAGCGCCCGGCGGGACGCCTTGAGCCACTCGCCGCGCGGGAAGGCGGCGAGGTCCGGCGACCCGGGCTTCAGATCGTGGACGGGCCCGGACCGCACCGCGGGGGACGGTGGCACGGTCTGGTCCGCCCGGCGCGGCACGGACCTCGGCGCGACCCGGGTCCCCGAGCCCTGCCGGGCGGTGAGCCAGCCCTCGGCGACCAGTTCGGCGTAGGCGTCGGCCACGGTGTTCCGGGCGATGCCCAGGTCGGCGGCGAGCGTACGGGAGGACGGCAACCGGGTCCCGGGAGTCAGCCGCCCGGTGCGCACGGCCTCCCGCAGGGCCTCCATCAGTCCGCCGCGCAGCCCCCCGCCGCGCGGTTCGATATGCAGATCGGCTCCGAAAGTGGCCCAGGAATCCGTCATGGGAATGGACCATACCGTTGCGCCACCCAGGCCGTAGCGTCGTCGTCATGACGACACCCACGCACGACCACGCCCCCTCCGCGTACGCCCCCGAGCACCCGGCCCGCCTGGCCTGGTCCCAGCTCGCCCCCGATGTCTACAAGGCGATGGTCCGGCTGGACGCCGCCTCCAGGAAGGGGCTGGACCCGGTCCTGGTCGAGCTGGTGAAGGTGCGGGCCTCGCAGCTCAACCGCTGCGCCTTCTGCCTGGACATGCACTCCAAGGACGCGCTCGCGGCGGGCGAGTCCGTCGAGCGGATCGTGCAGCTCAGCGCCTGGGACGAGTCGCGGCACTTCTACACGGAGAAGGAGGTGGCGGCGATCGAGCTGACCGAGGCCATCACCGTGCTGACCGACGGCTTCGTCCCGGACGAGGTGTACGCGAAGGCCGCCGAGCACTTCGAGGAGGCGGAGCTCGCGCAGCTGATCTCCGCCATCACGGTGATCAACGCCTGGAACCGCTTCGGCGTGTCCACCCGCATGGTCCCCGGTCACTACACCCCCGGCGACATCAAGCACTGACCGACATCAAGCGCTGAACGCCGTCAGGCACTGAGCGGCGTCGAGCGCTGAACGCCGTCAGGCACCGAACGGCTTCGGGGACCAGGCCGCCGGGGGCGGAGCGGGCGGTCAGAACGGGCTGTCGTACGGGTCGAAGTGCGTCACGGCCACGTCCAGGATCTCCTCCTGCCGGGGCCACTCGGTGTCGGCGGCGCCGACCAGCACCGCGTACAGCCGCCCGTCCGAGGCCGTGAAGACGCGCTCGATGACCTGGCGCCGGCCTCCGGTCTCCTTGCTGTCGTACGCGTAGACCAGCTCGGCCGCCTCTCCGCCTCCGGGGCTCTCCACGGGGCCGCGGCTGATCTCCTCGAAGCCCGGGTTGGAGCTGAGTTCCTCGGACGCGCGGCCGACGGCGTCCACGGCGGTGATGGGCTCGGCGATCCGGAAGATCTGGATCAGTTCCACGCCGTCCGCCGACTTGTAGAACACCGCGCCCTTGTCCTCGGTGCGTACGTCCCACTCCCGGGGGACCGCGATCCGGAAGCCTTCACGGTCGTCCGTATCGGCGTAGCCGGGAGGCAGCGCACCGGACGGCGGCGCGGATTCCGGGGCGGTGTCCGACGCGGAGGCATCGGGAAGGGCCCCGTCGGTCCCCCCGGCGTCCTCGCCGCCGGTCGTCCCGTCGGAGGATTTCTCCAGCTCGGTGGAGGTGGCGCTCGCCCCTCGCGCTCCTTCGTGAGCGCCGCCGTTGTCGCCGCCGAGCGTGAACCACAGCGCCGCCGCACCCATCGCGAGTACGCCCACCGCGATCCCGGCCGTCAGCGGGGTGACCCGCTCCCGGAAGGACCTGCCGCCGCCCGCCCCGCCGGCCGCGGAGACCTCGAAGGTCCCGGTGATGTTGTTGTACGTGCCCGGCGGCGCGGGCGGCCCTGCCGGCCCCGGAGATCCGGCCGGACCCCAAGGCCCCTGCATACCCTGCGGCCCCTGGGGCTCCTGCGTCTCGGGCGCCACCGGAACCACCGGAACCACCGGCGGTGCCGAGGGCAGCGGCGGGGGCGGCGGGGTGTAGCCGCGCCGCTCCTCGGTCTCCCAGCTCTGTGTCTCGTCGTTCCAGCGCGCTCCGCCGCCCCCGTTCACCGTTCAGCTCCCCAGCAGCGCGGCGAGCGCCTGCCCCACGGCGATGCCGGAGGCCAGCGTCCCGGTGAGCGCACCGGCCGCCGTCAGTGCCTCCCGGAGCCGGGCCAGCCTTCCGGGAGTCGCCGCGCCGGCGCCCTCGATCTCCTCCGCCACCGAGACCAGTTCGGCGTCGAGGATCTCCGTGGCGTCCGAGGCGACGAACCGTTCGAGGTCGGCGCGGAGCTCCCGCACGGCACGGAGCAGTTCGGCCTGGGTCTCGTCTGCGGGAGCGGCGTGCTGGTGCTGGGTGACGGTGTTGTGGTCGCCGATGGCGAAGGCGCTGCCCGTCACCGACCCCACGTGGACGGTCCGCTGTACCGGCTGCTGTCCGTCGGGCGTCTCCATGGTCACTTACCTCCGGTGTTCGGGTGCTGGTCCGGCCGCGGCGAGGTGCCGGGGCCGGACGACTTCGGCGGGGGCTTCTGCGCGCCGGGCCCCTGTTTCGGCCCCGGGGCCCGCTTCGGGTCCGCGGTGGACCGGTGGCCGGCGTTTCCGTACGAGACGTTGTTGTGGTCGCCGATGCCGATCGCGCTGTCCTTCGCGGACTCGATGAACACCCCGCCCGCACCGATGTTCACGATCTTCTGCTCGAACTCGTCGGTCTGCCAGCCCGCTTCGCGCAGGGCGAGCCGCACACCACCGGTCACCCGGTCCTGAATGCTCTTCAGATACCGGTTGATGTCCATGTCCTGGAAGAGCGAGGCCTCGTTGTCGGAGCCCAGCTGCCGGATGGACATCTCCGGCCCGTCCGTCAGCGCACCGCTGTTCCCGGCGGTGAGGACCGTCCAGCCGCTGACCGCGCCGCGTCCCAGGGTGACGACCGAGCGCACCAGCGAGCCCGGGGTGCGGGCCAGCGCCCAGGCGGCCTTCCCGAACCAGTTGTTGTTGCGGTGCCGGTGGGCGATCCGGTCGGCCTCCTGGAACAACGGGTGCACCGGCATCAGGACGTGCGGCGCGAGCTCCAGCATCAGCATCCCGCCCTGGGTGTGGACCCGGACGAAGACGGTGACGACGACCTCCTCGCTCCATCCGCCGACCCGGATGCGCAGGAAGTGCCTGCGGCTCTCCCCGCCCTCCTCGACGGCGCCCAGCCGGTGGGTCTCGAAGCCCGCGGGGCCGTACGGGGCGTCCTCGCGCCGCCGCATGCCCAGCACCGGCAGGAACACGCACTCGTCGATCTGCAGCTCGCGCAGCCGGTCCCGTACGGCGGCGGCCGCATCCGGCGAGCCGTGCGGCGACGGCACCCGCAACTGCTGGAGCAGCGGCACGATCCGGCGGAGGATCCGCGCGTTGTCGATCGGTTCCGTCGGGCCGTCATCGCTCGGCCGGAGTTCGACGGCCAGGTTCCACGGGTGGTAGGGGAGCCCGGCGCCGCAGAACGGATCACCGGCGCTGTACATGATCAGCGGAGCGTGCTGCTCCAGCCTGATCCGCTGCTGGAGCCGCCGGAAGCGGCTGCCCGCGGTCCGTTCGGCCGGGTCGGCGGTCAGGTCGGGGAAGTTCTTCCTGGCCAGTTCACCGGCCATGACCCGGGCGAACTGGCCGCGCCGGAGCCCCACCAGGGTGGCGATCAGGGCGAAGAAGCCGATCGCTCCCCAGGCCGGGCCCGAGCCGAACCCGCCGGAGGAGAAGCCTTCGTTCAGCACGGTGAGACCGAGATCGGCCCCGTCCGGGAGCGCGTCGGACAGCCCGTCGGAGGAGTCGTACGCGGAGTCGTACGAGGACTCGTAACTCCCCGGATCGTCGTCGTCGTCGAAGAGACCGGCGAAGGCGCCGCCGACCGTCCAGAGCACCGCGAAGAACAGGAAGAGCCGCCCGTACCAGCGCATCAGGAACGCCGGAATCCGGCGGTAGACCGGTGGGTTGCGCGCCGCGCCCCTGATCAGGGGCGCGAGGGCGAGCAGGACGCACGGCATCACGAAGACCGCGACGGCACCGCGGGTGAGCACGGCGCCCAGCAGCCAGGTGGCCAGGATGCCCGCGGCCCACCGGAGTTCGGAGCGGCGTGCCCGCAGGGCGTGGGCCAGCACCCGGGCGGCGTCGAAGCCCGTCGACGGGGCGGCGATCCGCTCCTCCTGCACGTACAGCTGGTCGATCACGGCGTCGCGGTAGCCGTCGTGCAGATAGACCCCGGCGCAGAGCAGTCTGGAGGCCTCGCTCGTGGCCGGATGCACGGGCGGTTTCCCGAGCAGCTCGTCCTGGCTCCGCGACGGTTGCGGCACAGTACTCCCGGTCACCGGTTCCCCCTAGCTGACCACAACTCACGCTCCGGCAGCGCGCGTTGGTGATGGAAAGGGGACACCCTACCCGCACTCCGCAGCCCGGAGGAGCCTTTTGGGGACCAAGCCGTCACCACGGGTGACCTTCGTCCGGCAGGCGTCCCCCGGGTGCGGGACCTGACGGAACGCCGAAGCGCCCCGGCAGCGGATGCTGCGGGGGCGCTTCGGCGTACGGCGGTTCCGGCGGGGCCGGACCTCAGATCAGGCCGAGCTCGCGCACCGCGTCGCGCTCCTCGGTGAGCTCCTTCACCGACGCGTCGATGCGCGCGCGGGAGAACTCGTTGATGTCCAGGCCCTGGACGATCTCGTACGTGCCGTTCCGCGTGGTGACCGGGAAGGACGAGATGATGCCCTCGGGCACGCCGTAGGAGCCGTCCGACGGGATGCCCATCGAGGTCCAGTCGCCCTCGGCGGTGCCGTTGATCCAGGTGTGCACGTGGTCGATGGCGGCGTTGGCGGCCGAGGCGGCGGAGGACGCGCCACGGGCCTCGATGATCGCGGCGCCGCGCTTGGCGACGGTCGGGATGAAGGTGTCGGCCAGCCACTTCTCGTCGTTGACGACGTCGGCGGCGTTCTTGCCGGCCACCTCCGCGTGGAAGATGTCGGGGTACTGGGTCGCCGAGTGGTTGCCCCAGATCGTCAGCTTCTTGATGTCGGAGACGGCGGCACCGGTCTTGGCGGCCAGCTGCGAGATCGCGCGGTTGTGGTCCAGGCGGGTCATCGCGGTGAAACGCTCGGCCGGTACGTCCGGGGCGGCGGCCTGCGCGATGAGCGCGTTGGTGTTGGCCGGGTTGCCCACGACGAGGACCTTGATGTCGTCCGCGGCGTTGTCGTTGATGGCCTTGCCCTGCGGCTTGAAGATGCCGCCGTTGGCGGAGAGCAGGTCGCCGCGCTCCATGCCCTTGGTGCGCGGGCGGGCGCCGACGAGCAGGGCGACGTTCGCACCGGCGAAGCCGACGTTGGCGTCGTCGGTGATCTCGATGTTGCGCAGCAGCGGGAAGGCGCAGTCGTCGAGCTCCATCGCGGTGCCCTCGGCGGCCTTGAGGCCCTGCGGGATCTCCAGGAGGCGCAGGTTGACCGGCACGTCCGGGCCGAGCAGGTGGCCGGAAGCGATGCGGAAGAGCAGCGCGTAGCCGATCTGGCCGGCTGCGCCGGTCACGGTGACATTCACGGGAGTGCGGGTCATGGCGATCTCCGTTAGACAGCTGGCGGTGGCGGTCCCCGACCCCTGGTGCCGGGCCCCTGGTGCTGGACACCTCTGAATCTTGATGTGAAGAGATATCCAGCGATCAGGCTATCCGACCCGGGCCGCCCCGGCCGCCCGCCCCCCTGTGGCACGGCACACAACCGGTCACGCACCGCGGGCACGGAGGCGTGGACACGCTCCACCGCCGGCACGGAGGCGCGGGCGGCGCCCCACCGCGGGCCACACCCCACCGCGGGCGCGCCCGGCCGTCACGGGCGCGCCCCGCACCGCGCGCCCTCACGGCTGGGCGGCGGTGCAGCCCTTCGTACCGGAGGCGAGTGTCGCGCAGGCCTTCGCGTCACCGGACCGCTTCACCGCGACCATCGCGGTGTACGCGTCCGCGTCGGCGTTCACCGTGCCGTCCTGCCCGGCCGCCCCCGCGCTGATCCGTACGGTGTCGCCCTCGGCCGCCTCGGTTATCCGGGCCCACGCCGCCGCGCAGGGTTCGCTGTAGCGCACCTCGACGCGGGCGCCGCCGACCACGGCGCTGGCCACCGTACGGGCGTAACTGCCGCCGCAGCCCATGGCCTCGGGGTCCTGACCCGCGCATGCGGCACCGCTGCACTCGACCCCGGCAGGCAGCTCCGGCGCGCTCGTCAGGGGTGCGGGTGACGGGGGCGCGGCGGCCGTATCCCCGTCGTCACCGCCCGGACCGGTGAGCAGGACCGCGGCGACCACGACCAGGGCGACGCCGACGACGCCCGCGAGGACCACGGGCAGCTTCCGGCGGCCCGCGGGCCCGCCCTGCGGCTGACCCGACGGCGGCGTCCCGCCCTGCGGCAAGCCGTACTGCGGTGTCCGGCCGTGCGGCTGCGGCTGGTGCGGGATCCGCGGCACGGTGCCGCGCTGCACGGGTACGGACGGCGGGCGCGCCGCACCGCGGGCGTCCGTCCCGTGCCGTCCGGCTCCTTCACCCGCCGCGGCGGGGACTCCCCCGCCGGCGCTCCCGGGACGCCCCGCGCCGTGCCTGCCCCCTCCGGAACGGCCGCTCCGCCCGCCCGCGACGGGGGCCGTACCCGGCTCACCGAGCGCGGCACGCGCCTCCGTGATCCGGATGGCCTCCATCGTCATGTCGTGGCGCATCTCGGAGCGGCTCCAGGCGCGCTCGGCGAGCTCCCACATGACCGTCAGATGGTTCTGGTCGGTACCGGTCACCTCGGCGAGGGCGAGCACCGCGCGCCGGGGCGCGAGCAGCCGGCCGTTGAGATAGCGTTCCCAGGACGTCCTGCTGAAGCCCGTACGGTCGGCCACCCCCGCGACACTCAGTCCGCCGCGGTCGACGAGTCTGCGCAACTGACTGGTGAACTCCCTGATCTGCGGGTCGAGTTCCTCCGGTAGCGCCTTCCAACGAGGCATTGCTGCTCTTCCCCTCCGTGTTCCCCCGGACGCGTCCGACGCGCCCCGCCGCCGACCGGCCCCGCGCTCCCACGACCCGGTCCGGTGGTCTTCCGTTCCGGGTCCGCCCAGGAGGATGCGCGGAGCCGGGGTGCCAGTTCCCGACGGGGAGCGCACAGAGCGTTCGCGCTGCCGCGCGCCTTCCGCGCGCCCGGCACCGTACCCGTGCCGTACCCGTGCCACACCCGTGCGCCGGGCCAGTCTGCCACCGTTGCGCAACGATCACACCGTGCCGGAATGGTCACTTCCGTGCCACAGGCCCCAGTGATCCCTTGAACCCGCGACCCCCCGTCGATGACGCTGGAGGCAGGACGGGGCAAGGCCGCTCAAGCCACCGCATACCGGAGTTGATCGACTTCCGCATGGGTCCCGCCCTGGGGTGCCCGTCCCTTCTCGGGGGAGGGGACGGGCACCCCGTCACCGCGTTGGCCGGACCGTCACCGGACCGTCACCGCGCCTCAGTTCGGCTCGGCTCAGCGGATCGTGAAGTGGACCGCGTCCTCCAGCACCGGAATGTCCAGCCACGGTTCGGGCTGGGCCATCAGCGCGAGCAGCACGATCAAGGTGCCCATCAGCCCGTACGTCACCAGGTCGGTGAACCGGGACCGTACGGCGAGCATGCCGACCGAGGGGACCGCCCAGCGCAGCACCGCCCCGGTGAGGAGCGCGGCGCCGATCAGTATCGTGCCGATCCGGAACGCCTCGGCGAACGGGTCGGCGGCGACGATCAGCAGCCCGGCCCCGGCCGGGCAGAGCACGGTGAGCAGCGGCCACTGCCGCGCCGGGGCGGGCGCGTCGCCCGGTGCCGCCCGGCCGCCGCCCTCGGGACGCGCGGTGTCGCGGGTCAGCGAGGGGAAGCGCCGCGACCGGCGGGGGGCGGTGCTCCCCGCACCGGACTCCCCGGCCGTCGCACCGCCCGGCTCGCCCTGTTCTCCTGCCTCGCCCTGTTCTCCTGCCTCGCCCTGTTCTCCCGCCCTGCCGTGCTCTCCCGGCTTGCCCTGTTCTCCCGGCTCGCGCTGCCCGTTCCGCTCCTCCGGCTCGCGCGGCTGCTCACCCTGCTCCCCCGGGTTCCCGTCCCCGGGGACGGAAGCGGAAGAGGAAGCGGGGTCGGCGGCGGGGTCGGGAGCGGGAGCCGGATCGGCCCCGGCCGGACTCGTACCAGCACCCATGGGGTTCCTTCCGGTTCCAGTCAGCCCGCGGTCGCGGCGGCGTCGGCGGCCTCGGCGGCCTTCCGCTCGGCTGCCTCGACCACGTTGACCAGCAGTTGGGCGCGGGTCATCGGGCCGACACCGCCGGGGTTCGGGGCGACCCAGGCGGCCACCTCGGCGACTCCGGGGTGCACATCGCCGACGATCTTGCCGTTCTCGTCGCGGCTGACGCCGACGTCGAGCACGGCGGCGCCCGGCTTCACGTCCTCGGGCTTGATCAGGTGGGGCACCCCGGCGGCGGCCACGATGATGTCGGCCTGCCGGAGGTGGGAGGAGAGGTCACGCGTACCGGTGTGGCACTGGGTGACGGTGGCGTTCTCGGTCTTGCGGGTCAGCAGCAGCGGGATCGAGCGGCCGATGGTGACACCGCGGCCGACGACCACGACATGCGCGCCGTTGATCTCCACACCGTGGGCACGGAGCAGCTGGACGACACCCTGCGGGGTGCAGGGCAGCGGGCCGGTCTCGTTGAGGACCAGCCGGCCGAGGCTCATCGGGTGCAGGCCGTCGGCGTCCTTGGCCGGGTCCATGAGTTCCAGGACCCGGTTGGTGTCGATGCCCTTGGGCAGCGGGAGCTGAACGATGTAGCCCGTGCATTCGGGGTTGGCGTTGAGCTCCCGTACGACCTCCTCGATCTCCTCCTGGGTGGCGGTGTCGGGGAGTTCGCGCTGGATGGAGCCGATGCCGACCTGCGCGCAGTCGCGGTGCTTGCCGTTCACGTACCAGCGGCTGCCCGGGTCGTCCCCGACGAGCAGGGTTCCCAGGCCGGGGACGATGCCCTGCGCCTGGAGGGCCGCCACACGGACGGTCAGATCGGATTTGATCGCGGCAGCGGTGGCCTTGCCATCGAGAATCTGGGCAGTCATGTCCCCATCCTCGCGGATGACCCCGCCCGCATACCAATTGCGGGTCTCCCATGGACACAAGGTTGCACTTGCACAACACCTGAAGGGCCGGGCTGGACAAACTTACGTGCGGCTTATAACGATGATATTCGCAGTGCCGCGGTAGTACGGGGGGCGGACCGCTGACCTGTTTCCTTCCCCCGTGCGGCCGCATCCGTCCCCGCACGTCTGTTGAAGGAAACACCCCATGAGCTTCGGCGACCCGAACAACCCGTACGGGCAGCAGCCCGGCCAGCCGCCCCAGGGCCAGCAGCCCGGTTACGGCTACCCGCAGCAGGCTCCCCAGGGTGTCCCGCCGCAGGGTTACGGCTACCCCCAGCAGCAGCCCGGCCAGCCCTACGGCGGCGGGTACCCGCAGCAGGCCGGCTACGGCGGCGGCATGCCCGAGCTGGCCCACTGGGGCCTGCGCCTGGGCGGGCTGATCATCGACGGGCTGATCCTCGCGATCCCGTACGCCGTGGTGGCCGCGGGTGGCGCCATGGGCGATGGCGCGGGCGGCTTCCTGGCCATCATCGGCTTCCTGGGTCTGATCGGCGTCGCCATCTGGCTGCTGTACCTGGAGGGCTCCACCGGCCAGACGATCGGCAAGAAGGCCGTGGGCATCCGCCTGCTGCGTGAGGCCGACGGCCGTCCGCTCGGCTTCGGCATGGCCTTCGTGCGCCGCCTGGCCCACTTCCTGGACAGCGCCGCCTGCTACATCGGCTGGCTGTGGCCGCTGTGGGACTCGAAGAAGCAGACGTTCGCGGACAAGGTCTGCTCGTCGGTGGTCGTCAAGGCCGGCTGACCCTGCCCGACCCGCTCGCCTCGGAGGCCGCACCCGTTCGACGGGCTGCGGCCTCCGCGCGTTTCCCGGCCGGCCGCCCGCTGGAGCGGTCACCCCCGCCGGCACGGGGGTCCGCAGGTGCGGGGGTCCGCCGGTGCAGGGGTCCGCCGGTGCGGGGGTCCGCCGGTGCAGGGGTCCGCAGGCACGGGGGTCCGCCGGTGCGGGGGTCCACCGGAGGGCGGTGGCCGGGCGGCTCAGCGGCCGGGAACGTCCGCCGGGGCCGGTGTCGTGCGCTCCATGACCACGAAGTTCCCGGCCCGGTGCTTGAGCCGGTACCGCGCCTCGGGGTGGAGCTGCTCGGCGTACGCCACCGGGTCGGTGATCGGCCGCGACCAGCCGAAGTCCAGGTTGACGGCGACGATGTCGGGGGCCGTGCCCGGGGCCCCGCCGATCCAGTAGACGGTGCGGTCACCCGTGAGGTGCGCCATCAGCGTGATGTCCGTCTCGACACGCGCCCCGGCGGGGATGGCCTCCAGTGCCTCCCGGGCCGCGTGGACACGCGCGTCGGTGCGGTAGGTCTCCGGGCGCAGCACATCGCGCAGCGGCAGATGCTGGGTGAGGGCCACGGCGATCGCGGTGGCGACGGGTACGGCGACCTTCGCGTACGAGGCGAGCCACGGCCGCGCGGAGTCGCGGCTGCGACGGATTCCGTCGGTCATGGCCAGGAACACCACGGGCATGAGGATGGCGCTGTAGTGCCAGATCATGCCCCAGTGGTGGGAGTCCTGGGACAGCAGCCGCCAGCCGAGCGTGGGCAGGACGAGCAGGATCAGGGGTGAGCGCAGCGCCATGAAGGCCGTGATGCCGACCAGGAAGACCAGCATCTCGATCTTGACCGAGGAGTTGAGGACGCCGAGGACGGAGTCGAACAGGGAGACGTCCTGCTCCCCGTTCTTGTCGATCTTCGTCCAGTAGTCGTACGTTCCCTCGCTGCTGGCCGCCGGAATCAGGACGAGGACGGTGACGGCGAACGCCAGCACGCCGAAGGCCGCCAGCAGCGCGCCCTGGAGGCGGCGGCCGTACAGGAAGAGCAGCAGGCCGACGACGGCGACCGTGGCGCCCAGGTCCTCCTTGACCAGGACCAGCGGCAGGGACCACAGGACGGCGGCCGTCCAGCGCCGGGTGAGCAGGGCCCGGCAGACGAGCGCGAGCAGCGGTACGGCGAAGGCGATCTCGTGGAAGTCGGACTTCACCGCTTCCTGGAGTCCCCAGGACAGCCCGTACGCGACGGTGACGCACATGCCCGAACGGCCGCCCAGGATCTGCTGCGCGGTGCGGCCGACGATGACGGCGGAGACGGCGAAGAGCGCGGCCTGCGCGAACAGCAGGGCTTCGGCGGACGGCCAGATCCAGTAGAGCGGGGCGAGCAGCGCCACCACGGGGCTGAAGTGGTCGCCGAGTATCAGATAGCCGGGGCCCTTGATGTCGACGACGGGAGCGTTCAGTCCGGCGTACGCCCGTACTTCCTGTTCGAAGATCCCCAGGTCCCAGGAGGGCGAGCCGAAGCGGCTGTACTGGAGGTGCGAGTAGAGGAAGTACAGCCCGCACAGCACCACGGCGGCGATCAGATACGGGCGCAGCGGGACCCGGTCCGTGGCGGATGCCGGGACCTCGTCCGGTGGACCGCCCGGTGCCGGCACGGTGGACCGGCCGGTCTTCCTCTTGTTCAGATCAAGCACGACGCCCCCGCAACGGATTTCCACGGCGGTTTATTAGAACAGAGGCGCGACCAAGACCTGAATTCCGTGATATCCCGGACACGGCGCGGGCCCCGGCCGCACCGCTGGAGCGGGGTGCGGCCGGGGCCCGGTGGCGGCTCAGTGGAAGAAGTGGCGCGTACCGGTGAAGTACATGGTCACGCCCGCCTTCTTCGCGGCCTCGATGACCAGCTCGTCGCGGACCGATCCCCCGGGCTGGACCACGGCCCTGATGCCGGCCGCGGTGAGGATCTCCAGGCCGTCCGGGAAGGGGAAGAACGCGTCGGAGGCGGCGTACGCCCCGCGCGCCTGCTCCTCGCCCGCCCGCTCGACGGCGAGCTTCGCGGAGTCGACGCGGTTGACCTGGCCCATGCCGACGCCGACCGATGCGCCGTCCTTGGCGAGCAGGATCGCGTTGGACTTGACCGCGCGACAGGCCTTCCACGCGAAGGCGAGCTCCTTCAGCTCGTCCGCGGAGAGGGCCTCACCGGTGGCGAGGGTCCAGTTGGCCGGGTCGTCGCCCTCGGCCTGGAGCCGGTCGGTGACCTGGAGCAGCGCGCCGCCGTCGATGGGCTTGACCTCGACCGGGGCGGCCGGGCCGTCGGGGCAGCGCAGCACGCGGATGTTCTTCTTGCGGGCCAGCACCTCGACGGCACCGTCCTCGTACGCCGGGGCGACGATGACCTCGGTGAAGATCTCCGCGACCTGCTCGGCCATGGCGAGGGACACCGGACGGTTGACGGCGATGACCCCGCCGAAGGCGGACAGCGGGTCACAGGCGTGCGCGTTGCGGTGCGCCTCGGCGACGTCGTCGGCGATCGCGACCCCGCACGGGTTGGCGTGCTTGATGATCGCGACACAGGGCTCGGCGTGGTCGTACGCGGCCCGGCGCGCGGCGTCGGTGTCCGTGTAGTTGTTGTACGACATCTCCTTGCCGTGCAGCTGCTCCGCCTCCGCCAGGCCGCCGGCGCCCGAGGTGTAGAGGGCGGCGGGCTGGTGCGGGTTCTCGCCGTAGCGCAGGACGTCGCCGCGCTCGTACGTCGTACCGAAGAAGTCGGGGAAGCCCGAGTCGTCGGCGGCGGCGTAGTCGGCCGCGAACCAGGAGGCCACGGCCACGTCGTACGCGGCGGTGTGCTGGAAGGCCTCGGCGGCCAGGCGCTTGCGGGCGCTCAGGTCGAAGCCGCCCGCCGCGACGGCGGCGAGGACGTCGGCGTACCGCTCGGGGCTCGTCACGACGGCCACGGACGGGTGGTTCTTGGCAGCGGCGCGGACCATCGAGGGGCCGCCGATGTCGATCTGCTCCACGCACTCGTCGTCGGAGGCGCCGGAGGCGACGGTCTCCTTGAACGGGTACAGGTTGACGACCACGAGGTCGAACGGCTCCACGCCGAGCTCGGCGAGCTGCTCACGGTGGGTGTCCAGGCGCAGGTCGGCCAGGATGCCGGCGTGCACGCGGGGGTGCAGTGTCTTCACGCGGCCGTCGAGGCACTCGGGGAAACCGGTGAGCTCCTCGACCTTGGTGACCGGCACTCCGGCGGCGGCGATCCTCCCGGCGGTGGAGCCGGTGGAGACGAGCTCGACGCCCGCCTCGTGCAGACCACGGGCGAGGTCTTCGAGCCCCGTCTTGTCGTAGACACTGACCAGGGCGCGGCGGATGGGCTTATTCACCGACATGACCGAGATGAACCTTTCGTCCCTCAATGCGATGGCCGTCACGGGCGAGTCGCCCCACGGCCTCGACGAGCAGCTTGCGCTCGACTTCCTTGATGCGTTCATGGAGAGCGGCTTCGCCCTCCGGCGTGTCCTCTTCGGTCACCTCGACCACGCCCTGCGCGATGATCGGACCGGTGTCGACGCCGTCGTCGACGAAGTGGACGGTGCAGCCGGTGACCTTCACGCCGTACGCGAGCGCGTCACGCACCCCGTGGGCACCGGGAAAGCTGGGGAGCAGGGCGGGGTGCGTGTTGATGAACCGGCCGCCGAACGCGGCGAGGAACGCCCTGCCCACGATCTTCATGAATCCCGCGGAGACGACGAGGTCCGGGCGGTACGCGGCCGTGGCGGCCGCGAGCGCCGCGTCCCACTCCTCGCGGGTGGCATGGTCCTTGACCTTGCACACGAAAGTGGGCAGTCCGGCACGCTCGGCACGCTCCAGGCCGACGATGCCGTCACGGTCCGCACCGACCGCGACGACCCGGGCGCCGTAGCCCTCGGGGTCGTCACCGATGGCGTCGAGCAGGGCCTGGAGATTCGTACCGGAGCCGGAGACCAGCACAACGAGGCGGGCCGGAGCGGCGGAGGGGGGCGGGGAGGCCACAGCTGGGCCCTTTCTCGCGTGGTAAGGCAGTGCGATGTGCGTGCGGTGCTCTTTGTACGGTCGTACGAAAGAATCTCGCCCCTCGATACGGGGAACTCTACGAACGAGCCGACCGTCAGCAACGATACCGGCACACCCGGCGGCCCCCACGGGACGGGGGCGTGACCGGGAGGTAGCGTCAGGGGACAGCGAACCGCCCACCGGGCGGACGAACCGTCCTCGGGGCGGACATGACGAGATGGGGAAGACGTTCACCACATGCCGGACCGACGCCGCCGCACCGCCTTCCGCCTCTCTCGTTCCTCCGGTACGCCGGGTTCCTCCGGGCCGTCCGGCCCCTCGGGTACGCCGGATTCCCCGGGCGCTCCGGGTTCCGCCGGGCCCACCGACGACAATCCGTTCGCGGCGCCGCCCGCGGACCGGCCCGACCAGCCCTGGCAGCCACGCCACCCGTCCTCGCCCGCGAACGGCAACGGGGACGGCAACGGGGACGGCAACGGGGAGGGTGACGGCTCCGGCAACGGCTCGTCCGGCGACCGCCCGGCCTGGGGCAGCCAGTGGAGCGACCAGCAGCCCGGCCGGGGCACCGGCGGCTTCGGCAGCCGCCCCGGCAGCGGCGGGCCGGGCGGGGGCAAGGGCGGCCCCGAGGGCAACCCGGGCGGACTGCGCTGGGACCCGACCGACCCCGCCCAGCGGCGCGCCCGCTACGCGGTGCTCGGCGGTATGTGGGCGTTCTTCTTCGCCCTCTTCGACTTCCCGGAGATCGCCCTGCTCCTGGGCGCGCTCTCCGTCTACTGGGCCATCAGCTCCCTGCGCGCCAAGCCCAGGAGCGCTTCCGCGACGGACGGCACGGCAGCGGCCACCGGCGCGGGCGGCCCTGCGGTGACCGGCCCGGCGGGTGCGGGCGACGGGGCCGCGCAGCCCGCGGCCGCCGGCCGGAGCGGCGGCAACCGGCCGCAGACCACGGCGGCGGTCAGCGGTCTGGTGACCGCCCTCCTCGCGCTCTCGATCGTCGCGACGACGTTCACGGTCCAGCTGGTCTACCGCGACTACTACACCTGCGTGAACGACGCCCTGACCAAGTCCGGGGCGCTGGCCTGCAACGATCTGCTGCCGAAGCCTCTGGAGCCCTTCTTCGGCGTCAAGAAGTAGCCCCCCGGCCGGGCTCCTGGGCCGGCGAGGGCTCCCCCGGTTCCGCAGGGGGCTCCGGCGGGCCTGCGGGAAGCTCCGGCCGGACGCCGGCCAAGGGTCCTCCGGAGCCCTGCCGGAGGGAAGTCCACCGGGTCTCCCCGGCCTCCTTCCCGTCGTGCCAGGGATCGGTCGGCAGGAAGTCGTACGGTTCGAACCCCGCGTCCGCCCCGGGTGCGGGGTTCACCGGGCCGGAGGCGGATGCGGGACCGGGCAGGGCCACACCGCCGGCCTCTCCCGTTCCCTCCGCACCGTCCCCGGCCCCGCGCTTCCGCCGCCACCGGCGCCACCGCCCGGCGACGGTCTCCGGCGCGGCATCATCGTCGCCCTCGCCGTTCGCGTCATGCGCGCCGCCGTGTGCGCCGCCACGTAGACCCTCATGCGCGCCGCCGTGTGCGCCGTCCCGCGCGCCGCCACGTAGACCGTCCCGCGCGCCGCCATGTGCGCCGCTTCGGCCGCCCTCGGTCCCGGGGGCAGGCGTGGGCTGTCGCGCAGCGGGCGCCGCCGGGCCGTCCTCCTCCGCTTCCTCCGGCGCGCCCCACCTCCACGCCCTCCCGGGCTCCCGCAGCCGCCACATCCGGAGCAGCAGCACCATCGGTACGCCGATGGCGGCCGTCCACGCCAGGGCTGCCGGGCCCGCCAGCCACCACACGGGCCCGAACTCCGCCAGTTCCCCGGTGCCGAGCGGTCCCCCGGCCATCGCCGTGAGCACCGCCGTACCGGCCCCGCATCCCACCGCGGCGAGCCCCGCCACCAGCGCCGTCTCCCCCGCGCCCCAGGCCCCGTCCCGTACCCCCGGTTCCGGCACCGCCCTGCGCACGGTGAACCAGGCGACCGCCAGCCCGGCCGCGAGGGGCACGGCCGCGGCCGCCCAGTTGGCGGGCGAACCCGGGCCGTGCTCCGGCAGCGCCGCCAGCAGCGGGAACTCGGGCAGGGCCGGGCTCCCCCCGAAGGCGACCGGGGTGACCGTGGCCCCCGTTCCGAGCGCGAATCCCGGCCCCAGCCCGTACGAGGCACCCCACAGCGCGGCGTTCGGCACGAGCGCCAGGGCCAGCAGGAGCACCGCGAACCGCCCCGGCCAGTCGCCGGAGAGCGCGAGGAACGCCTCCTGGGCCGCCCGCAGATGCCACACGAGCCCCGCCGCGACCACCAGCGCACCGCCGCCGAGCAGCACCATCACGCCGGCCGCGGCGGACCGGCACACCGCCTCGGCCCGGGTCCGGAACAGGGTGCGCGCGACCGTCTCCTGAATCCACAGCGGCGCCCAGGACGGCACCGAGCCCGGCGGTCGCCCGCCCGCCGTCCACACCCCGGCCGCCGCCGCGCCGGCCACCACGACGGCGAGCGGGAACGCCAGCGTGTCCGGGTCCGCACTCAGCGAACCGTCGCGCGCGTAGGCCACGGCACCCGCCGCGACCAGCAGATATCCGGTCGTGACCGCGCCGAAGGCACCGGCCGCGGACAGCCGGGGGCGCCCCTCGTCGGGGTCCGCCGCACCCCGGGCGGCCCGGTGCGCCAGCCAGACCGGCAGCAGGGAGAGCAGCAGCGGAACGGTCGCCACGGGGGCCGGGATGCCGCTGAGGGTGTCGGTTCTGACGAGTTCGGCGCCATGCGCGAGCAGCCAGAGCCCCGCCGCGACGTGCAGGGCTCCGCCGGGTCCGCTGTCCGGGTACGGAGAGCTGATCCACAGCACCATGACAAGCACGGCGAGCGCGCCGAGCCCGAGCCCCGCCGCGATCACCCCGCGCAGAAAAGCGGAGGCCAGAGCGGCGGACCTGCCCCGCTCGGCCGACAACATCGGGCTGCGCTCGGTCACTTGGGTCACGCTGCCATGCTGCCAACGACACGCGCTTTTTCCGTGTAACGAGCGAACGGCCGCTGTGTCGCTCAATATACGTTTATGTACTTTTTCACCCAGCGCAGCACCGCCGGGGGCCACCCATGACTCGGAGCACGACCGACACGGCCGCTGCCGACCCCCTGCCCTCCCCCAAGGAGCGCCGCAGGCTGCGTGAGGCGAAATCGCTGACCGAGGAGCAGGTCGCGGCGGCGGTCGGCGTCACACGTGCCACCGTCCGCTCCTGGGAGACGGGGCGCACGAGCCCGCGCGGGCGCAAGCGCACGGTGTACGCCAGGCTCATCGGCTCCTCCGCCGAGGACGCCGCACCGACCGCTCGGGCCGCCCGTCCCGCATTGACCACCCCGAACACCGGGGCGAATCCGGCCACCGAGGGCCAGTTCCGCCCGCCGGCGGTCCCGACGGCCCCGAAGGCTTCGGGGGTTTCGGGGCCGTCAGGACCGCCGGGGAGTTCGGAGCCGTCGGGGCAGTCGGGGCCCGCGAGAGCTTCAGGGCCGGCGGAGGCTACGGAGCCCATGAAGGCTTCCAGGCGCGCGAGCGCTACGGAGCCCGCGAAGGCTTCGGGGCCGGCGGACGCCCCTGAACCGTCGCAGCCGGACGCTCCCCGGCCGATGGCCACGGCCACCCGCGCGGAGTCCCCCGCGCCCGACATCACCGACGTCCCCGCCGCCTCCGCCGCACCCCCCTCGCCTCCCCCGCCCGCCGTGACCGGGCTCTCGCCCACCGAGGCGTTCGACGCCCTGTACAGCGGCTGCGCCCAGGGACTCGTCCGCCAGACGTATCTGCTGACGGGCCGCCGCAACCTCTCCGTCGAGTCCGTCGAGCGCGCGTTCCAGCTGGCCTGGCACCGCTGGCCCGAGGTCGCCGTGGACCGTGACCCGGCGGGCTGGGTGCGGGCCGCCGCGTACGAGTACGCCATGTCGCCCTGGCACCGGCTGCGCCGCGCGCACCGTCATCCCGACGCACCGCCCGCCGAACCGGACCGGCGGGCCCTGCGCGACGCGCTGCTCGACCTGCCCCCCTCGTACCGCCGCACGCTGCTGCTCTACGACGGTGTGGGCCTGGATCTGCCGGAGACCGCGGCCGAGACCGAGGCGAGCACCCCTGCGGCGGCGGGCCGGCTGATGAACGCGCGGGCCGCCGTCGCCGAACGGCTGCCCGAACTGGCGGGCGCCGCGTCACCGCCGGAACAGTCCGCGCTGCTGCACGAGAAGCTGGGGGCGCTGGCCCTGGCCGGGCAGGTGCCCGCCCTGGCACCCGCGCGCACCGTGCGTACCGGAAGCGAACGCAAGGCCCGGCTCTGGACCCGGGCGGCCATCGCCTTCGCCGCGCTGCTCATCGGCGCGACGGGCTTCACCCTGCACACGGCCCCCACGCGGTACGAGCAGCCGCTGTCGCCCCCGGAGCGGGTCGGTGGCGTCCCGCCGCTCGGTGGCCCGCAGAAACTCACCTCCCAGGACCTGGAACTCCACAGGACACTGCGCGAGCAGTTCGCCAACGGCCCGGAACGGCTGGTGCCGCGGATTCCCTGACCGGCGGATTCCCGGGCGGCGCGCGTTTGCGAGCGGCGCGGATTCCCGGCCCGTGCGCGTTCCGAGGAGAGCGGTTTTCCCGGCCCGTGCGCGTTCCCCGACCGGACGCAACGGAAACGGCGCGGGCCCGTACCCCTTGTCCGGGGTACGGGCCCGCGCCGTCCGTGCGGTGTGACGCGGTGCCGGGGCGGCCGGGCCGCCACGGCGCGCGATCAGGCGCCGAGGATCTC
Organism: Streptomyces sp. NPDC079020; assembly: GCF_044542225.1. Taxonomy (NCBI): domain Bacteria; kingdom Bacillati; phylum Actinomycetota; class Actinomycetes; order Kitasatosporales; family Streptomycetaceae; genus Streptomyces; species Streptomyces sp. NPDC079020. The sequence continues at coordinate 182,514 of NZ_JBITUB010000006.1, forward strand.
GCGCGCCAGCTTGGCGGTCTCGGTCGGCGTCTTGCCGACCTTCACGCCGGCGGCCTCAAGGGCCTCCTTCTTCGCCTGGGCGGTGCCGGAGGAGCCGGAGACGATGGCGCCCGCGTGGCCCATGGTCTTGCCCTCGGGGGCGGTGAAGCCCGCGACGTAACCGACGACCGGCTTCTTGACGTTCTTCGCGATGAAGTCGGCGGCACGCTCCTCGGCGTCGCCGCCGATCTCGCCGATCATCACGATGAGGTCGGTCTCGGGGTCGGCCTCGAACGCCGCGAGGGCGTCGATGTGCGTCGTACCGATGACCGGGTCGCCACCGATGCCGACGGCGGAGGAGAAGCCGATGTCACGGAGCTCGTACATCATCTGGTAGGTCAGCGTGCCGGACTTGGACACGAGGCCGATGCGGCCGGGCTTGGTGATGTCGCCCGGGATGATGCCGGCGTTGGACTGGCCGGGGGTGATGAGACCCGGGCAGTTCGGGCCGATGATCCGGGTCTTGTTGCCCTTGGCACCCGCGTGCGCCCAGAAGGCGGCGGAGTCGTGGACGGCGATGCCCTCGGTGATGACGACCGCGAGGGGGATCTCGGCGTCGATCGCCTCGACGACGGCGGCCTTGGCGAAGGCCGGCGGCACGAAGAGGACGGAGACGTCCGCGCCCGTCTTCTCCATCGCTTCCTTGACGGAACCGAAGACCGGGACCTCGGTGCCGTCGAAGTCGACGGTGGTGCCGGCCTTGCGCGGGTTCACGCCGCCGACGATGTTGGTGCCGTCAGCCAGCATGAGCTTGGTGTGCTTCATGCCCGTGGCGCCGGTCATCCCCTGGACGATGACCTTGCTGTCCTTGGTGAGGAAGATAGCCATGGTGTTGGAGTCCCTCGTCCCTTACTTCGCAGCCGCGGCGAGCTCGGCGGCCTTGTCGGCCGCGCCGTCCATGGTGTCCACACGCTGCACGAGCGGGTGGTTGGCGTCGGAAAGGATCTTGCGACCCAGCTCCGCGTTGTTGCCGTCGAGGCGCACGACCAGCGGCTTCTCGACCTTCTCGCCCTTGGACTCAAGCAGCGCGAGAGCCTGGACGATGCCGTTGGCGACCTCGTCGCAGGCGGTGATGCCGCCGAAGACGTTGACGAAGACGGACTTGACGTCCGGGTCGCCGAGGATGATCTCCAGGCCGTTCGCCATGACCTCTGCGGAGGCGCCGCCACCGATGTCGAGGAAGTTGGCGGGCTTCACGTTGCCGTGGTTCTCACCGGCGTACGCGACGACGTCCAGGGTCGACATGACCAGACCGGCACCGTTTCCGATGATGCCGACCTCGCCTTCGAGCTTGACGTAGTTGAGGTTCTTGGCCTTGGCGGCAGCCTCGAGGGGGTCGGCCGCGGCCTTGTCCTCAAGGGCCTCGTGGCCGGGCTGGCGGAAGTCGGCGTTCTCGTCGAGCGAGACCTTGCCGTCCAGCGCGATGATGTCGCCGGAGGCGACCTTGGCCAGCGGGTTCACCTCGACGAGGAGCGCGTCCTCGGCGACGAAGGTGTCCCACAGCGTGACCAGGACCTCGGCGACCTTCTCGGCCACCTCGGCCGGGAACTTCGCCTGGGCCACGATCTCGCGGGCCTTCTCGATGGTGACGCCGGAGTTGGAGTCGACCGGGACCTTCGCGAGGGCCTCGGGAGTCTTCTCCGCGACCTCCTCGATGTCCATGCCGCCCTGCACCGAGGCCATGGCCAGGAAGGTGCGGTTGGTGCGGTCGAGGAGGTACGAAACGTAGTACTCCTCAAGGATCTCCGGCGCGGTCTCGGCGATCATCACCTTGTGGACCGTGTGGCCCTTGATGTCCATGCCGAGAATGTCGGTCGCACGCGCGACCGCCTCGTCGGGGGTGGCGGCCAGCTTGACGCCGCCGGCCTTGCCTCGGCCACCGGCCTTCACCTGCGCCTTGACGACAGACTTGCCGCCCAGCCGCTCGGTCGCCTCGCGGGCTGCCTCAGGCGTGTCAATGACTTCACCGGCCAGCACCGGTACACCGTGCTTGGCGAAGAGGTCCCTCGCCTGGTACTCGAACAGGTCCACGCGCGTCCGTCCCTTTTAGTGGTCTCGCGGTTGGTTTTCTGCGTGGGCGTGCCGCGAAGGGCATCGTGACTGCGCTGTCACCAGGAATGCGCACACGGTGTCCGAGTACGCGGCATGTCCATCCGGCAGGTTATCCCCGCGCTCCACAGGACCCTAAATCGCAGATCACACCTGAGCGGTGATTACGGTCACAGGTCGCGCCGGTGGCCGTCTCGCCCGGGACGGAACCGCACGTCGGCAGGGGTTACCGAGGGGTATCCCTGTCCGGTACGGGCAGCGGTCCCTTCTCGATCGCCGCCGCCATGATGTCCGGGAACAGGTCCGGGGTGCAGGCGAACGCGGGCGCCCCGAGCGCAGCGAGCGCCGCCGCGTGCTCCCTGTCGTACGAGGGCGCGCCCTCGTCGGAGAGTGCGAGCAGCGCCACGAACTGCACGCCCGACGCCTTCATCGCGGCGACCCGCTTGAGCATCTCGTCACGTATCCCGCCTTCGTAGAGGTCGCTGATGAGCACGACGACCGTGTCGGCGGGCCGGGTGATCCGGGACTGGCAGTAGGCGAGCGCCCGGTTGATGTCCGTACCGCCGCCGAGCTGGGTGCCGAAGAGGACGTCGACCGGGTCGTCGAGCTGGTCGGTGAGGTCGGCCACCGCCGTGTCGAAGACGACGAGCCGGGTCGTCAGGGTGCGCATGGAGGCGAGGACGGCGCCGAACACGGAGGCGTGGACGACGGACGCGGCCATCGAACCCGACTGGTCGATGCACAGGATGACGTCCTTCTTCACGGACCGGGCGGCGCGTCCGTAGCCGATGAGACGTTCGGGTACGACGGTGCCGGCCCCGTCCTCGCCCGGAAGGGAGAGGTAGTTCTTGAGATTGGCCCGGATGGTGCGGTCCCAGTCGATGTCCCGGTGACGCGGCCGGCTGATCTTCGCCGAGCGGTCCAGGGCTCCGGTGAGGGTGGCCCGGGTGCGTCCCGCGAGACGCTTCTCCAGGTCCTCGACGACTTTCCGCACGACGGCCCGCGCGGTCTCCTTGGTCGTCTCCGGCATGGCCTTGTTGAGCGAGAGCAGGGTGCCGACGAGGTGGACGTCGGCCTCGACGGCCTCCAGCATCTCCGGCTCCAGCAGCAGCGCCGACAGGCCGAGGCGGTCGATCGCGTCCCGCTGCATGAGCTGGACGACGGAGCTGGGGAAGTACGTACGGATGTCACCGAGCCAGCGGGCGACGGACGGGGCGGAGGCGCCGAGTCCCGCCGAGCGCTCGCTCCCGTTGCGGCCGCCGGGCTTCTTCTCCACGCCGCCGTAGAGCGCGCCCAGCGCGCTGTCCATCGCGGCGTCCCTGCCGGTGAGCGTGCACCCGGTGCTCTCGGCGCTGTCCGCGCCGAGCACCATCCGCCAGCGGCGCAGCCGTTCGCCGTCGGCCGGGATCTCCGCCGTCCGCGCCGTCATCCCGCTCGCCCCTTCCGTTTCCCGCACGATGTCCGCCCCTGTCGTGTCCGCCGTCACGCGCTCGCCTCCAGCTTTCCGGCGCTCGTCCCGTCCCGCACGGCGGGCCCGGGGGTGAGGCCGAGCAGCAGCCGCAGCACCGGAACCACCGCATCCGCCCGGTCCCCGTCGAGGCCGGGCCCGAAGCCGGGCGCGGCGGGGTTGGTGCCGCCGTGCTGGTGTCCTTCGGGGGCCGGCCCCCGGCGGACCAGCTCGCCCAGGGTGCGCCGGACGCCCGGTTCATAGGCGGAGAACGTGCGGCGCAGCAGCGGCAGCACATCGGTGAAGGTGTCCGCGGGGACACCGGTGAGCCAGGCGTCGACCAGGCCGAGCAGCCGCTCGTCGTGGACGAGCAGCATGCCGCCGCCCGCCGCTCCGCCGACGAAGCCCTCGATCCAGGCCGCCGCGTCGGGCGGCGGGGTGCCGGGCGAGAGTGCGAGGCCCATGAGGAGCGCCGCCTCGTCCTCGGCCAGCCGTCCCTCGTCGAGCAGCAGGCGGGTGGCGCGGCCGCGGATGACACCGGCGACGGTGTCCCGGCCGGCCAGCCTGCGCAGCACGGCGGCCCAGCGCTCCCGCAGTCCCCCGGCGGGCACGGCCCCGGCGAGCAGTCCGATCGCGGTGTGCACCCCGTCCAGCTGCCGGCGCAGCGCTTCGGCACCGTCCGCGTCGAGTCCCGTGCAGGCGGGGGGCAGGCCGACGCAGATCCGCTCGGCGAGCCCGGCGGCGACCTCGCCGAGCGCGGCCGTGTCCGTGGACCGGACGTCCCCGTACCGCAGGGAACGGGCGAGTGCGGGCAGCGCGTCGGCCAGGTGGCCGACGTCCGCGTCGAGTGCGGCCCGGTCGGCGAGGGCCCTCATCACGACGGGCAGTGCCTCGGGCAGCTCGGCCAGCAGGCAGCGCTCGGCGAGGGCGGTCACCTCCGACAGCGCGGTGGCCGATGCGGCCTCGGACTCGGCCTTCGCCGTGGCCGCCGAGAGCACGGTGGTGCCCCACACCCCGGCCTCCGCGACCCGGACATGCAGCTCGGGCTCCCAGCGCAGCCGCCAGCTCTCCCGGAACGTGCCGGTGCTCCCCCGGCCGGTGGTCGTCCCGCCCCATCCGACCGCGAGCAGGCGGAGCCGGTGCAGCAGCCGGCTGCGGGCGGCGTCGGTGTCCTTGCGGAGGTCGAGGTCCAGCTCCCGTTCCAGCGCTTCCGGTTTGAGCCGGAGGGTGCGCTGCTGCCGTGTCAGGTCGCGTTGCAGCGGGACGGCGGGGGCGCTGTCGGGGACTTCGCCGAGACTCTCGCCGACGATGAGCCGGTCCCGTACGAGGGCGAGCGGCACGTCGGAGCCCTCGCACATCACGGCCCGGACGGCGTCGGTGGTCTCGCCGAGCCCGGCGAGCGGCCGGCCCCGCAGGGCGGCGAGGGTCTCGGCGAGCCTGACCGCCTCGATGACATGGGCGGTCGAGACGGGCCGGTCCTCGGCGCGCAGCAGCCCGGCGACCTTGGTCATCCAGCGCTCGACCGGCCGGTCGGGCGCGCCGAAGAGATGGCCGTACCAGCCGGGTGAGTCGATTCCGGCGCCGTATCCGCTGTGCCGGGCGAGGCGGCGGTGGGTCCAGGGCACCCAGGTCAGTTCGGTCCTGACCTTCGGGAGCCCCTTGAGCAGGGCCCGGTCGGCGGTGACGGTGGTCCGGGCGGCGAGCGCGGGCACGTGCCAGGCGCCGCAGACGACCGCGATGCCGTCCCCGAACTCCTTGCGGGCGGCGCGCAGCTGGATCCGCATGCAGGCTTCGCGTACGGCGTCGCGGGGGTGGCCCCCGTCCCCGTACACCTCGCGCAGTGCGGTCATGGCCTCGGCGAGCACGGCGAACGGGGCCCGTGGATCGGCGGGCGCGCCGTCCGACGCGCGGTGCTCGACGACGTCCTCCCACCAGCGCTCCGGGTCGTCGTACCCGGCGGTCCGGGCGAGGACGCCGATCGGGTCGACGGCGGGCGGGAGCGGCCCCCGGAGATCGCCCGCACCGTCGCCGCCGTCTCCGCCGCCTCCGTCCTCGCCGCCCTCGGTGCCCCCGGCGTTGTCGGGGGCGGCGCCGGGACCGGAGGGACCCGCCGCGGTCTCCTTCAGTGCCAGCGAGTGCGCCGCGGGCAGGTCGATGAAGCGCACCGGGACGTCGTGGGCCAGTGCCCACCGGATCGCCACCCACTCGGGCGAGAACTCCGCCATCGGCCAGAAGGCCGCCAGACCCGGGTCGTCCACGGCATGGGCGAGCAGCGCGACGGGCGGACGCATCTGCGGATCGGCGGCGAGCGGGAGCAGCGCGTCGCCCTCCGGCGGCCCTTCGATGAGCACGGCATCCGGCCGGGCGGCGTCCAGCGCGGCGAGAACCGCGCGGGCCGATCCGGGGCCGTGATGGCGCACCCCCAGCAGCAGCGGCCCGGTGGCCGCGGTGCGCGCGGTCATACGGAGACCTCGCGGCAGGCGCGGTAGAAGTCCTTCCAGCCGTCCCGCTCGCGGACCACGGTCTCCAGATACTCCTGCCAGACCACGCGGTCCGCCGCCGGGTCCCGGACGACGGCGCCGAGGATTCCGGAGGCGACGTCGCCGGGGCGCAGGATGCCGTCCCCGAAGTGGGCGGCGAGGGCGAGACCGTTCGTCACGACGGAGATGGCCTCGGCGGTGGAGAGCGTCCCGGAGGGGGACTTGAGCTTGGTGCGCCCATCGGTGGTGACGCCGTCGCGCAGCTCGCGGAAGACCGTCACCACACGCCGGATCTCCGCCATGCCCTCGGGAGCGGCCGGCAGGTCGAGCGAGCGGCCGATCTGGTCGACGCGGCGCGACACGATGTCCACCTCGGCGTCGGGTGTCGCGGGCAGGGGCAGGACGACGGTGTTGAACCGGCGGCGCAGCGCGCTGGAGAGCTCGTTGACCCCGCGGTCCCGGTCGTTGGCCGTGGCGATGAGGTTGAAGCCCCGGACGGCCTGTACCTCCTGGCCCAGTTCGGGGACGGGGAGTGTCTTCTCGGACAGGATCGTGATGAGCGCGTCCTGCACATCGGCGGGGATACGGGTCAGTTCCTCGACCCGGGCGGTCATGCCCGTGGACATGGCCCGCATGAGCGGGCTGGGCACCAGCGCCTCCCGGCTGGGGCCGTGGGCGAGCAGCTGCGCGTAGTTCCAGCCGTAGCGGACGGCTTCCTCGGGCGTCCCGGCGGTGCCCTGGACGAGCAGGGTCGAATCGCCGCTGACGGCTGCGGCGAGGTGCTCGGACACCCAGGTCTTGGCGGTGCCGGGGACACCGAGGAGCAGCAGGGCACGGTCGGTGGCGAGCGTGGTCACGGCGACTTCCACGAGGCGGCGCGGCCCCACGTACTTCGGCGTGATCACCGTCCCGTCGGGGAGTGTCCCGCCCAGCAGATAGGTGGCGACGGCCCACGGCGAGAGGCGCCAGCGGACGGGCCGGGGCCGGTCGTCGGCGGCGGCCAGGGCCTTCAGCTCGTCGGCGAACGCGTCCTCGGCGTGCGGCCGCAGGACCTCGGCCTCGGTGGTTCCAGTGGTGTCGGGCACGGTCATGGCTCCCCCTCCAGATCGGTCGACCTGATGTGGTTCCCACGGTGCACCATGCCACTGACAATCGGCCCCGACCGCAGGTCAGGGCCGATGGACGGCAGTTGAGGAAGGGTCAGCCGACGATCGGGGACACGGCGACGCAGCCGCCCGCCGCGAGCATGCCCTCGCCCTTGGCCTCCTTGATGACCTTGCCCTTGTACGTGATGGTGCAGGTGACGTCGGCGCCACCGGCCTCCAGCGCGAACGGCATGACGGCGGGCGGCATGATGCCGGTCAGCGTCACGGTCTTCTTCCACGGCAGCGCGGGCGCCTTGACCGTTTCGAGCTTCGGCTCCATGGCCTCGCCCTCGCCGCCGTGGAACTGGATCTCGTCGACGCCCGTGCCGGTGACCTCATAGGTGACCTCGTACTTCTCGGTCACGGTCTTGTCGACCGCCTTGCCGACGGCCTCGTCGACCGTCTCGGAGGAGCAGGCGCCGAGACCGAACACGAGACCGGCGACCGCGACCGCGCCGGCCGCGGTACGGGCGGTGCGGGACATACGGGTGGTGCTGGTGGAGCGGCTCATTCTGGGATCCCCCCTGGATCGGATGTCCGAATGCCGGAGCCCGCAGAGAAACGCAAAGGAAATGCAAAGTCAAGTCGCGGCGGTCCCGCCGAGTTCGCAGGTCACGGCCGATTGTCAGTGGGGCGCCCTACCGTCGTTCCCATGCTGCGATCTCACGGGGGAGAACCCTCGCGCGCCGACGGCCCGGTGGCGCGCTGGACGGTGGAGCAGGTACTGGCCCTGGCTCCCGACAACGCCTCGCGCAAGGCGGGGAGCAAGCTCGCTTCGGCGGGGCCGTGGTCGGACGGCGGTTTCGACGGTTCGGGCGCGGTGTGGGGGCTGTGCAAGGGGAGCGGAGGCAAGCCCTACCGGACGGTGATCGACACCACCGGTCCGGCGTACAGGTGTAGTTGCCCGAGCCGCAAGTTCCCGTGCAAGCACGCGCTGGGGCTGCTGCTGCTCTGGGCGGGCGGCGATGCGTCGATCGGGCCGGGGGAAGCCGCCGAGTGGGCCGGTGAGTGGCTCCAGGGGCGTCGTGCGCGCGCGGCGGAGAAGGGCCCTCCGGCGGCGGACGCGGCACCGGGCCCGGCCGATCCGGAGGCCGTCAGGAAGCGTGCGGAGCGCCGGGCCGAGCGGATCACCGGCGGCGCCGAGGAGTTGGAGCAGCGCCTCGCCGATGTGCTGCGAGGGGGACTCGCGTCGGCCGACCGGGCGGGGTACGGGCTGTGGGAGGAGACCGCGGCCCGCATGGTCGATGCCCAGGCCCCGGGACTGGCGGGCCGGGTGCGGGAGTTGGGGGCGATACCCGCGTCCGGTCCCGGCTGGCCGGTACGGCTGCTGGAGGAGTGCGCGCTGCTCCATCTGCTGGACACGGCCTGGCTGGGCCTGGACCGGCTGCCGGACGGCCTGGCCGCGACCGTGCGTACGAGAGTGGGGCTGCCCGCCGCCGCCGAGGGTCCCCCGGTCCGTGACCACTGGCTGGTCCTGGCGCAGTACGACATCCCGGACGGCAGGATCGTCGCCCGCCGGATCTGGCTGTACGGGCGGGAGTCGGGCCGCACCGCGCTGCTGCTCTCGTTCGGGGCGCCGGGGCGCCCGCCCGCCCAGGCCCTGCCCGTGGGCGTCACGCTGGAGGCGGAGCTCACGCCGTATCCGGGGTCCGGGCAGCCGAGGGCGGAGCTGGGCCGTCAGTTCGGCGCTCCGACACCCTCGGGGACCCCTCCGCCGGGGGCCGGTACGGCCGCCGCGCTCGCCGCGTACGGGGACGCCCTGCGGCACGATCCATGGCTGGAGGCCTGCCCCGTGACCCTGCGCGACGTCATACCGGTGCCGGCCGGGGACGGCTGGCAACTGGCCGACGCACAGGCCGAGTCCGCCGTGCCCGTGGCACCGGCCGCGCTGTCCCGGCCCGGCCTGTGGAAGCTGGTCGCGCTCTCCGGCGGCGCCCCGGTCACGGTGTTCGGCGAGATCGGCCACCGGGGCTTCGACCCGCTCGCGGCCTGGGCCACGGGCGCCGGCCCCGGCGGCGGGAGCGGAAGCCCGAGCACGGGCACGGGCACGGGCACGGGCACGGGCACGGGCACGGGCACCGAGGAACCTGTACCGCTCATCTGACCCCGGCCCGCCCCGGCCCGCCCCGGCTCAGTGAACCTCCCGCTTGCCGCGCGTTCTTGCACTCCTGCGACCACCGAACACGGAGGGGGACCGATGCCCCGTACGCACACCGACACCGACACGAACACCGGCGCGAACACAGCCCCGGACACGAGCGCGGACATGTCCGCGTCGGCGGACAGGACCGGGTCCGCGTCCGCGTCCGCGTCCGCAACCACAGTCACAGCCGCGCCCACGGCGTGGGAGGACCTGGTCACCTCGGCGCTGCTGGGCACCGACCGCCGGCCCCCGGCCCCCGGGGGCGGCCCCGCTCCGGCGGGCAGCGCGGCGAACGCTCCGGCCGCGCTGCTGGACGCCGCCGCGCTGCACACCGTGCGGCGCAGGGCCGGGCTGCTGCCCGCGCGTCCGGGCGCCCGGCCCGCCCCTGCGGCCGCCGACGCGCGCCCACCGCTGCCCGCGGCGGCCCGGCGCAGGCTCGCCCAGCTGCTCGCCGACCGTGCCGCGCCGTCCGGTGGCGGACGGCGCGGCACGACGCCCGACCTCACGGAACTCATCCCGCAGTGGCTGGCCACCGCCAATCTGCGCGGTTTCCGGGCCCCGGCCGCACTGCTGCCGCCGTTGCTCGACGCGGCGCGGGCCCGCACGGATCTGCGCCCGCAGGCGCTCACCTTCGCCGGGCCTCTCGGCCTGTGGCTGGCCGGGCTGAACCCGGAGTGGAAGTTCGCCCTGCGCGGCTCCTCCAGCGGCTCGCCGCGCCCCGGCACCTCGGACCCGGAGGCGGTGCGCCGACTGTGGGAGGAGGGCCTGTTCGCGGAGCGGGTCGCGCTGCTGGACGCCGTACGGGCGCAGGACCCCGGCGCCGCGCTCGCCCTGCTGGCCACCACCTGGTCCGCCGAGCGGGCCGAGGACCGGCTGATGTTCCTCGACTCGCTGCGGACCGGCCTGTCCGGCGCGGACGAACCCTTCCTGGAACAGGCGCTGTCCGACCGCAGCCGCAATGTCCGGTCGACCGCCGCCGAACTCCTGTCCGCGCTGCCCGATTCCGCGCTCGCCGGGCGGATGGCGGCCCGTGCGACCTCGTGCGTGAACCCCGACCGTACGGGCGGCGGTGCCTCCATCGCCGTGGAGGCCCCGCACGAGTGCGACAGCGGGATGCAGCGCGACGGTGTGGTGCCGGTCCCGCCGGCCGGACGCGGGGAACGGTCCTGGTGGCTCGGCCAGCTGGCGGAGGCGGCCCCGCTGACCGTCTGGCACCAGCAGTTCGGGGGACGTACGGCGCGGGAGATCGTGGCCCTGCCCGTCGCCGACGACTGGGCCGGGGAACTGCACGCGGCCTGGTGCCGGGCAGCGGTGCGGCAGAGGGACGCGGAGTGGGCCCGAGCGCTGCTCGGCGCCCCCTCGACACCCCCGTCCAACGGCCCCGGGACGGCCTCGCTCGCCGAGCGTTCGAAGCTCCTGGTCACCCTGCCCGGCGCCGAACGCGCGGGGTGGGTCGCGGATTTCATAGCCGCGCACGGACTGTCCGAGGCCTTTCAGCTGCTCGGTGTCTGCGCGGTGCCCTGGGCCGGGCCCCTCGGCCGTTCGGTGGTCGACGCGCTCGACATCGCCCGGGACGCGGGGAGTTACCCGTGGAGCTTCAGCGGGGTGATGGGACTCGCCGAGCGCTGTCTGGACCCGGTGGAGGCGGATCGCCTGGAGGTCCTCACGGCCACCCGGGACGAGCCGGAAGGCGCGTCGCCGGGGGCGGGCGGCTACTGGTCGGAGGCCTTCCAGCGACTGGTCTCCACGCTGCGTCTGCGGGCGGCGATGGATGCCGAACTGGCCTGAGCAGCCAGTCCGGCGGGCATCCGCCGGGCCGGTTCAGGCTTCCGCGGGCTGACGGACGTTGGCGTTCACCCAGGTGACGATCGAGGCCGTCGTCGCGCCGGGAGTGAAGATCTCCGCGACACCCTGTTCCTTCAGCGGCGCGATGTCCGCCTCGGGAATGATGCCGCCGCCGAACACCTTGATGTCCTCCGCGTCGCGCTCCTTCAAGAGTTCGATCACCTTCGCGAAGAGCGTGTTGTGCGCCCCGGAAAGGATCGAGAGACCGATCGCGTCGGCGTCCTCCTGGATCGCCGTGTCCACGATCTGCTCGGGGGTCTGGTGCAGCCCGGTATAGATGACCTCCATACCGGCATCCCGCAGCGCCCGCGCGATCACCTTGGCTCCACGGTCGTGGCCGTCGAGTCCCGGCTTGGCCACCACCACACGAATCGGACCGGTCACACCCATCACTGCCTCCACATGGTCTCCCGCGCCTGAAGGGCCGGGGATGTGAACGAACGTTATCCACAGCATCCCGCAAGCCGCCGTTTCGCGGTGGACGGGGAGGGGGAAATCACATGGGGGACACGCTTGCCACGCGCCGTTCCCCGCCCCACGGGACACCCCTTCACCGCGCGGGTACGGGCGCGAGGGGTGCCGCTATGAGGTCGCCGTACCACCGTGCCGCCAGCCGCGCGGCACGGTGGTACGGCCCACCGGCAGCCACTGCCCCCGCCGCACCGCCCTCGCAGCCGCCGTGCCGCCCTCGTACCGCCGCGCCGAGCCCACTCGCGGCACGGCTGTCCGCGCTTGCGCCCCGCCGAATAGAACACTTCTCGAACAAAGGGCCAAGGCTGCGTAGGCGGTCCACCGAAAGGCGGCTGATTGCCCGTTTCCTGGGGCCCAAAACCTGCCGAAGATTGTCGTCGTCACGTACCGCCGGGTACAGTCGCGGCCACTGCTTTCCCCCTGGGGTCCCTCCACCGGACCCCCGGAGCAGGTCCTGCTGCCGAGGCGAGAGAGAAGTTGGTGAACGACCAGCACCCCCACGCCGGACACGTCGGATACGACGGTGAGTCAACCGGCAGCTTCGACACCGATCCGCTCTTCGGTGTACTTCCGGACGGTCAAGACAGCAGTTTCCACACGGGCTACACGACGGGGTACAGCGGCTACGACGCCGCGTACGCCACCGGCGCCCCGGACCACAGCGGCCAGTACGACGCCACCCAGTGGGCCACGGGCGCGCAGCAGAGCGCCCCGTACGACGCCTGCACCCCCCAGGCGCAGCCCCAGCAGCCGTACGACGCTTCGGCCGCCTGGCCCTCCGAGCCGGGGATCCCGGCGCAGGCGGGCGCCCCCGACGTCTCGGGCCAGTGGGACAGCACCTCCTGGCAGCAGACCGGCGGGCAGCAGACCGGCCAGTGGGCGGCGACCGACACGGGCGCGTTCCCCACCACGACCTTCAGCACCGCGCCGTACGACACGGGTTCGTACGATGTCCGCACGCACGACACGGGCACGCACGAAACGGGCGCGTACGGGACCGCTCCGTACGGGACCGGGGCGTACGACACCGGGACCTACGACACAGGTTCCTATGCGGCGGCGACGACGGCCTACGGCACCGGAACGTACGACTCCGGCGCCTACGACGCCACCGCCTGGAACTCCGGCGCCACGCCCGGGAGCGCGCCGTACGACCCAGAACAGACGTCCTACCCGCTGTACGAACAGCGGACGGCCTCCCACGAGACGGCCGGAGCGCCGTCGGAGGCACTGCCCGAGGCGCCGGCGACGGCGGAGTTCGCCGCCCTGGAGCCCGAGGCCCAGGAGTCCGCGAGCAGCGATGCCGGGACCGACGTGTACAGGGCGGACGACCTCGATGCCGATCCCGGCGTCGGCATCGACAAGCTCGGCACCGTCACCATGGAGCGTGCCGTCGACTCCCCCCGGCCGGTGGCCCGCTCCGCCTCCCGCAGCCGCGCGCGGCGCCGTTCCCCCGCCAAGCGGTCCGCACTCCTCACCGTCGCCGTCCCCTCCGCCTGCGTCATGAGCGTCGCGGGCATCGCGGCCGCCTCCGTCGGCGGACTCGGCGAGACCGAGGAGAGGCAGGACGAAACCATCTCGATGGCGGTCGCCGACCCCAGCACCGTCAAGCCCGTCGCCGCGAACAACAAGCTGGACACCCAGCTCGCCCGGCTCAGCGCCGATGCCGACGACTTCCGGGACCGCGCCAGCCGCACCCAGGAGCGCATCGACCTGAAGGAGCGGCAGGCCGCCGAGAAGAAGAAGCGCGCGGAGGAGGCGGCACGCCGTGAGGCGCTGCGCCCCAAGTTCGTCCTGCCGGTCAAGCAGCACGGGCTCAGTGCCTACTACGGCCAGGCGGGCGTCAACTGGATGTCCGTCCACACGGGCATCGACTTCCCCGTCGGGTACGGCACTCCGGTGATGGCCGCGACCGACGGCACCGTGCGCACCCAGCTGAACAGCGCCTACGGCAACATGGTGATCGTGACCATGGCCGATGGCACCGAGACCTGGTACTGCCACCTCAGCAGCACCAGGATCCGCTCGGGCCCGGTGAAGGCCGGTGACGTCATCGGGTACGCCGGGGATTCGGGCAACTCGACGGGCGCGCACCTCCACTTCGAGGTCCGGCCCGGCGGCGGCTCGGCGATCGACCCGCTGGCGTGGCTCCGCAGCCACGGGCTCAACCCGACCTGAGCGGCCCGGGGCCAGAGCGTCCCCAAGGCCAGAGCGTCCCCTCGCCCGAGGGGGCTCAGGCCGAGAAGACTCCGATACGCCAGGGGGCGGGGTGGCCGAGGCCACCCCGCCCCCTGGCGTTCTCCGTCCGCCGCTTCCCCGCCTACAGCTTCTCGACCGGCGCGTACCGCAGGAGCAGCTTCTTGGGCCGCTCGTCGCCGAAGTCCACCGTGGCCTTCGCCTGGTCCCCGAAGCCCTCGACGGCCGTCACCGTGCCCAGACCGAACTGGTCGTGCGTGACCCGGTCCCCCACCACCAGCGTGACCACCGGCTTGTCCGAGCTGCGACGGGTCGCGAAGCCGGACGGGCCGGAGCGCGAGCGGGACGAGGACAGCGAGGACGTGATGCCCGAGGTCGGACCGGCCGGAGCCGCCATCGGCCCCTTCCGCTTCCACTCCAGGTGCTGCTCCGGGATCTCCTCCAGGAACCGCGACGGCGGGTTGTACGAGGGCTGGCCCCAGGCGCTGCGCATCGCGGCCCGGGTCAGATAGAGCCGCTCGCGGGCGCGGGTGATGCCGACGTAGGCGAGCCGCCGCTCCTCCTCCAGCTCCTTGGTCTGGCCCAGGGCCCGCATGTGCGGGAAGACGCCGTCCTCCATCCCGGTCAGGAACACCACGGGGAATTCGAGGCCCTTGGCCGTGTGCAGCGTCATCAGCGTGATGACGCCGGAGCCGTCCTCGTCCTCGTCCGGGATCTGGTCCGAGTCGGCGACCAGCGCGACCTTCTCCAGGAATTCGGCGAGGGTGCCCGCGCCCTCCTCGTCGCCGCGCTCCTGCTCGAATTCGAGGGCGACGGCGGCGAGCTCCTGGAGGTTCTCGATACGGGTCTCGTCCTGCGGGTCCGTGGAGGCCTGGAGCTCGGCGAGATAGCCGGTCCGCTCCAGGACGGCCTCCAGCACGACAGCCGGTCCGGCGCCTGACTCGACGATCGTGCGCAGCTCCTCCATGAGCGTGTTGAAGCGCTTCACGGCGTTGGCCGAGCGGGCCGCCATGCCGTACGCCTCGTCGACGCGGCGCAGCGCCTGCGGGAAGGAGATCTTCTCGCGCAGCGACAGCGCGTCGATCATCGCTTCGGCGCGGTCGCCGATGCCCCGCTTGGGCACGTTCAGGATGCGGCGCAGGGGGACGGTGTCCTCGGGGTTGGCGAGGACCCGGAGGTAGGCCAGGACGTCCCTGACCTCCTTGCGCTCGTAGAAGCGCACGCCGCCGACGACCTTGTAGGGCAGCCCGACGCGGATGAAGATCTCTTCGAAGACGCGTGACTGGGCGTTCGTCCGGTAGAAGACGGCGACATCGCCCGCCTTCGCGTCGCCCGCGTCCGTCAGCCGGTCGATCTCGTCGGCGACGAACTGTGCCTCGTCGTGCTCGGTGTCGGCGACATAGCCGGTGATCCGGGCGCCACTGCCGGCGTTCGTCCAGAGATTCTTGGGGCGGCGGCTCTCGTTCCGCTCGATCACCGCGTTGGCGGCGGAGAGGATCGTCTGCGTGGAGCGGTAGTTCTGCTCCAGCAGGATCGTGGTGGCGTTCGGGTAGTCCTCCTCGAACTGGAGGATGTTGCGGATGGTCGCGCCCCGGAAGGCGTAGATCGACTGGTCCGCGTCACCGACGACACACAGCTCGGCGGGTGCGTCCCCCTCGCCGGACGGGCCGACCAGCTCGCGCACGAGGGTGTACTGCGCGTGGTTGGTGTCCTGGTACTCGTCGACCAGGACATGGCGGAAGCGGCGGCGGTAGTGCTCGGCGACATCGGGGAAGGCCTGGAGCAGATGGACCGTCGTCATGATGATGTCGTCGAAGTCCAGGGCGTTGGCCTCGCGCAGCCGTGCCTGGTACAGCGCGTACGCCTGGGCCAGCGTCTTCTCGAAACCGTCGGCGGCCTGGCCGGCGAAGGTCTCCTCGTCGATCAGCTCGTTCTTCAGGTTGGAGACCTTGGCCGTGAACGACTTCGGCGGGTAGCGCTTGGGATCGAGGTCCAGATCGCGGCAGACCAGGGCCATCAGCCGCTTGGAGTCGGCGGCGTCGTAGATCGAGAACGACGAGGTGAAGCCGAGCTTCTTCGACTCGCGGCGCAGGATCCGCACGCACGCGCTGTGGAAGGTCATGACCCACATGGCGTTGGCGCGCGGGCCGACGAGCTGCTCGACACGCTCCTTCATCTCGCCCGCGGCCTTGTTGGTGAAGGTGATCGCGAGGATCTGGCCGGGGTGCACCCCGCGCTCGGCGAGCAGATGGGCGATCCGGTGGGTCAGCACCCGGGTCTTGCCCGAGCCGGCCCCGGCGACGATGAGCAGCGGCGAACCGGCGTGCACCACGGCGGCGCGCTGCTCGGTGTTCAGCCCGTCGAGCAGCGCGGCGGCGTCGATGACCGGCCGCGGGGCGCCGTCGCGGTAATAGCCGTCGCGGGGCGGCGGGGGCGCGTCGAAGACGCCCTCGAAGAGACCCTCCGGCACCGCTTCGGGTGCGTGGTCCTCGGGAGGCGGCGGGGGCCCTTCCTCCGAGTGCTGGAGGCCGGTCAGGAAGCTGTCGTCAAAGAGGCTGCTCATCGCTTGACGAGTCTAGGCCGCCGCACCGACAGTCCGTGGCCGCATCGGGTACGAGGACGGCCGGGCGGGCACGCACGGAGAACGGGCGGGCACGTACGGAGACCGGGTGCCCACGCCGCGTAGGGGAAAGGCGGCGGTGTCCGCTTCCCGCGGACCCGAATCATCGAGGTCACGAAAATGTATCGGGCATATCGAACATCAACCTTCACAGCTGCCCCACGGGTGGCTAGCGTGCTCGGTCGGGCGCCCCGTACCCCCTTGCGGCGAACCACGCCGAGCGGACGCCCCCGCCGAATCCGTACTGCCCGACGGCAGCCCGGGACCGGGGACCCACCAGCGGTACCGGGGTGAATCGGTCCTTCCCCACGGGGCCGTAGGGCAGCCTTCCGTTCCGCCCGAACCCGACAGCTAACCCGGCAGGCGGTCCACGGAAGGAGATGCCGGCCTTGGCCTCGCATCGCAGACCGCGTACGAAGGTGCGCACCACGACTCCCGCCGTCGGGCTGACGACGGCGGCACTGGCCTCCGTCACGCTGCTCTCCACCCAGAGCGCGACGGCCACGCCCGCGGAACCCAAGCCCACGATCGAGGAAGTGCGCAAGAAGGTCGACGGCCTCTACCGGCAGGCGGGCACCGCGACCCAGCAGTACAACGAGGCAAAGACGGCCTCCGCGAACCAGCGCGCCAAGGTCGAGGCCCTGCTCGACGATGTGGCCGAGCGCGCCGACAAGGTCAACGAGGCCCGCCGCGCCCTCGGGAACTACGCGGCGGCGCAGTACCGCACCGGCGGCATCGCGCCCACCGCGACGTTCTTCCTGGCGGACGACCCGCAGGCGTACTTCGACCAGGACCAGCTGATGGACCGGATGACGAGCCAGCAGCAGAAGGCCGTCGCCGACTTCCGCGAGCAGCAGTCCGCGGCGGCGGTCAAGCGCACCGAGGCGGTGAAGGGTCTGGAGACGCTCACCGAGTCGCAGGCCACGCTGCGCTCCAGCAAGCAGAACGTGCAGACCAAGCTGACCGAGGCGCGCACCCTGCTGTCGACGCTGACCGCCCGGGAGAAGGCCCGGCTGGCGGAGCTGGAGCGCGAGAAGAAGGCCGAGGCCAGGATCAAGGCGGAGAAGCTGGCCCGCCGGCAGGCCGCCGCCGAGGCGGAGGCCGAACAGAAGGCCAAGGAGGAGGCCGCGAAGGATCCGGGCTCCGGGAGCGGGACCGGCGGCGGGACGGACACCGGACCGGACAGCGGCTACGCCGCCAAGGCGGAGAAGGTCCTCGCGTTCGCGCGCGGCCAGATCGGCAAGCCGTACGTCTGGGGCGCGACGGGCCCCGCCTCCTACGACTGCTCCGGACTGACGCAGGCGGCGTGGAAGACGGCCGGGGTCGACCTCCCCCGTACGACCTGGGACCAGGTGAAGGTCGGCACCCGGGTGGCCACGGCGGATCTGCGCCCCGGGGACCTGGTCTTCTTCTACGACGACATCAGCCACGTCGGCATCTACAAGGGCGACGGCATGATGATCCACGCGCCGAAGCCGGGCGCGAACGTGCGCGAGGAGTCGATCTACTACATGCCGATCTACGGCAGCGTGCGCCCCGCCTGACCGCGCGACGCCCCGGGACGGCCGGTGGAAGGCCGTCCCGGGGCGCTTCGGACCGGAGAGCTCAGGGCTGGGGCGCTACGGGCCGGGGCGCTTCGGACCGGGGCATTCAGGGCCGGGGGCCCTCGGACCGTAGAGCTCAGGGCCGGGGGCCTTCGGACCGGGGCGCTTCGGACCGGGCCGGGCGGCTCAGGTCCAGAGTGTGGCGATGAAGATGTTGGCGACCGTCAGACCGCCGACCGCGGCGAACGCGCCCTTGTCGACCTTCTCCTCGTCCCGCTTGATGTAGACGAGCGCGAGGATGACGACCAGGATCAGCAGCTTCACGCCGATCTTGATGTTGTTCACGGTCTGGTCGTCGGCCTGGTTGAGCCCGACCAGGGCGACGCCGGTGACCAGCATGGTCAGCGCACCGTGCAGCATGGCCGGAACGAATCGCGCCGTGCCCGCGCCCATCGCCTTCATCTGGGTCAGGAAGCCTCCCAGCAGCGAGGCGATGCCGATGATGTGCAGGGCGACGAAGATATTGATGAGTACGTCCATGGCTCCGCAGCCTAGGGCCCTGCCCCGAACGGCGGATCGCGGCCCTGGCCGTAGCACCACCCGACAGCCAGGTGTAGCGTTCTTGGCTCGTTCTTGCGGATTTCGCCCGAACCTGCACGCATTGCCTGACTTTGAGGCAGTACTTCCGGTCACTCCGTCACAGTGAAACGCCATATGCGTGCAATAGCTGTCATGTCGACTCTTTTCCGCGCCCCGCGATTAGCGTCCCTTCCAGGTGATCGGCTCTCCAGCGCCGCCCGTTCCCGGGAGGCACCCGCTCACCCCGCCGCGAGGTCCGGCGGTCGGCCGCTCCCCCCGTGGTGGCCGGCCCTCCGGGCCTCGCGGGCCCGCCGGTAGCCCCCGACGGGCAGCCGACAGGAAGGATGCAGCCCTCGTGGCCGCGCACCGGAAATCCGCCCACCGGAAACCCAAGCAGCGCCTGTTCACCGGCCCTGCTGCCCGCACCGCGGCCACCCTGGCACTCGCCGGGGCGGCGAGTGCCACCACCGCCGCCGGTGCCGGGGCGGCCCACGCCGAGCCCCGCCCCACCCCGGCCCAGGTCAAGACCAAGGTGGACCGGCTGTACCACGACGCGGAGGTCGCCACCGAGAAGTACAACGGGGCGAAGGAGAAGGCGGCCGCGACGGCGAAGGCCGTCGACGCCCTGCGCGACGAGGCCGCCCGCCGGACCGAACGCCTCAACACCTCGCGCCACGACCTCGGCTCCCTGGCCACCGCGCAGTACCGCACCGGCGGGCTCGACCCGGCCGTCCAGCTGGCGCTCTCCTCCGACCCCGACCAGTACCTCCAGCGTGCCGCGTTCCTGGACCGGGCCGGTGACCGCCGGGCGACCGTGCTCAACGGGATCCGGCGCCAGCTGACCGAGGTCGCCCGGGTCCGGGCGAGGGCCGAGGAGGAGATCGGCACCCTCGCCGCCCGCCAGGCGGACCTGAAGAGACACAAGGCCCGGATCATCGGCAAACTGTCCGACGCGCGGCGGCTCCTGGACACCCTGACCGGCGCCCAGCGCGCCGACTACGAGCGCGCGGCCGACGCACGGCACGGCGGCGGCGCCTCCCACGCGGACCGCGGGTTCCCGCGCGGCTCGGCCGCGGCCCCCAACGCCCGTGCCGCCCAGGCCGTCGGCTTCGCGTACGGGGCGATCGGCAAGCCGTACGTCTGGGGCGCCACCGGCCCCTCCTCGTTCGACTGCTCCGGGCTCACCCAGGCCGCCTGGCGCGCGGCCGGTGTCTCGCTCCCCCGCACCACCTACACACAGATCAACGCCGGACAGCGCGTCTCCCGCTCCGAACTGGCCCCCGGCGACCTGGTGTTCTTCTACTCCGGGATCAGCCATGTCGGGCTCTACATCGGCGGCGGCCGGATGATCCACGCACCGCGCCCCGGCGCACCGGTCCGCATCGCGCCCCTCGACGAAATGCCTTTCGCGGGAGCGACCCGGGTGGCATAGTCTCCCGGCGCCGACACCGGACCCGCCGAAGGACTCTCCCCGTATGCCGATGGCCCCCCGTACACCGATGGACGTCGAAGTCCAGGAGTACGCCCGCACACTCGCCCTGCGCTCCCCCGACCACTACCGGGTGGGCCCCTTCACCGTGCGGCACAACCCGCTCTGGACGCTGAAGTACGCGAATTACGCCATCCCCGACCGGGGCGCGGAGCCGAGCGCGGCGGATGTGACGGCTCTGATCGAGGCGTTCCGCGAGCGGGAGCGGATGCCGCGGCTCGAATATCTGCCGTACTGGGCCCCGGCGGTCGAACCGGCGCTGCTGGCCGCCGGGTTCGGCGTGGAGAACCGGGCCCCGCTCCTGGCCTGCGCCCCCGAGGTGCTGCTCCCGCCGAAGCCGGTGGACGGGCTGCGGATCGCGGTGCCGGTCACCGACGCGGAGTTCGCCGATGCCGCCCGTACACAGCACCAGGGCTTCGGCGGCGAGGGCGAACCCGAGGAGGGGATGGCCCAGGGGCTCCGCACGGCGACGGCCGATGGCGGGATCGTCGCTCTGGCCACCCTCGACGCCGCTCCCGCCGGGGTGGGCGGCTGCTCCGTCGCGGTCGACGGTCTCAGCGAACTGGTCGGCCTGACCGTCGCGGAGACCTTCCGCCGCCGGGGCATCGGCGCCGCGCTCTCGGCCTGGCTGACGGAGCGGGCCTTCGGCCAGGGCTGCCGGACCGTCTGGCTGGAGCCGGGCGACAGCGACGTGGAGCGGATCTACGCGAGCATCGGCTACCGCCGCATCGGCGAGAAGCTGAACATCTCGCTCGCCCCGGCCACAGGCTGACCCGGGGCGGGCGGTACGACAGGGGGCGGCACGACAGGGGGCGGCACAGGGCGGCAGCACGGGGCGGAGTGGTCGGCGTGGTCGGTCCGGGCCTCCCCCGAGCACAGCCGTCGCCCCACCTACTGGTCGGCGCTCAGACCCGCCGTCGCCCCGACCGACCGGCGCCCGGACCCGTCGGCACCCGGACCGGCCGACGCTCAGACCAGCCGTCGCCCCGCCCCTCCCGCGCTCAGACCCGCTGGCACCCGGACCCGCCGGCGCTCAAACCCTCCGCCGCCCCGCCCGCCCCCGCTCAGACCAGCCGTCGTGCCGTCGCCCACCGGGTCAGCTCGTGCCGGTTGGAGAGCTGGAGTTTCCTCAGCACCGCCGAGACATGCGACTCGACCGTCTTCACCGAGATGAACAGCTGCTTGGCGATCTCCTTGTACGCGTAACCCCGCGCGATCAGCCGCAGCACCTCCCGCTCCCGCTGGGTCAGCCGGTCCATGTCCTCGTCGACCGGCGGCGCGTCCGTCGAGGCGAAGGCGTCCAGCACGAACCCGGCCAGCCGCGGGGAGAACACCGCGTCGCCGTCCTGCACCCGGAAGACCGAGTCGACCAGGTCGGTACCGGTGATCGTCTTGGTGACATAGCCGCGCGCACCACCGCGGATGACCCCGATGACGTCCTCCGCGGCGTCCGAGACGGACAGCGCGAGGAAGCGCACCGGGTTCTCGGCGGCCGACATCATCGAGGCGCAGCGGCGCAGCACCTCGACACCGCCGCCGCCCGGCAGATGGACATCGAGGAGGACGACCTCGGGGCGGGTCGCCGTGATGACGGTGACCGCCTGGTCGACGTCGGCGGCCTCACCGACGACCTCGACCCCGGTCTCCTCGGTGCGGCCGATCTCCGCCTGGACCCCGGTGCGGAACATCCGGTGGTCGTCGACGAGCACGACCCGTACCCGCCGCTCCGGGCCCCCGGTGGCTTCGGTGTTCTCGGTCATTCGCTCGCCCTTTCCATCTCCAGCTCGACCTCCGTGCCCCCGCCGGGCACCGAACGCAGCCGGGCCGTACCGCCGTTGCGCTGCATCCGGCCGATGATTGATTCTCGTACGCCCATCCTGTCCCCCGGCACGGAGTCCAGGTCGAATCCCGGACCCCGGTCGCGTACGGAGACGAAGACCGTGCGGCCCTCGACCTCCGCGTAGACCTGGACGGCGCCGCCCTCGCCACCGTACTTGGCGGCGTTGACCATTGCCTCGCGCGCGGCCTGCATCTGGGCGGTCAGCCGCTCGTCGAGGGGGCAGTCTCCGACGACGACGACCTCCAGCGGTACGCCGTGCTTGTCCTCGACCTCGGCGGCGGCGCGCTTGACCGCTTCGGCGAGGTTCTCGGGCTCGTCGTCCTCGTCCTTGCCGGTGCCCTCGGGGTTGTACAGCCAGTTGCGCAGCTCGCGCTCCTGGGCGCGGGCCAGTCTGCGGACCTCGCCGCCGTCGTCCGCGTTGCGCTGGATCAGGGTGAGGGTGTGCAGGACGGAGTCGTGGACATGGGCGGCGACCTCGGCACGCTCCTGGGCCCGGATGCGCATCAGCCGTTCCTCGGAGAGGTCCTGGGTCATCCGCACCAGGTAGGGGCCCGCCAGCAGGGCGATCCCGGTCAGTACGGCGATGGCGGCGGTCAGGACGTTGCCGAGCTGGGCCGCCGAGCCGCGGACCACGAGGAAGACGGCGAGGCCGAGGCCGACGAGGGCGACTCCGGCGAGCCCGCGGGCCAGTTGCAGCACACGGCGGCTGCGGCCGACCTCCATCCAGCGGGCGCGCCGGGCGTTGTCGGCCTGCCGCCACACCAGGACGGAGCCGGCGCCGATCAGCAGCGTGGGCCAGATGTAGCGGTCGGCCTTGCTGCCCATGTCGACATTGCCGACGAAGATCATGGCGCCGATGAGGAGCGCGACCAGGGCGAAGACCTGGCCCTTGTCGGGCTTGCGGAGACGGCGCCGGCCGTCGGGGGCCGTCTCGAAGACCGAGCGCGGTGCCTCGATCCCGCCGACGCCGAGCGGGACGACGATCCAGAACACCGCGTACAGCAGGGCGCCGAGGCCGTCCGCGAAGAACAGCCCGAGGAAGACGAACCGCACCCAGGCGACGGGCAGCCCGAGGTGCCCGGCGAGCCCGCGGGCGACACCGCCGAGCAGCCGCCCGTCGGCGCTGCGGTACAGCTTGCGCGGCGGCGGCTCCTCCGGGTCGGACACGAGGGAGCTGGCGGCTCGGGTGGTGGCGGTCGGCATGCACCGATCGTCACACGTACGCGACGGGCGCGGCATCAGGGTCGCCCCCCAGTCGACCCTGATGCCCGCCCCGGGCCGCCGCCCCTCAGGGGACCCGGGGGCCAAAATCAGGGATCGGCCAGGGTCGCGGCGGGTGCCGCCGGGAGGTCCGGGCGGTCACCATGGACTCATGACCGCTCCTCAGGACGCCGGCCCCGGCGCCGCGCCCCCGGCCGAACCCAAACCGCAGCTGCGCCGCAGCCCGCGGCAGAAGGTGGTGGCGGGGGTCTGCGGCGGCCTGGGGCGCTATTGCGACGTGGACCCGGTGATCTTCCGGATCGTGCTCGGGGTGCTCGCGGTGACGGGCGGGATCGGCCTGATCTTCTACGGCTTCGCCTGGCTGCTGCTCCCCGTGGAGGGCGAGGAGGAGAACGAGGCGCGCAGGCTGCTGTCGGGCCGGGTCGAGGGCGCGTCGCTGGTCGCCCTGATGCTGGCGCTGATCGGCTGCGGGCTGTTCCTGTCGATGCTGGGCAACGGCGGCGTCCTGGCGTTCGCCTCGATGCTCTCGCTGGCGGTGGTCGGCTTCTCCGTGTGGACGCAGCACCGCAGGACCGTGGCTCCGGAGGACCCGCTCGACGCGACGGGGGCGCAGAGCGCGGCGGGGGCCCCGCACACCGGTGGCCTCGGTACTGCGCCGCCGGAGGTGAAGGCGCCGCCGACACCGGGCAGCCCGTCCTGGTGGCGGGATCCGATCATCAAGGACGGCACCTCGGGTCCGGTGGGGCCGGGCTATCTGTGGGGTCCGGCGGACACCAGCCTCTCCTCCTCGGCGGCGAGTCCGCGCGGGGCGACCGCGGACGCTCCGTTCCGGCCGCCGGCGCGGGCCACGGGCGGCAGCCGCGGCCCGCGTTCGATCGGCGGTCTCGTGTTCCTCCTCGCCCTGGTCGCCGGGGGGCTGGGCACCGGGCTGAGCTGGGAGAACCACCCGCTGGGGACGTGTCTGCAGATCGGGCTGGCCGCCGCGCTCGCGGTGTTCGGCCTCGGCCTGGTCATCGCCTCGTTCCTCGGCCGGACCGGCTTCGGCACGATCATGATGGCGATGATCACGGCGGTGCTGCTGGCGGGCGCCGCGACGCTGCCCAAGGACATCAGCACGGACTGGATCCGCAAGGAGTGGCGGCCGGCCTCGGTCGCCGCGGTCCAGCCGCGCTACGAACTGGGCACCGGGGACGCGAGGCTCGACCTGTCCGGGGTCGCGGTCCCCGCGGGCGGGACCGTGCGCACCCGGCTGGAGGTCGGGGCGGGCCGGGCCGCCGTGGTCGTGCCCGAGGCGGTGACGCTGAAGGTGTACGCGGAGGCGGGCCTCGGGGACATCCGGGTGCTGAAGGCCGGGCCGCGCCAGGGCGTGCGCATCGCCAACGACCTGAAGACCGAGCGCACGTACGCCCCGCCCAAGGGCAGCGGGCCGGCCGGCACGGTCGAACTGCGACTGGAAGTGGGCATCGGACAGGTGGAGGTAACCCGTGCTGATTCATGAGTTCCGGCCCGGCCGCGCGGTGGCGGGCCTGGCGATGCTCGGCCTGGCCGCCGGTTACGCGGGCGACGCGGCGGGGGCGTGGAACGTCCCCTGGACCTTCTTCTTCCCGTTGTTCTTCGGCGGCCTGTGGCTGGCCGCCACCGTGACCTGGGTGGCCTACATGTTCCGGCGGCGCAGGGATGCCCGGAAGCTGTCCGCGGAGAGGACGGACGCGCCGGCGAGCACGAGCGGCAGCCAGGCCATCAGATAGATCAGGTCGTTGCCGTAGTAGTACGGGGTGGTCTGCCAGCTCACGGTGAGCCACAGGCTCAGCGAGATCAGCGCGCCGCCCAGCGCGGCGAGCCGGGCCCAGAGACCGATGAGGGTGCCGAGGCCGACGGCCAGTTCGCCGATCGCGATGGCGTAGCCGAAGCCCTCGGGGCTCTTCAGCGCCAGGTCGACCATGCCCGGGATCGCGGCGGAGTCGCGCACCGCGCGCATCATCTCGCCGATGGACCCGGCGCCGTTCGCGGACATGAACGAGCTGTCCGTCAGCTTGTCGAGCCCCGCGTAGACGAAGGTGACGCCGAGGAAGACCCGCAGCGGCAGCAGGGCGTACTCCCGTGCCCGCTCGCGCAGGGGCCTCGGCTCGTTCAGAAGGTACGTATTACCGCCGTAGCCACGCATCAATGCCCCACTCTCCGATTACCCGTCACCCGACCATACGTACGCCGGAAACGCGCCGCTCACCAGGGCTGCGGTTCAATCGGCGGACGTGCCTGCCGCAGACGGCCCGGAGAGGGCCCGCCGACGGTCCAGAGCTGCCCGGCAACGGTCCGGGGCGGTCCCGGGCCGGTGACCTCAGTCGGTGACCTCGATGGGGCAGCGGTTGGTCTCCACCCCGGCGGCCGTGACGACCTGCACATCCACGACGCCCGGTTCGACCTCCACCGGCACGGGCACGGTGAGCACCGTGTCGGCCGGATTGGCGAAGCCTCCGGCGACCGGGATCAGCGGGACATGGACATGGACACGGCCGATCCTGACGACCAGCCGCGCCAGCCGGTCGGGACTGCCGGCACCGGGCGGCACGAAGCCCGCGCCCCGGATCTCGATGTCGTCCCCGGTACGGATCGGGGCGTCCAGGTCCCCGGCCTCCCGCGCCCGGACGACGGACAGGACGACCGGACGGCCGCCCTCCGCGTACTTCCCGGCGAAGTAGGTCGCCGCGGACACCACCACCAGGAGCGCCAGACCCCACGGCAGGTCGGGCAGCTGCTCGGGGCGGCGGGCCAGCCGGACCGCCGCGAACAGCACGGCGACGGCGCTCACCAGCACGTACTGCACATCGGTGAAGCTGCCGCGCCCCGAGTCGTCGGTCAGCAGATCGGCGGCGCGCGGCCGGTCGGCGCGCAGCTTCTGGAGCCGCTGCGCCAGCACCCGTACGGTCACCACGCGGCGTACGACGACGGCCACGGCGCAGACCAGCGCCAGCACCGTGAGCACTCCGGCGGAGCGCACCAGGTCCAGTCCCTCGATCAGGGCGTCGCGGTCGCGGTGGTCGGACGCGCCCGCCAGCTGGAGGGCGAGTACGAGCACGGAGAACACGGCCAGCAGCACCCAGACCGCGGCGACCGTCCGTGAGGTGGAGAGCCGGTTGTCCTCCCCGATGAGCGGGGCGAGCAGGCCGCCGCGGGCCCGGTGGAGGCGGGCGGCACCGGTCAGCAGGACCGCGGTGACCAGCCCGGCGATCAGCCCCGCGGTGCGAGCGGTGGACCAGCCCGCGCCGATGGCGGTGACGCACTCGCCGATGACCAGCGCGACGACGCCTCCCCAGACCACGAACAGGGTGCGCTGCCACACCTGGTGGAGCCAGGCGTCACCCGCCTCACGGCCGCGGGCGGCCACCGCGCGGGCCGACTCGGTCAGCTCGTCGGAGACCCACTGCCGGGAGGCCGAGGCCGACCGGGCGACGCCCGCGGGCAGGCCCTTGCCCGCCGCCAGTTCGTCGCGTTTGGCGAGGAAGGCGGCCACCGCTCGCCGGTGTCCTTCGCGTGCTCCGTGCGGGCAGTCGCCGCACGTACAGCCTCCGCCGTGCGTGCTGCTCGCCCTCGCCTCGTCCAACGCCACGGAGAATTCCGCCCTTTCCCGCCCCGGTACAGCCAACTCACCTGTGATTTCTGCGAATTGTGCCGTACGGGAGGACCACGGACCGCATCGGGGCGGGGCGGGGGCGCGTGTCGTCAGAATGTGCGACTGATCCGCTGCCACAGTGGCTGGTAGTTGATCCACGCCACCAGGTCGCTGCCGAGCTGCTCGCGGGTCGTGACCGCGTCCCGGTGCTGGATCAGGACGGGCTTCCCGGCGGCCCGTGCCATCAGCTGCACCTGGCAGGAGCGTTCCATCGTGAGGAACCACCAGGCCGCCGCGTCCACCGAGTCCCCGACGGTCAGCAGCCCGTGGTTGCGCAGGATGACCGCCTTGCGGGGGCCGAGCGCGGCGGCGATGCGGCGGCCCTCCTCCTCGTTCACGACGACCCCGGTGTAGCTGTCGTACAGGGCGTGGTCCTCGAAGAAGGCACAGGATTCCTGGGTGATCGGCTCGATCAGCTCGCCCAGCGCGGACAGGGCCCGCCCGTGCAGGGAGTGGGTGTGCGCGACGGCCACGACGTCCGGGCGGGCCCGGTGCACCTGCGCGTGTACGGCGAAGGCCGCCTGGTTGACGTGGAACCG
Source organism: Streptomyces sp. NPDC079020 (assembly GCF_044542225.1). NCBI lineage: Bacteria > Bacillati > Actinomycetota > Actinomycetes > Kitasatosporales > Streptomycetaceae > Streptomyces > Streptomyces sp. NPDC079020. The sequence continues at coordinate 209,831 of NZ_JBITUB010000006.1, forward strand.
CCCCTGGACGACCTGCCCGTCCCCGTTGACCAGGATCAGGTCCTGCGGGGCGATGTCCTCGAAGGGCGCCCCGAACGGATTGACCCAGAAGCAGTCCGTGAGCTCCGGGTCCCGGGCGGTGATGTGCCCGGAGACGCCGTCCTCGTACCCCTGCTGCCCGAAGAGCCGCAGCGCCCCCGCCAGCCGCTCCCGGCGGTACGCGCGCTCCTCGCCCGGCGACGTGTGCACCGGCGGCATCGCGAACCGCAGCTGCTCGACGGGTATCGGCTCCGGTGCGGCGGACGGCAGGGCGGTGGGCTCGGACATGGCGGCTCCTCGGGGCTCCCGGGCGGCGTACGGGATCGGAAGTTACCGCCGGTTGCCACAGGTGGCCAGTGCGATCGCGGACCGAGTCAGGCGCTGAGGACGAGGTAGGCGAGGCTGAACTGCGAGCGGTAGCCGCCGTAGTAGCCGGTGCGGCGGGCGTCGACCTCGGCCATCACCTCGTCGTACAGCGGGTGCCCGGGGTTCTCCAGTGCCCAGCGCTGGCCCCGCCCGATCGGGCCGTTGGACTCGAAGACGTCCCATTCGCGCTCGTCGGCGACGGTGACCTGGAGGGCGCGCAGCCCGGCACTCTCCGCCAGCCGGATCAGTTCGAGCAGCGATCCGAAGTCGCCCGGCTCCGCCCCGATCCCGTCGAGCGCGGCCGGGGTCGGCTCGCGCAGCCAGATCCCGTCGCCGAACAGGACCCGCCCGCCGGGCCGCACGGCCGCCCGCAGGGCCTTCAGCGCCTGTGCCGTCGAGCCGGGCCAGGCGTGCGACGAGCCGATCGAGACGGCGAGGTCGTAGTCCGCCCCGGCCCACTCGGCGGCGGGTACGCCGTGGAACCGCACGCGCTCCGCGAGGCCCCGCTCCTCGGCCAGCCGGAGCCCGCGCGCCACGGCGTCCGGGTCGGTCTCGACGGCGTCCCCGGTGGATCCGGGCGCCGACTCCACCAGGCGCATCAGCAGCTCGCCCCAGCCGGCGCCGAAGTCAGCGATCCGTGCCCCGGGCTCCGTCGCGCAGGCCGCGATCAGCTGGGCCGCGTGTTCTTCGGAGAGTGGGGTGTTCCAGGTCAGACGGTGGTTGTGCGGGGCGGAAATGAGCGGGCGGATCTCTTCGGCGGACATGGTCGCGCAGCCTCGCACGGGCCGGGCGGGCACGCCACCGAATTACCGCGCCCGGCGGGTACGACGGCGCCGCCGCCCGGCGGCGGACACGGCGATGCCGCCGCCCGGACGTGCGGGCGGCGGCATCGGTCGTGGGCCGGCGGGAGGGACTACTCCCACTCGATGGTGCCCGGCGGCTTGCTCGTCACATCGAGGACGACGCGGTTGACGTCGGCGACCTCGTTGGTGATGCGGGTGGAGATCTTCGCCAGCGTCTCGTACGGCAGGCGCGACCAGTCGGCCGTCATGGCGTCCTCGGAGGAGACCGGACGCAGCACGATCGGGTGGCCGTAGGTACGGCCGTCGCCCTGGACGCCGACCGAGCGGACGTCGGCCAGGAGGACCACCGGGCACTGCCAGATGTCGCGGTCCAGGCCGGCTGCGGTCAGCTCCTCGCGGGCGATGGCGTCGGCCTCGCGCAGCAGGTCGAGCCGGTCCTTGGTGACCTCGCCGACGATGCGGATGCCGAGCCCCGGGCCGGGGAACGGCTGGCGCTGGACGATCTCCTCGGGCAGGCCGAGCTCCTGGCCGACCATCCGGACCTCGTCCTTGAACAGCTGGCGCAGCGGCTCGACGAGCTGGAACTCGATGTCGTCGGGGAGGCCGCCCACATTGTGGTGGGACTTGATGTTGGCGGTGCCGGTGCCGCCGCCGGACTCGACGACGTCCGGGTAGAGGGTGCCCTGGACGAGGAAGGCGACATCCTCGCCCGCCGCACCGGCCTCCGCGACGAGCTCGGCCTGGGCCTGCTCGAAGACGCGGATGAACTCGCGGCCGATGATCTTCCGCTTCTGCTCCGGGTCGGAGACCCCGGCGAGGGCGTCGAGGAAGCGCTTCTCGGCGTCGACGACCTTGAGCGTGACGCCCGTGGCGGCGACGAAGTCCTTCTCGACCTGCTCGGTCTCGCCCTTGCGCATCAGCCCGTGGTCGACGTAGACACAGGTCAGCTGGGAGCCGATGGCCTTCTGCACGAGGGCCGCGGCGACCGCGGAGTCCACACCGCCGGACAGCCCGCAGATGGCGCGCTTGGTGCCGACCTGCTCACGGATGAGCGCGACCTGCTCCTCGACGACATTGGTCGTCGTCCAGTTGGGCTCGATGCCCGCGCCGCGGTAGAGGAAGTGCTCCAGGACCTGCTGGCCGTGCGTGGAGTGCAGGACCTCCGGGTGGTACTGGACGCCGTAGAGCTTCTTCTCGTCGTTCTCGAAGGCGGCGACCGGTACGACGTCGGTGGACGCGGTGACGGTGAAGCCCTCGGGCGCGGCGGAACAGGCGTCGCCGTGCGACATCCACACCGACTGCTCGGCGGGCGTGCCCTCGAAGAGCGTGGAGCCGGTCTTGGAGACGGTGAGGCCGGTGCGGCCGTACTCACGGGCACCGTTGTCGTCGACGGTGCCGCCGAGCGTGGTGGCCATCAGCTGGAAGCCGTAGCACATGCCGAACACCGGGACCCCGGCCTCGAACAGCGCGCGGTCGAGGGTGGGCGCGCCCTGTGCGTACACCGAGGACGGGCCGCCGGACAGGATGATCGCGCGGGGGTTCCTGGCCAGCATCTCGGCCACCGGCATGGTGGACGGGACGATCTCGCTGTAGACCCGGGCCTCACGGACACGGCGGGCGATGAGCTGGGCGTACTGCGCGCCGAAGTCGACAACGAGGACCACGTCGGCCGTGGTGTCGGGGGCGGCGGGGGGTGCTGCTGGCACGGGGGCGGCCTTCCGGCGGTGATGAGGGGTCTGTTTTGTCGATTCTACCGGCCGTGCGCGTCTCACGATCCGGGCCCGGCGTTGGTGGGACGCCGGGGCCGGGGCCATACTGTCCCCATGCGTCAGCACACGACCTTCGTCTTTACCTATGGCATCCGGCCCGCCGGCTGCCATGGTCGTGCTGCTTGAGCAACTGACAAGCAACGTTCCAGGCGCCCCGGGCCGACAGGCCCGGGGCGCTCTGCGTCGTGGGCCTGACGCTCCGGGGGCCTCACCCCACCAGGAGTCACACCATGAGCAGCGGCACCGCCCCCACGAAGACCCTCACCGAGCAGACCGGCGCGCACACCGACGAGGCCGCGTCACTGATCGGGGACGCCCGTGCGCGCATCGATGTCCTCGACGACCGGATCATCGGCCTCGTGCAGGAACGGATGGCCGTCTCGGCGGTGATCCAGGAGGCCAGGATCACCTCGGGAGGGCGCCGGGTGAACCTCTCCCGGGAGATGGACGTCCTCGCCCACTTCCGCGACGCGCTGGGCAGGCCCGGCACCTCGCTCGCGATGACGCTGCTGGAGCTGTGCCGCGGCCGGGTGTGACCCCGTGCGCCCCTGCCCGGCTGTACGGCCGTATCTGCGTTCGGTCCCGGTCTCACCCGTACGGCGCGTGACCGGGACCACAGCGGCTTCGTTGGTCCGGGTGTCCGTGCCAGCCAGGGGCGGCATCGGTAGGAAACCACGCGTGGCTCCGTCGGGACGTGTGACGTACTGCAGGTACGTCGTGGGACCGCGTTCCGGCGCACGTGACCGGTCGGCAGGGGACAGCAGCCCGGTCACCCCATGTGCGGTCGGCCCCGGGGACGCCCGGGGACGACCGCATCCGGTCGGAACGGTTGCGCCGCGCGCAGTCCTTCGACCACGATGCGAAGGGGTCCCGTCCCCGTCCGCCCCCCTCCCGCGTCATTTCGCCCCACAGCTCTTCTCGGCCCCGGCTCTCCCCGCCCCACGGCCCGACCCGCCCGCAGCTCTTCGCCATCGGCCTCCGCGGGGGCGTGCGACGGGCCCACGCCCCCGGTGCGCCGGGGAGCCGGCCCGGTACGGACCCTCCTCCAGCGGCGCACCCCCCGGCGCCGCCACGGCACCGGCGCGCGCTGCCCTGAACGCCGGTGCCGACAGCCGAGGGCCCCGTGGACCGTTCCTGGTCCGCGGGGCCCTCGGTGCTTGCCGGGTGCCGGATGCCGGGCGTCCGGTGCCGGTGTCAGTCCTGCCGGACGCGGCGCCGGGTCGTCGCGTACAGCACCCCGCCCGCGGCCAGCGCGACGGCGGCGGCGCCGGACGCCAGGAGCGCGACGGAGCCGGTGGAGGCGAGGCTGCCGCCGCCGGCCGCACCGGTGCTCCCGGACGTGGAGCCCGAGGTGCCCGAGGTACCGCCGCTGCCCGGCGTACCGGAGGTGGACGCCCCGCCGGAGGTGCCGGACGCCGAGCCTCCGGTGCTGCCCGTCGTGGAGCCCTCGGAGCCCTCCGACGTACCGCCGGAGTCCTCGGAACCGGAGTCCTCACCGTTCAGCACCAGGAGCGCGGAGTTGTTGGCCGGCTCCGGGTCGAAGGGCAGCGCGGGGTCCGAGAGGAAGGTGCTGCGGACGGTGACCTTGCCGGAGGCGCCGATCAGCTTCTCGTTGATCTTCAGCTCGAAGGGCAGGGTGACCTCCGCGTCCTCGCGGACGGTCATCGAGGTGTCACAGACGTAGCGCGGGGCGCCGAGCTGCTCGTCGCGCTGGTTCCCGCCGGCCGAGACGCCCCGGCAGGAGTCGGGCTTGGCCGTGACACTCGCCCCCTGGGGAACGGTGAAGTCGACCGTGGCGACGTCCTCGCCGGAGCGGATGTAGCCGATCCAGGCCGGGCCCTTGTTGCGGAAGCCGATGCCGGCCTTCACGGTGTCGCCCTCGGCGCCGGACGCCTTGTCCCCGTACGCCACGAAGTCGGCCGTGTTCTTCGTACGGAAGTCGGCCTCCTGCTGGTTGTCCCGGGGGTTGAGGTCCAGCCCGCGGGCGGCCGGCACCTTCTTCAGGGTGAGGGCCGGGCCGGTCCCCCGGTCGAAGCTCGCGCCCGCGCGCTGGGCGGCGCGCTGGGCGGCGCCGTCCTCGTGGATGCGGTAGATGAAGGTGTCGTAGTACGCGCGCTCGGTGGTCCTGACGGTGAGCGGCGTCGCCAGCGTGTACGTCCCACCCGCCTCGAACTCTCCCTCGATGGAGCAGAGCGCGGTGGACCAGGCGAAGTCGCCCATCCCCGGGACGCTGTTCTCCAGGTACTCGCAGTTGGAGTAGCGCTGGGGGAGGTCCAGTCCGCGCGAGTACATCAGGGTGAGCAGGACCCCGTCGGCGGCCCGGGTGCCGTTGTTGGTGAAGGTGATCGGGGCCTTCTGCGTGTCGCCCGGGGCGGGCTCCTGGTCGAACGGGAGCTGCTTCATCACGAGGTCGGGCCCGCCGACCGTGACCCTGGTGGTGAACGGGGTGAAGGTTGCGCCCCCGGCCGCTCCGGTCACCTTGATGGTGCCCGAGTCGCCCTCCTCGCTGCCCTTGGCCGCTCCGACCTTCAGGTCGGTGAGCAGGCTGAGACCCGCCCACACACTGTCGTCGTGGCAGACCGCCGTGGCTCCGGTGACCGCGCACTCCGCGCCCGCCTCGCCGTCGAAGGCGACGTCGGCGACGCCCGCGACGCCGGACAGGTCGAAGGTGTACGTGACCTCGCCCCGGTAGTCGCCCGTCCCCCCGTCCTCGGCCGGATTGCTGACGGTGATCCCGATGGTGGACTTCCGCGGCGAACCGCTCGCCGGGTAGGGGTACAGGCCGGTCTGCGCGGGGCCGCCCAGCGTGAAGACGGGGTCCGCCGCCTTCACCGGTGCGGCCGCCGCGAACGCGCCGGCGGAGAGCGGACCGGCGGCCAGCAGGCCGACGACGGCGAGACCGCCCGCGGTACGGCGCAGCGCGGTTCTCGGGGAAAGGCGTGTCATCGCGGACCTCATGGGACTCGACAGAGCTGTGTGACTGCTGTGAGGCAGTACCGGTTCGACCACGCAGCCGTCCGAAGAGTTGCCCTCGCCAAGATCACGGATTGGGCACGGCGTCCCCGTCCGCCCGGACCGCGGCTTCCCCCTGCGACGGGACCGCGCTCCCCTTCGGCGGCACGGTGGGCATGCCCAGGAACGGCAGCTTCAGCGCCCCGAACGCCTCCTTCGGCACCGCCGGTGCCTGTGGTTCCACCGCGGCCAGCCGCTCGTAGGCGGCGCCCTGCGCGGGCCGGGGGTCCTTGGCCCCCTTGTTGGGCCAGAAGGACATGGCCCGCTCCGCCTGCGCCGTGATGGTCAGGGAGGGGTTGACGCCGAGGTTGGCGGAGACCGCGGAGCCGTCGACGACGGAGATTCCCGGGTGGCCGTACAGCCGGTGGTACGCGTCGATGACCCCGTCCTCGGCACTCGCCCCGATCGGGCACCCGCCCAGGAAGTGCGCGGTGAGCGGGGTCCCCATCAGCTCCCCCACGTTGGAGCCGGCGAAGCCGTTGATCTCCTCGGCGAGCAGCGTGGCGCTGCGGGTCGCCTCGGCGATCTGCGTCGGGTTGGGCGCCCCGTGCCCCTGCCGGGCGGTGAGCAGGCCCTTGCCGAGCCCGCCGGGCTTGCGGTACGTGGTCAGGGAGTTGTCCAGCGACTGCATGACGAGACCGATGATGGTGCGCTCGGACCAGTGGCGGTTGGAGAGCGAACGCGCGGCGAGCGTGGGGTGCCTGACCACATTGCCCAGCCAGCCCAGTACCCGGCGGCCGCCGTAGGGCACCTGGAGGATGGACATGGCGCCCATGGCGTTGGAGCCCTTGCCGTAGCGGACGGGCTCGATGTGCGTGTCGGCGTCCGGGTGGATCGAGGAGGTGATGGCGACGCCCCGGGTGAAGTCGGCCTTCTTGGCGCCGTGCTTCCTGCGGTAGCGGCGGTCGCTGGTCTGCGAGCCGACCAGGGCCTCGGAGTTGGTCCGGGTCAGTTCGCCGAGGCGTGCCGGGATCCGGGGCAGCAGTCCCCGGTCCTTCATGGTGTGCAGCAGGGTCTGGGTGCCGTACGTGCCCGCCGCGACGACCACCTGGCGGGCGCGCAGCCGGGTGGGCCTCGCCTTCCTCCGCCGGTCGGTCGGGACGGTCGTGACGCGGTAGCCGCCCTCGGGGTCGTCGGTGACCGCGACCACGGAGGTCATCGGGTGGATGACCGCTCCGGCCTTCTCCGCGAGGTACAGGTAGTTCTCGTTGAGCGTGTTCTTCGCGCCGTGGCGGCAGCCGGTCATGCACTCCCCGCACTCGGTGCAGGCCTTGCGGGCGGGGCCTGCGCCCCCGAAGTACGGGTCGGCGACCGTCCCGCCGGGCTTCGCCCTCGCCGTACCGTCGGAGTCCTTGCCGTCGCCGAAGAAGACGCCGACCGGGGCGAGGTGGAAGGTGTCGCCGACGCCCATGGCCTGCGCGGCGGCCTTGAGGTGGATGTCGGAGGGGGTCATGGTCGGGTTGAGCCGGACCCCCAGCATCCGTTCGGCCTGGTCGTAGTACGGCTTCAGCTCGTCCTGCCAGTCGGTGATCCCGGCCCACTGGCGGTCCTCGAAGAACGGCGCGGGCGGTACGTACAGCGTGTTGGCGTAGTTCAGCGAGCCGCCGCCGACGCCCGCGCCGGCCAGCACCATCACGTTGCCGAGCAGGTGCACGCGCTGGATGCCGAAGAGGCCGAGCGCCGGGGCCCAGAGGTAGTTCCTGAGGTCCCAGGAGTTCTTGGGGAGGGTGCCGGGAGTGAAGCGGCGGCCCGCTTCCAGGACCCCGACCCGGTACCCCTTCTCCGTCAGCCGCAGCGCCGACACCGCACCGCCGAAGCCCGAGCCCACGACGAGGACGTCGTAGTCGTACGCCGCGTCGTCCTCGGCCGGCACCGGGTTCACGGGCCGATTCTGGGCAGGGCTGTCCTGGGACATGGCTCTCCTCGGTACGAAAAGGACAGAAGTGCCGCGGCGGACGCGCGATCGCCGGGGTACGGGGCGGTGGGGTTACGGGACCGCGGGCTGCGGGCCTGTGGGCTGCGGGCCTGTGGGGCGACGGGGCTGTGGGGCCGCGGGTCAGCGCAGGCGGAACGCCTTCATCGCCTTCAGGCTGCGGCTCATGAACGCCGCGTACTTCTCGTCGTCCATCCCGAAGGACGGGGCGAGCGGAATCAGCCGCTGCTGGGCGACCGTCTGGGCCTCGGTGTACTTGAGGATGCCCTCGGAGCCGTGCCGCCGGCCGAGACCGGAATCCTTCATGCCGCCCATCGGGGACTGCACGCTGCCGTACGCGGGGGCGTACCCCTCGTTGATGTTGACCGTGCCGGTCCGCAGCCGCGCGGCCACCTTGTGGCCACGCCTGCCGTCCTTGGTCCAGACACTCGAATTGAGACCGTACGGAGTGGCGTTGGCGAGGCCGATGACCTCGTCCTCGTCGCTGAACCGGTAGATGGAGACGACCGGCCCGAAGGTCTCCTCGGTGCAGACGGCCATCGGCGCCTCGACGCCGTCCAGGATGGTCGGCTCGTAGAACAGCGGGCCGATGTCGGGCCGGGCGACACCGCCCGCGACGAGGGTGGCGCCCTTCTCGACCGCTTCGGCGACATGCCGGGTGACGGTCTCCAGCTGCCGCTCACCGACGAGGGAGCCCATGTCGGCGCCGTACGCGAGGGAGCTGCCGAGCCGCATGGCCTTCGTACGGGCGGCGAACCGGGCCACGAAGTCGTCGGCGACCGACTCGTGGACGTACAGCCGCTCGATGGAGATGCAGAGCTGTCCGGCGGAGGAGAAGCAGGCCCGCACGGCGCCCGCCGCGGCCTTCTCCACATCGGCGTCCGCCAGGACCAGCATGGCGTTCTTGCCGCCGAGCTCCAGGGAGACGCCGACCAGGCGGGCGGCGGCGCCCCGGGCGACCTCGCGGCCGGTGCGGGTGGAGCCGGTGAAGGAGACGTAGTCGGCACGGCTGACGACCTCGGGGCCGACGACCGGGCCCTCACCGAGGACGATCTGGAAGACCTCGGCGGGCAGCCCCGCCTCGATGAGCAGGTCACGGGCCCACAGCGCGGTCAGCGCGGTCTCCGTGTCGGGCTTCATCACCACGGCGTTGCCGGAGACGAACGCGGGCAGGGCGTCGCCCACGGACAGCTCGAACGGGTAGTTCCACGGGGCGATCTGGCCGATGACCCCGCGCGGCTGGCGCAGCTCGGTGACCTTGGTGAGGGTCGGTACGACGCCGGTGTGCCGCTTCGCCCGCAGGTACGAGGACGCCTTGCGGCCGTAGTGCCGGGCGGCGACGGCGACGGCCTGCACCTCCTCGTGGGCGTGCAGACGGGCCTTGCCGGTCTCCAGCTGGATGAGGTCGAGAACCTCGGACTGGCGGCTGAGCACGAGGTCGTGGAAGCGGAGCAGGACGGCGGCCCTCGCCCGTACGGGGGTCGCGGCCCAGGCGGGCTGGGCGGCGCGGGCGCGCTCGAAGGCGGTCGCCACGTCCTCGGGGGTGGACTCGGGCAGGTCCGCCAGCTTCTCCCCGGTGAAGGGGGTGTGGTTGGCCGTACGGCCGGAGCCGACCACCCCGCGCGTCAGCTGGGCGACCACCTCTGGGGTGACCACATCGGCGGCCGTGCGCGCGCCCGCGGGAGCGGCCGCGACGGGGTTCGTACCGAGGGGGGCAACAGGAGCCTGCGAGTCCGTCATGAGGCCGAGAGTATGTCCACCCGCACACTTTGGGTACCCGTGGGTAATAGGTTTTCACACTCCCCACAAGCCGACGGCCGCCCCCTCCGCAAACTCGCCAGTGATCGCTGGCCACATAACCGCTGATCAGTGCCTATGCACCCGACAGCGCTCGGTCAGTCCGTCGTCCGGGGAGCCCGCCAGCTGCGCAGCATGATCTCGAACTGCTCCCGGCTGGTCTCCCGGTCCGCCTCCGGCGCGGTCATGTACAGCGCGTACTCGGGACCGTTCGTCTCGCCGTAGTACATCTGGTCGATGCCGTAGCGCGGGCCGGGATGTTCCTTGGACTCGACCCAGGTGAACTCCCAGAGGGAACCCGGCCGGTCACGGTAGGTGTTGGATTCCAGGGTGATCCGCTCGTAACCGGGCAGCCGCCGGGAGAGATCCTTCTCCAGGTTCAGCATGTGCCTGTACGAGTTCTCGAAGTCCGGTGCCGGGTCGACGCTGATCCGGATGCGGTGCGCCCCGTTGTCCGGCGTGTAGTCGATCTGACTGCCGTCCGTGCGGCGCGTCCACCCCTGCGGTACGAGCAGGCTGAAGCCTTCCGGATCGTTGACCCGCTCCCAGCCGTCGGGTATCTCCTTCAGCGGCTTCGCCGAGGGGGTCGCGCGGTCCGAGGGCTTGGGCGGGGCGGACCTCGGTGCGGTGCCGACCCCCTGGGAGCCGCTCTTGCCCGCGGAACCCCCGTCGCCGTCCCCGTCTCCGTACTTCATCGCCGCCAGGCCGGCCGCCCCGCCGAGCACGGCGGCCGCGGCGATGACCACGAGCGTGGTGCGCCACCGGGCCCCTCCGCGCCGGGTCACCGGCGCGGAGACGGGCCCGGGGAGCGGGGCCGGGCTGTGGCCGGGGACCGGGGCGGACAGGGTGTGCGGAGTGCCGGGAGGCACGCCCCCCTCGGGCAGCCGGCCGGTGGCACCGTCCTGGGGCGGGAGTCCGCGCAGGGCTTCCTCGCTGACCCGCTGGGTCGGGACGAACTCCTGGGCGGCACGGGGCTTCCGGCCCTCCATGGCGTCCAGCAGCATCCGTTCGGTCTCGGCGGCCGAGGGCCGGTCCTCGGGGTCCTTGCGGAGCAGCGCGGTGATCACGGGGGCCAGCGGTCCGGCGTTCCTGGCCTCGGGCGCCTCCTCCGTGACGACGGCCTGCATCGTGGAGATCGGAGACGTACGGCGGAACGGGGAGCGCCCCTCGACGGCGGTGTACAGCGTGGCGCCGAGCGACCAGAGGTCGGAGGACGGGCCCGGGTCTCCGCCGCGTACCCGTTCGGGCGCCAGGTAGTCGATGGATCCCACCAGTTCACCGGTCCTGGTGATGGTGGAGTCGCCCTCGATCGCGGCGATCCCGAAGTCGGTGAGCAGCACCTGCCCGTCGCGGGCGAGCAGGACGTTGCCGGGTTTGACGTCCCGGTGCAGCACTCCGGCACTGTGCGCGGCCCGCAGGGCGCTCAGCACGTGGAGGCCGATCCTGGCCGCCTCGCGCGGCGCCATCTCGCCGGTCTCCTTGGCCGCGTCGGCGAGCGAGGGCCCGTCGACGTACTGCATGACGATCCAGGGGCGGTTGTCGTACTCGATGACGTCGTGGACGGTGACGACGCCGGGGTGCGTGATGCGGGCCGCCGCGCGTGCCTCCTTCTGGGTCCGGGCGTGCAGGACGAGGCGGTCGGCCTCGGCGACGTACAGCCCGGCGGTCAACTCCTTGACGGCGACGGTGCGGTGCAGCACCTCGTCATGGGCGCGCCAGACCTTGCCCATACCGCCGCGTCCGAGGACCGCGCCCAGCCGGTAGCGTCCGGCCAGCACCAGACCCGTACCCGTTCCCGCACCCGTGCCCTGTGAATGATCCACGTGTTGTCCCGCCCCGTTCCTCGGCTGCCAGATTACGGAGGAGATGCACGGCCATGGAACCTGGGATCGCCCACGAGACCGCACTGTGATGCTTGTCGCCCCGGTACGGCCGCCGTTCACGGGCGCCGTCAACGGCCGGGCCGGAGGCGATGTCACGGTGCGTGCCGCCGGGGTCGCTCCGCCGGGGCGCGGGCCGCGGTGATGACAGCCGGTCAGGACCCCACGCGGTAGGAGGCGATGGCCTGTTCGTAGATGGCGGTGACCTTGTCCCGCTGATCGTGCGGGCCGATCACCTGGATGATGTGGTACCTGCCGTCGACGATCATCGCCAGGTTGCGCACGTACACCTCGCGCCCGCCGCTCTCCTGCCAGGTGAACTGGCCCTCCGCCATGGCCTGTCGGCCGACGTCGACCCTGCGCAGTCCGGCCGACGAGGACCAGCTGGAGTCCCGGAACGGCTGGAGCTCCGGCTCCTTGTCCCGCTGATAGGCCAGCGGATCGGCGCCGTTGGCCTTGACGGTGTCACGGCCGGGCACGATCAGCAGACTGAACCCGTCGCTCCCGTAACGGATCTGACGGTCCGCGTTGGCGGGGCTGCGCTGCCAGTTCTTGACCACCCCGACCTCGAAGCCCTCCACGTCCTTGCGCAGCACATAGCCCGGGGCGAGCGCGACCGCGGAACGGCTGGTCTGCGGCTGCTGGGAGCCGGGGTCGGCGGAGGCGTCCGGCGAGGACCCGGGGGTCCCGGCGCCGGGACCGGCGGGGGTGGCGGAACCGGAGGGCGTCCGCACGGCGCCCGCGCCGGGCTCGTCCTCGGACATGAAGATCAGGGCGTACGCGACGGCGGCGGCCAGGCCCAGCAGGATGAGGACGAGCAGCAGCCGGCCGAGGCTGCGCGGCCCCCTCCCCCCGCCCGGACGAGCGGGCTCGCGCAGCACCCTGGGCCCCTTGGGCTCGCGGGGCGGGCGGGGCGGCCGGGAGTCCCGGGGTTCGGGGCTCTCGTACGGCTGCTCGGGCAGCAGGCCCGCCTCCTGCCACTGCTCCTCGTGGCGCTGCTCCTCCTGCCACTGCTCCTCGTGGTGCTGCTCCTCCTGACGCGGCTTCTGCTGACGCTGCTTCTGTTTGCCCTGGCGGTGCCGGCCGTGCGCCGAGCCGCCCCCACGGCCCCGGCGCTTGCGGACGAGCTCGCCCCGGCGCCGCACGATGGGGAGCCGGGTTTCGTCGGCAGAGGGCAGCGGGACGACGTCCGTGCCCGCTTCCGGCTCCGGGGCGGCCCGCACCAGGGAGCGCAGCCAGCCGCTCAGCTCCTCGACGTCGGGGCGCTCCGAGGGGTCCTGACGCAGCAGTGATTCGACGACGGGGCGCAGCGCGCCGCTCTCCTCCGCGAAGGCGGGCGGCTCGCCGCACACCATCTGGACGAGCTCGGCCGCGTTTTCCTCGGGGTAGGGGGCGTGGCCCTGGACCGCGCGGTAGAGCAGAGCGCCGAGCGCCCACAGGTCGGTGGCGGGGCCGATGGGCGGGGCGAGCTGCCAGTTCTCGTGGACCGGTCCGGCCTGCTCGGGCGCCCAGCGCTCGGTCACCGCGCCGACGACGGCGATCCGTGCCTGCCGGGCGCGTTCGGCGGCGCGCGGGGTGGCGGGGCCCCGGTAGACGGTGGTCCCGCGGCCGGCCGCGACGACCTCGTCCCAGCCGCCGGACCCGGACCCGGCGGGCAGCGGCTCCGGGCCGGGCGGTACGGGGGTGCTGCCGGGGCGGCGCGAGTCGGCGCGCAGCGCGTCCTCGCCGGAGCCGCCCGCGGGGACGGGGCGGCCGGAGCCCGGACCGTCGCCCCAGGTGCCGGCCAGGTGGACCCGTCGGCCGGGCGGACGGCCGTCGCCGCCCTCGTCGTCGTCACGTCCGTCCCGGCCGGTGTACGGGGCATCGTCGGCGTACGGGTCGGGGGCGTACGGGTCGTCCGAGGCGTACCGGTCATCCTCCGCATACGGGTCGTCCGACGCGCTGCCCCAGGCGCCGGGGAGCACGGAGCCGCCGGAGGCGGGGCGCTGGGCCGGCAGAAGGGCCGTGTCGTCGTCGGCCGGGCCGTCCTCGGTGCCGTCCCTCTTGCGGTACTTGTCCTCGTTCCCCCGGGCGGCGGCGCGGGCGCCCGCACGGTAGGCGGCGATGGCCCCGGCGCGCGCTGCGCGCAACTGCGCGGCGCTCGCGGCCCCGGGCGGCACGGTGCCGGGCCGCACGGGGTCGAGCGGGGCGGGGTCGAGCTCGGCGGGGTCGAGCTCGGCGGAAGGCTGTGCGGGAGGCTGTGCGGAAGACTGTGCGGCGGAGAACGGGACGGCCGGGGTTGCCGGTCGCGGAACGATCTCCTGGCTCTCCGGGCGGGCGGGCGCCGGTCCAGCGCCGTAGGTGCCGTCCGGGTCGTCCATGTGATCCGGGTGATCCGGGTGATCCGGGTGATCCGGGTGATCCGGGTGATCCGTGTCGTCCACGTGATCCGCGTCGGCGTAGGTGCCGTACGCGTCGTACTCGCCGTACTCGGCCGACCCGTCCCGCTCGCCCTCGTCATCAGCGGCGTGGTCGTCGTCGTCATCGTCATCGTCGGGCAGCGGTGCCGTGACATATCCGCACAGCGCTTCCTCCGCCGCTCCGGCCGCCAGGCCGGTCAGCACCACGCGGCCGTCGTCGCAGATCAGGACCGTACGGACGGTGATGTTGCGATGGGTCCAGCCGTGGGCGTGCAGCACCCGCAGCGCCGTCAGCACATCGGAGCCGATCTCGGCGGCCCGGTACGGGTTGAGCGGACGCTCGGCGAGGAGGGCGGCCAGCGGGCGTGCCGGTACCAGTTCACTCACTATCCAGAGCGATCCCGCCTCGGCGAACACGTCGAAGACCTGGTCGAGCCGCGGGTGGTCGGGCACCTGGGCCGCCGCCTGCGCGGCCTCGATCGCCCGCCGGACGGCGGGGTCCGTGGAACGGCGCACCGCACGGCCCGCGGCGCGTCCGGTGCCGCGCCCGCCGGCCGGTGCCAGGCCGTCGCCGTCGAGCACCTCCGCGTCCACGATCTCCGGCAACGGCACCTGGCGGACCAGGACTTCCTGCCCGCTGTATGTGTCGAACGCCCGGGTCTCGACCAGTTCGTAACCGTCGAACGGGGGCAGGGGAAGGCGGTAGCGGTCGGCAAGCACCCGACCCGCGTAGTCGTCCACGACGCCTCCCCAGAGCGCACTGTCCCCCGGTCACCAGGGCCGTATGAATCAGTCAATTACGGTCAGTTGCCGCGCAATTGACCTGTGGTTCCGGGTGCGTACGATCCCCGGCCTCTTACGATACGTGGCAAGCCCCGGCCACGCGGCCGGGTCACGGCAACCCGGCCGCCGCGGGCCCGCCCCTCGGTCCGGCTGTCAGTCAGTGGGCTCGAACGTGGCGAACGCCGTCTCCCGCATCGTCCTGCACTCCGCCTCGTCCCACTCGCTCGCCTTGCAGCTGACCATGATCGAGTAGCCGCGCTTGGCGTCGACCTTGAAGCCCCGGTTCTGGACCCGGACCCGCATGCCCTTCTGGTTGCGCTCGAAGTGCCAGTCGGCGACGGTCGGGTACCCGTTGTAGTCGACCTTGTCGATGCCGATCTGTTTGAAGCCGTCGCTGCGGACCTTGGTGCCCGCCACCGCCCCGGCCCAGGCCGCCGCCGCGTCGCTCCCGGGCGAGTCGTTGAAGTCGACCTGGACCCGCGGGAAGCCGCCGTCGGCGTTGTAGATCCCGCCGGAGTTCCTGCCCGCGATGGCGTCGCGCTTGAAGCCCCCGGGCATCGCCATGGTGAAGTGGAACCGCTTGTCGGCGACCTTCTCGTACCCGGCGGGCAGGGCGTCGGCCGGGGGCTTCGGCGGGTCCGCCGGGTCCTCGGTGTTCGGGTCCTGCGTCTTGGGGTCCTGGGACGGCTGCTCCGAAGCCTTGCCGTCGCTCCCGCCCTGGCCCTCCTTGCCCGCGCCCCCCTGGCCCTGGGCGGAACCGGCCGAGGCGGAGGTGTCGCCCTTGCCCGAGCCGCCCCGGTCGTCCTTGTCGTCGCCCCCGCTGAGGGCGATCGCGAGCACCGTGCCGATGATGGCGAGCGCGACGACGGCCGCGATGACCGCCAGGGTGCGGCGGGGCACCACGTCGGTGAGGGACGCGCGGACGGGCGCGGGGCCGGCCTGCGGTCCCCCCGGGCGCTGCGGCGGCACCGCGGCGGAGCCGGCCGGTGCCGCCGGGGGCTTGGCCTTGGGCGCGGACGCCGGAGCCGCGGCGGGCGCCGCCGGGGAAGCCGTCACGGGATTCCGGTCCTGCGGCCGGGGCCTCCCGTCGGGCGCGGCCGGGGCCGCCCCGGACGCGGAGGCGGCGGCAGCACCGGCCCCGGCACCCGCCGCGACCGCCTTCCCGTTCCTTACGGAGCGCAGGGCGCCGCGCAGCCGGTCGCGGGCACCCTCGCCGGACTCGCCGCCCGGCCCGGCCGCCTGCACCGGCAGGGCCATGATCTGGGTGGAGTCGGCCGGCGGCGGCACCGGCACGTCCGGAGCGTTGATCACGGCGTTGAGCAGGGCACGCGCCCCGGCGTCGTCCAGCCGATGGTCGGGGTCCCGGGCGAGCAGGCCGTAGATGACCTCCTCCAGCGGGCCCGCGTTCTTGGGCGGGTCGAGCGGTTCGGTCATCACGGCCGTCAGGGTGGCGATCGCCGACCCCTTGTCGTACGGCGGGCAGCCCTCGACGCTCGCGTACAGCAGTCCGCCGAGCGACCACAGGTCGGCGGGCGGCCCCGGCTTGTGGCCACGGGCCCGCTCGGGAGAGATGTACGAGGGGGCGCCGACGAGCATGCCGGTCGAAGTGACCGACGGGTCGCCCTCGACCTGGGCGATGCCGAAGTCGGTCAGCACGACCCGGCCGTCCTCGGAGATCAGCACGTTGGACGGCTTCACATCGCGGTGCAGGATGCCCTCGCGGTGCGCCGAGCGCAGCACGTCGAGGATGGCGAGCCCGACCTCCGCGGCACGCCTGGGGGTCAGCGTCCCGTCCTCACGGATCGCCTCGGCCAGCGACTTTCCCTCGATCAGTTCCATGACGATCCACGGCCGGTCGTCCTCGTCGACCACGTCGTAGACGGTCACCGCGCCGTTGTTGCGGATCCGCGCGATCGCCTTCGCCTCGCGCAGGGTGCGCGTGATCAGGCGGCGCTTCTCGTCCTCGTCGATGGCCGACGGGAACCGCAGTTCCTTGACCGCGACCGTGCGGCCCAGCGTCTCGTCGGCAGCGCGGTGGACCGTGCCCATGCCGCCCCGGCCGAGCACCTCCCCGAGCCGGTAACGCCCCGCGAGAAGACGACCTTCCTTGTCCCGTTGGGGCTCCCGTGCCTGCTCCGCCTCCGACATGCGTCCCCTCTGCGATCAACCCGCCCTGGCAGAGCGTTCATTGTCCCTCACCCCGGGACCGGTCCTGGTGCCGGGTCGGGGTCCGCCATGATGTGGCCGGAGGAAAGGGATCCCCCGCCATGCCGACACTCAGGGCGCTGCTCGCCGCCCCGCTGGTGCTTTTTCTGCTCGTCCCGGGTACGGCGTGCCCGTCCAGCGAACCACATCCCACGCCCGCAGCCTCCTACCTGCCCCGTCTCCTCGTCCAGGGCGACGCCCCGGCCGCGGCCCTGCTGACCCGCGATTCCGCCACTGCCCCGGGCCGGACATACGCCTCGGCCGGTCCCGGCATCCGGCAGCGGGACCGGTTCCGGGCAGGCAGCGTCACCAAGACGTTCGTCGCGACGGTGATCCTCCAACTCGCCGGGGAGGGCAGGCTGAAGCTGTCGTCCCCGGTCGAGCGTTATCTCCCCGGGCTGATCCGCGGCCGCGGCAACGACGGCCGCCGCATCACCCTGCGCGCGCTGCTCACCCACACGAGCGGTCTTCCCGACTACGCCGCCGGCCTGCCGGCCGTCACCCCCTCCATGACCGGCCGGGCGGGCCCGTCCGCACCGCCCCCGTCCGCCGGGGCGACGGTCCGGGCCGCGACGGCACGCCGCCCCGCCACGGCGCCCGGCCGCTACGCCTACTCCAACACCGGTTACCTGACGCTGGGCCTGGTCATCCAGCGCGTCACCGGTCACTCCTACGCCACCGAGATCAGGCGCCGCA
This sequence comes from Streptomyces sp. NPDC079020, assembly GCF_044542225.1. Classification (NCBI taxonomy): domain Bacteria; kingdom Bacillati; phylum Actinomycetota; class Actinomycetes; order Kitasatosporales; family Streptomycetaceae; genus Streptomyces; species Streptomyces sp. NPDC079020. The sequence goes on from NZ_JBITUB010000006.1 coordinate 227,492, forward strand.
TCCTCGCCCCCCTCCGCCTCGGCGGAACCTCCCTCCCGGGCTCCCGAACCGGTCTGCCCGCCCCGCACTCCCGCGGCTACCACCGCGATCCGCGGGACGGGTCCCTGCGGGACGTCACCGCGATGGACCCGCGCCTGGCGGGCGCCGCAGGCGAGATGATCTCGACGCTCGCCGACCTGAACCGCTTCTACGCGGCCCTGCTGGGCGGCCGGCTCCTGCCCCCCGCCCAACAGGCCGCCCTGCTGAACACCCGTACCGCCCACGGCTCCTACGGGATGGGCGTCTACCCGCAGAAGCTCTCCTGCGGCATCACGGTGTGGGGGCACAACGGCCGCGCACCGGGCAGCTACGTCCGTACCGCCGCGACCCGCGAGGGCCGACATATCCTCACTTTCCGCATCAACGCGGACACCTTGTCCGATAACGGCCTGGAACCTGCCCTGCTGGAGGCGGAGTTCTGCCGCGGCTGACGCCACTGCGGCTGACGCCACCGCGGGGGCGGCCCCCGCCGTGGACCGCCGCCCGTCGGAACCGCTGCCCGCCGTGGACCGCCGCCCGTCAGGGGCCGCGGGACGCGCATCAGATCGGCACGATGTCCGGCGCCCCGAGCCGTGCCGCGTCCGCCGTCAGGTCGTCCGGCTGACGCTGCGACTCCCGCTCCGCCTCCACACGCTTCTCGTAGTGCTCGACCTCCCGCTCGACCTGCCCCGCGTCCCAGCCCAGCACCGGGGCCATCAGCTCCGCGCACTCCCGGGCGGAGCGGGTGCCCCGGTCGAAGGTCTCGATGGAGATCCGGGTGCGCCGGGTCAGTACGTCGTCGAGGTGTCTGGCCCCCTCGTGCGAGGCGGCGTAGACGATCTCGGCCCGCAGATAGTCGTCCGCCGCCGCCAGCGGTTCGCCCAGTGAGGGGTCGGCCGTGATCAGCTCCAGGATCTCCTCGACCATGGAGCCGTAGCGGTTCAGCAGATGCTCCACCCGGGCGACGTGGATGCCCGTCCTGGCCGCGATCCTGGCGCGGGCGTTCCACAGGGCGCGGTAGCCCTCGGCGCCCAGCAGGGGGATGTCCTCGGTGACACAGGCCGCGACCCGCTGGTCGAGCGCGTGCACCGCTTCGTCCACCGCGTCCTTGGCCATCACCCGGTACGTCGTGTACTTGCCGCCCGCGACGACGACGAGCCCGGGGACCGGGTGCGCCACGGTGTGCTCGCGCGAGAGCTTGCTGGTGGCGTCCGACTCACCGGCCAGCAGCGGCCGCAGCCCGGCATAGACACCCTGGACGTCGTCCCTGGTCAGCGGGGTGGCCAGCACCGAGTTGACGTGTTCGAGCAGATAGTCGATGTCGGCACTGGACGCCGCCGGGTGGGCCTTGTCGAGGTCCCAGTCGGTGTCCGTCGTCCCGATGATCCAGTGGCGTCCCCACGGGATCACGAACAGCACGGACTTCTCGGTGCGCAGGATGAGGCCGGTCGAGGAGTGGATCCGGTCCTTGGGGACGACCAGATGGATGCCCTTCGACGCCCGTACGTGGAACTGCCCGCGCTCACCGATCAGCGCCTGGGTGTCGTCCGTCCACACCCCGGTCGCGTTGACCACCTGCTTGGCCCGGACCTCGTACTCCCCGCCCCCCTCGACATCCCGCACCCGGGCCCCGACGACCCGCTCGCCCTCGCGCAGGAAGCCGACCACCCGCGCCCGGTTCGCCACCTGGGCGCCGTATCCGGCGGCGGTGCGCACCAGGGCGGCCACATAGCGGGCGTCGTCCATCTGCGCGTCGTAGTACTGCAGGGCACCGACCAGGGCGTCCCGCTTCAGCGCGGGCGCGACGCGCAGGGCTTGCCGGCGCGAGAGGTGGCGGTGCACCGGCAGTCCGCGGCCATGGCCCGAGGAGACCGACATCGCGTCGTACAGCGCGACACCGGATCCGGCGTAGAGCCGCTCCCAGCCCTTGTGCTGCAACGGGTAGAGGAAGGGCACCGGCTTCACCAGATGCGGGGCGAGCCGCTCCAGGAGCAGCCCGCGCTCCTTCAGCGCCTCCCGCACGAGCGCGAAGTCGAGCATCTCCAGATAGCGCAGCCCGCCGTGGATCAGTTTGCTGGACCGGCTCGATGTGCCGGAGGCCCAGTCGCGGGCCTCGACCAGTCCGGTCGAGAGCCCTCTGGTCGCGGCGTCCAGCGCCGTCCCGGCGCCGACCACGCCCGCCCCCACGACCAGCACGTCCAGTTCGCGCTCGGCCATCGCGGCGAGCGCCGCAGCGCGCTCCGCGGGTCCCAGTGTCGCTGTCCTCACTGCTGCCTCCCGGTAGATCGGGGTGGTCGGGCACGGTGGTGCGGCCCGGCCCGGGAGGCCGGGCGTCCGTGCCCACCTCTCGATTCTGTCCGCGGTCGGCGACTTCAGCCACCGCCTGTGGACAACACCCGGACAACCGGAGCCACACAATGCGACATATAGGTCATATTTACGCCTAGTCTGACATTGCGCTGTTCCCAGCAGTTGCGCATTCCGTCTTCATGGTCTTAGGGAAGGACGGCCTCGACATGCCCGCAGACCTCGCCGTCATCGGACTCGGTCACCTCGGCCTGCCCCTCGCCCAGGCCGCCGTCGCCGCCGGCATCGACACCGTCGGTTACGACACCGACCCACGCCCCCGCACGGAACTCGCCGCGGGCCGCACCCCCGTAGAGGGCTCCCTCACCGCCTCCGACATCCGCCGGATGCTCTCCGGGGGCTTCCGGCCCACCGGCGACCCGGCCGAGCTCGGCCGGGTCCGTACCGCCGTGATCTGCGCCCCGACCCCGCTCGGCGCCGACCGCACCCTCGACCTCACGGCGCTGGGCGACGCGGCCCGCGCGCTGGCCGCCCGGCTGCGGCCGCACACCACCGTCCTGCTGGAGTCGTCCGTCCCCCCGGGCACCACCGAGAACTTCCTGCGCCCCCTGCTCGAAGAGGGCTCGGGCCTGCGCGCCGGACGCGACTTCCACCTCGCCTGCTCCCCCGGCCGGCTCGACCCCGGCAACCGCACCCACGTCTACGCCAACACCCCCAAGGTCATCGGCGGGCTCACTCCCGCCTGCACCGAATCGGCCGCGGCCTTCTACGGCCGGCTCACCGACAAGGTCGTCCGGGCGCGCGGGCCCCGCGAGGCCGAGATGACCAAGGTCCTGGAGACCAACTTCCGGCACGTCAACATCGCCCTGGTCAACGAGATGGCGGTGCTCTGCCACGACCTCGGCGTCGATCTGTGGGACGTCATCCGGTGCGCCGAGACCAAGCCCTTCGGCTTCCAGCCCTTCCGGCCGGGACCCGGCGTCGGCGGCCACGGCGCCCCGGTCGACCCCGGCTACCTCCCGTACAGCACCCGCACCCCCGGCCACCCCCTGCGCATGGTCTCGCTCGCCCAGGAGATCAACGACCGTATGCCGAGCTATGTGATCCAGCGTTGCGCCACCCTGCTGAACGAGCACGGCAAGTCCGTCCGCGGGGCCAGGGTCCTGCTCCTGGGCGTCACCTACAAACCGGACAGCGCCGACCAGGAGGCCTCCCCCGCCCGCGAGATCGCGACCCGGCTGATGGACATGGGTGCGCAGATCGGCTACCACGACCCGCACGTCCTGGACTGGCGCGTCCGCGAGCTGCCCGTGCCGCGCGCCGACTCCCTGTACGAGGCCGCCGCCGGCGCCGACCTGACCGTCCTGCTCCAGCAGCACCGCACCTACGACCTCCAGGGCCTCGCGGTGAAGGCCCAGCTTCTCCTGGACACCCGGGGAGCCACCCCCGCCGGAGCCGCGCACCGGCTCTGAAGAAGCCTCCCGAACGGGCTCCGGGCCAGTCGCCCCAACGTTTTCGGTGGGCGTTGTCGGAACTGACTGCTAGCCTGCGGCGTCACAACTCGCACAGTCGTGCGCATTCGCCCCAGGGGGAGACCCACCGTGAGCCAGCCCGTGCCGCCGAACCAGCCCCAGCAGCCCTACGGGGGCCAGCCCGCCGACGGCAACCCGTACGCGAACCAGCCGCAGCCCGGTGCCCCGACCGGCAACCCCTACGGCCAGCAGCCGGGCGCCCCGACGGGCAACCCGTACGGCCAGCAGCCCGGCGCCCCCACCGGCAACCCCTTCGCGGGGCAGCAGCCGGGCCAGTTCGGCGGCGGCACCCCCTTCACCCCGGCACCCCCGGCGCGCAACAACCTCGCGCTCGGTGTGGTGACCGCGCTGGGCGCGGCGATCATCGCGGGCATCCTGTACGGCGTGATCGCGGGCTCCATCGAGCGCGAGGTCGGTTACGCGGCGGTCGGCGTCGGCTTCCTCGTCGGCTTCGCGGCCAGCAAGGTCGGCGGGAGCAACCCGGTCGTCGTCGGGGCCGCCGCGCTCTTCTCGCTCGGCGCCGTCTACCTCGGCCAGCTCGTCGGCATGTCGATGATCATGGCGGACGTGGCGGGCGCGACCTTCTCCGAGGTCTTCTTCGACCACTTCGACGTGGTGAGCCGGCTCTGGAAGGAAGAGTCCGACTTCATGACCTACCTCTTCCTCGCCCTGGGACCGATCGCCGCGATCGGCGGCGCCAAGAAGGCCGGCTGACACCCGCCCCGCCCGTACGGGAATACGGAAAGGGCCCGGACCGTCATATGACGGTCCGGGCCCTTTCCGCAGGTACGGTTCAGCGTTCCGCAGGTACGGCTCAGCGTTCCGTGGGCACGGTTCAGCGTTCCGCAGGTACGGACCGGCTTCCGTGGGGACGGCTCAGCGGCGGTGCTGCGAGTCCGCCACCGTCACCTCGACGCGCTGGAACTCCTTGAGGTCGCTGTAGCCCGTGGTGGCCATCGCGCGGCGCAGGGCGCCGAAGATGTTCATCGAGCCGTCGGGGGTGTGCGAAGGACCGGTGAGGACCTCCTCCGTCGTCCCGACCGAGCCCAGGTCCACCAGCTTGCCGCGCGGCACGTCCTCGTGGACGGCCTCCATGCCCCAGTGCCGGCCACGCCCCGGGGCGTCCGTCGCACGGGCCAGCGGGGAGCCCATCATCACGGCGTCCGCGCCACAGGCGATGGCCTTCGGGAGGTCGCCGGACCAGCCGACGCCGCCGTCCGCGATCACGTGGACGTAGCGGCCGCCGGACTCGTCCATGTAGTCGCGGCGGGCCCCGGCCACATCGGCGACCGCGGTCGCCATCGGGACCTGGATGCCGAAGACGTTGCGCGTGGTGTGCGCGGCGCCGCCGCCGAAGCCCACCAGGACACCGGCCGCGCCGGTGCGCATCAGGTGCAGGGCCGCGGTGTACGTGGCGCAGCCGCCGACGATCACCGGGACGTCCAGCTCGTAGATGAACTGCTTCAGGTTGAGCGGCTCGGCCGCACCCGAGACATGCTCGGCGGAGACCGTCGTACCGCGGATGACGAAGATGTCCACACCCGCGTCGACGACGGCCTTGGAGAACTGGGCGGTGCGCTGCGGCGAGAGCGCGGCGGCGGTGACGACACCGGAGTCGCGCACCTCCTTGATGCGCTGCCCGATCAGCTCCTCCTGGATCGGCGCGGAGTAGATCTCCTGGAGCCGGCGGGTCGCGGACTCGACGGGCATCTCGGCGATCTCGTCGAGCAGCGGCTGCGGGTCGGCGTGCCGGGTCCACAGCCCTTCCAGGTTGAGCACGCCCAGGCCGCCGAGCTCGCCGATCCGGATCGCGTGCTGCGGAGAGACCACGGAGTCCATGGGAGCGGCCAGGAACGGCAGCTCGAAGCGGTAGGCGTCGATCTGCCAGGCGATCGAGACCTCCTTCGGGTCACGGGTGCGGCGGCTCGGTACGACGGCGATGTCGTCGAATGCGTATGCCCGGCGGCCGCGCTTGCCGCGCCCGATCTCGATCTCAGTCACGATGATGTGGCCTTTCCCTCTACGTCTGCGCTGACCAGTATCCCCGACACACGCGTGAGGGGCGGTCCCGGGAACACCGGTCCGCCCCTCACCTGCGGTTTCGCGTTACTTCCTGCTGTAGTTCGGCGCCTCGACGGTCATCTGGATGTCGTGCGGGTGGCTCTCCTTGAGACCCGCCGAGGTGATCCGTACGAACCGGCCGTTGGCCTGGAGCTCCGGCACGGTGCGGCCGCCGACGTAGAACATCGACTGGCGCAGACCGCCGGTGAGCTGGTGGACGACCGCGGAGAGCGGGCCCCGGTAGGGCACCTGGCCCTCGATGCCCTCGGGGACCAGCTTCTCGTCGGAGGCGACGCCCTCCTGGAAGTAGCGGTCCTTGGAGAAGGACTTGCGGTCGCCGCGGGTCTGCATCGCGGCGAGCGAACCCATGCCGCGGTACGACTTGAACTGCTTGCCGTTGATGAAGAGCAGCTCGCCCGGGGACTCCTCGCAGCCCGCGAGCAGCGAGCCGAGCATCACGGTGTCCGCGCCGGCCACCAGGGCCTTGGCGATGTCGCCCGAGTACTGGAGACCGCCGTCGCCGATGACCGGGACACCGGCCGCCTTGGCGGCGAGCGAGGCCTCGTAGATCGCGGTGACCTGCGGAACGCCGATACCGGCGACCACCCGTGTCGTACAGATGGAGCCGGGGCCGACGCCGACCTTGATGCCGTCCACACCGGCGTCGATCAGCGCCTGGGCGCCGTCACGGGTGGCGATGTTGCCGCCGATGACATCGACCGACGCGTTCGACTTGATCTTGGAGACCATGTCGCCGACCAGCCGGGAGTGGCCGTGGGCGGTGTCGACGACGATGAAGTCGACGCCCGCCTCGATGAGCGCCTGGGCACGCTCGTAGGCGTCGCCCGCGACACCGACGGCCGCGCCGACGAGCAGCCGGCCGCCCTTGTCCTTGGCCGCGTTCGGGTACTTCTCGGCCTTGACGAAGTCCTTGACGGTGATGAGGCCCTTGAGGACCCCCGCCTCGTCGACCAGCGGCAGCTTCTCGATCTTGTGGCGGCGCAGCAGCTCCATGGCGTCCACGCCGGAGATGCCGACCTTGCCGGTGACCAGCGGCATCGGCGTCATGACCTCGCGCACCTGGCGCGTGCGGTCGGGCTCGAAGGCCATGTCACGGTTGGTGACGATGCCGAGGAGCTTGCCCGCCGGGTCGGTGACCGGGACGCCGCTGATGCGGAACTTGGCGCACAGGTCGTTCGCCTCGCTGAGCGTGGCGTCGGGGTGCACCGTGATCGGGTCGGTGACCATGCCGGACTCGGAGCGCTTGACCAGGTCGACCTGGTTGGCCTGGTCGGCGATGGAGAGATTGCGGTGCAGTACGCCCGCGCCGCCCTGCCGGGCCATGGCGATCGCCATGCGTGCTTCGGTGACCTTGTCCATCGCTGCGGAGAGCAGCGGGATGTTCACCCGTACGTTCTTCGAGATGTACGAGGAGGTATCGATCTGATCGGGCGCCATGTCGGACGCGCCGGGCAGCAGCAGCACGTCGTCGTATGTCAGCCCGAGCGTCGCGAATTTCTCGGGCACTCCGTCGACGTTTGCAGTCATGACACCTTCCCCAAATGGCCTTGATCGGTGCGGATGTCCATGCTAACGGGCTCCACGGGTGTCTCATTCCACGATCAAGATCACTAAGAGTTTTTGTACCTTCCTACGGTTCGCACGCCCGGCCCCTCCGCCGCCCGGCGGGCTACTGCCCGGCGAGGGCCCGCAGCCTGCTGAGCGCGCGGTGCTGGGCGACCCGGACCGCGCCCGGGGACATGCCGAGCATCTGCCCGGTCTCCTCCGCGGTCAGACCGACCGCGACCCGCAGGACCAGCAGTTCCCGCTGGTTCTCCGGAAGGTTGGCGAGGAGCTTCTTCGCCCAGGCCGCATCGCTGCTGAGCAGCGCGCGCTCCTCGGGGCCGAGGGAATCGTCGGGCCGCTCCGGCATCTCGTCGGAGGGGACGGCCGTCGACCCCGGGTGCCGCATGGCGGCGCGCTGGAGGTCGGCGACCTTGTGGCCCGCGATGGCGAAGACGAAGGCTTCGAAGGGCCTGCCGGTGTCCTTGTAGCGCGGCAGTGCCATCAGCACCGCGACACACACCTCCTGCGCCAGGTCCTCCACGAAGTGGCGAGCGTCACCGGGCAGCCGGTTCAGCCGGGACCTGCAGTAACGCAGAGCGAGGGGGTGGACATGGGCCAGCAGATCGTGGGTGGCCTGCGCGTCGCCCTCGACGGCACGGTGCACCAGAGCACCGATCACCGTTGTCTCGTCGTCGCGCATCGGACCATGGTGCCTTGATGCGTTCTGGTCCGCTCCACCGCGTCCTGAGTTGTGCACCGAAGCGTTATGAGCGGGTGCGCCGGATGTCATGTCCTGCGCCCTCCCCTTCCGCTCGTCCGAATCGTTCCCGAGGAACTCCACGACTCAAGGATGCGTCATCGGCCGGGAAGCGTCACACAGCGCCGGTACGGAGGGTCCGGCACAGGCACGCCGCCGGGCTCCGGGTCCACCGCCGCGGCCGGACCGCCGGCCCGTCGGCCGCGTCGCCCCGTCCGCCGGAGTGCGGACGGGGAAGACCTCGGCTGCCGGGCACGGCCCCCGCCCTCAGCGGACCAGACCCCAGCGGAAACCGAGCGCCACCGCATGGGCGCGGTCCGAGGCGCCGAGCTTCTTGAACAGCCTCCTGGCGTGCGTCTTCACCGTGTCCTCGGAGAGGAAGAGCTCGCGCCCGATCTCCGCGTTGGAACGGCCGTGACTCATGCCTTCGAGCACCTGGATCTCCCGCGCGGTGAGCGTGGGGGCCGCGCCCATCTCGGCGGACCGCAGCCGGCGCGGGGCGAGCCGCCACGTCGGATCGGCCAGCGCCTGGGTCACGGTGGCCCGCAGCTCGGCGCGCGAGGCGTCCTTGTGCAGATAACCGCGGGCCCCGGCGGCGACCGCGAGCGCGACCCCGTCCAGGTCCTCGGCGACGGTCAGCATGATGATCCGGGCCCCGGGGTCCGCGGAGAGCAGCCGCCGGACCGTCTCCACACCCCCCAGACCGGGCATGCGTACGTCCATCAGAATCAGATCCGAACGATCGGCACCCCAGCGGCGGAGGACTTCCTCGCCGTTGGCCGCCGTCGTCACACGCTCGACGCCGGGCACAGTGGCCACCGCGCGACGGAGCGCTTCTCGGGCGAGCGGGGAGTCGTCGCAGACGAGGACGGATGTCATGACCGTCCTCCGCAGCTGATGCGCGTCACCTTGAGCCTCCAGGCTGATACAAGTCGTCACCTGTGCGGTTGACCCCCTCGGACATGTGCCCGAGCTCGTTCTCCGTCAACCGCCTCCGCCCTCTCAACGATGGTCACTCGAAAGAGTTACGGGTCGGACCGTCGGGTTCGGCACTCTACGTGAAGGGCCGCACACGGAGGAGAACGGCGCGGGCGATCCACCTCCCACCCGAATCTCCACCCGAAGGTATGCCCTATTTGGCGGGTTTTCTTCCCTTTTCCCGGTGTCTATGGCTAGATTCGCAATCAGTCATATTTACATCTACTTACACCGTAGATGTACGGTCGGAACTCCGGCCGCCGAAAGATCGACGACGGTCGAGGATGCCGTTTCCGACTCAGCACGGTTTCGAGGGGACAAGCAATGGCAGATTTCTCCCGCCTTCCCGGACCCAATGCAGACCTGTGGGACTGGCAGCTCCTGGCCGCCTGCCGAGGGGTCGACAGCTCACTGTTCTTCCACCCGGAAGGTGAGCGCGGGGCGGCTCGGAGCGCACGCGAGACCTCGGCGAAGGAGGTGTGCATGCGCTGCCCGGTACGCGCCGAGTGCGCGGCACACGCGCTGGCGGTACGGGAGCCCTACGGAGTGTGGGGCGGCCTGACCGAGGACGAGCGCGAAGAGCTCATGGGCCGCGCACGCAACCGCCTGATCGCGGCGACCCCGTCGGGCGCCGCCCACGGATCCGGACGCGCCTGACACCCGGGCCCGCCCTCCTGACGCAGAAACGTTTCTCCCAAACGGCGGACATGGCGCGCACCGGGAACGGACGACGTCGTACGCCGGCGCTGGAGCGCGCCGTGAGTCGGCACGGGACAGCTCCGTGAGCCGGCACCGCACGGCACGGTGGGCCGCGCGGGCGCCGGCGGCGCCCCCGGTGGCCACCCCGGCCCGGGGCCACCGCCCCGCGGACCGGTGGCCGCCGCGGACCGGCGGGCGTCAGCTCAGCGGGCGGCCGCCAGGGACAGCTGGTCCAGGGTGGCCGCCACCGCCGGGACCCGGGCCAGGTCCGGCAGGGTCAGCGCCACGATCTCGCGCTCGATGGCCGGCTCCACCGTGATGGTGCGGGCCCCCTTGGGGCGTACCGACTCGATCGCCAGCGCCGGGAGCACCGCCACCCCCAGGCCCGCGCCGACCAGGCCGATCACCGCCGGGTAGTCGTCCGTGGCGAAGTCGATCCGGGGGGTGAAGCCGGACTCCTCGCAGACCTCCACGAGCTGGCGGCGGCAGCGCGGGCAGCCGGCGATCCAGGGCTCTTCGGCCAGTTCGCCGATGCCCACGCTCTCCGCCCCGGCCAGCCGGTGCCCGTCCGGAACCAGGCCGATGAGCCGGTCTGTGAGCAGGGGGCGTGCGACCAGGTCGTCCCATTCGCCACCGGATGTCCCGTACCGGAAGGCCAGCGCGATGTCGCAGTCGCCGTCGCGCAGCATCTCCACCGACCTCGGCGGCTCGGCCTCGACGAGGGAGACCCGGGTGCCGGGGTGCTCCGCGCGCAGCGCGGCGAGGGCGCCGGGGACCAGGGTGGAGCTGCCGCTGGGGAACGAGACGAGCCGGACCCGGCCCGCCCGCAGCCCGGCGATCGCGGCGACCTCCTCCTCGGCGGCGGTGAGCCCGGCCAGGATGCCGGAGGCATGCCGTACCAGCGCCTCGCCCGCCTGGGTGAGGCGCATCTCGCGGCCCGTACGGATCAGCAGCGTGGTGCCCGCGGAGGACTCCAGCGCCTTCATCTGCTGGCTGACGGCGGGCTGGGTGCAGCCCAGTTCACGCGCGGCGGCGGAGAAGGAGCCGGTGGTGGCCACGGCGCGCAGGACACGGAGATGACGGGCTTCGATCACCCCACCACCATAAGCGACTCTTGCATGAGTGGCGAATTATTGCCTAGTTACTTTGAGACATGATTCGTTAGCGTATGCGGCATGAAGCTGCTGACCGTAAATGTGGGGATCCCCCGCCCCTCCGCGTACTCCGACGCCCCGACCGGAATCGACAAACGGCCCGTCGAGGGTCCGGTACGGGTCGCCGATCCGGGCGCGAAGGGGATCGGCGGCAGTGGGGTCGGCGGGGACGCGGTGTGCGATCTGCGCCACCACGGCGGCAGCGACCAGGCCGTGTACGCCTTCGCCCGCGAGGAGCTGGACGGCTGGGAGCGGGTGCTGGGCGGGCGGGAGCTCCCGAACGGAGCGTTCGGCGAGAATCTGACGACCCTGGGCATCGACGTGAGCGGCGCGAGGATCGGTGAACGCTGGCGGATCGGCACCGGCCTGGTGCTGGAGGTGACCTCGGGCCGCATTCCGTGCCGGACCTTCGCGGGCCATGTCGGCGAGAAGGGGTGGGTCAAGCGGTTCACCGGGGCGGCCGCCCCGGGCGCGTACCTCCGGGTGATCGAGCCGGGCACGATCCACGCCGGGGACCCCGTGGAGATCGTGCACCGCCCCGACCACGACATCACGGTGGCCCTGCAGTTCCGCGCGGTGACGACCGAACGGGATCTGCTGCCCCGCCTGTTGGCCGCCGGGGACGCGCTGCACCCCGAGGCGCTGCGCAAGGCGCGGGCGTACGTCGAGGAGCACGGCCCGGGGCCGTTGGGCGCATAGCGCTGTCCGCCCGGCGGTCGGAGGGTCCGGCAGGGCGCGCGGGGCACTAACGTGCCGCGTATGACGACTGCACTGATTACGGGCGCGACGGCGGGAATCGGGGCCGCCTTCGCGCGGCGGCTCGCGGGCGACGGGCACAACCTGGTGCTGGTGGCCCGTGACACCGAGCGGCTGCGGGTCCAGGCCACCGAACTGCACGACCGGCACGGCATCGAGGCCGAGGTGCTGAGCGCCGATCTGTCCCAGGACTCCGGGATCGCGGCCGTCGAGGCGCGGCTGGAGGACGCCCTGCACCCGGTCGACCTGCTGGTCAACAACGCCGGTTTCGGCCACAAGGGGCGCTATCTGGATGTGCCCGTCGCCGATGAGCTGATGATGCTGAAGGTGCACTGCGAGGCCGTGCTGCGGCTGACCTCGGCGGCGGCCGCCGGTATGCGGGAGCGGGGCCGGGGCGGGGTCATCAACGTGGCCTCCGTCGCGGCGTTCCTGCCGCGCGGGACGTACGGGGCGTCGAAGGCGTGGGTCGTGCAGTTCACCCAGGGCACGGCGAAGGATCTGGCGGGGTCGGGGGTCAGGCTGATGGCGCTCTGCCCCGGCTTCGTCCGTACGGAGTTCCATGACCGCGCCGGGATGGGGACGGGCAACATCCCGGGGTGGATGTGGCTGGACGCCGACAAGCTGGTGGCGGCGGCGCTCTCGGATCTGGCGCGCGGCAAGTCGGTGTCGATCCCGGACCCGCGCTACAAGGCGCTGATGGGACTGGTCAAGGTCACGCCTCGCGGCCTGCTCGGAGGGGTCTCCTCCAGGACAGGCCGCAAGTACGGACCTCGGTGACCGGTGCGCGGTGACCGGTGCGCGGTGACCGGTGCGCGGTGAGGGGAGCGCGGTGAGGGGAGCGCGGTGAGGGGTGGCGACCGCCCGGCCCGGACGCGCAGCGGGATCTACCGGACGCCGCGGCCCGCATAGGCGCCGATGTTGGGGGCGCCGGGCTTCAGCCTGTTGCCGAAGTAGTCCTTGCCGCCGTTGTCCTCGATCTCGGCTCCGGCGGCGAGGGCGGGCGAGCCCTTGCCCAGCCGGAAGTCGGGGCGCAGCTTCGGGTCGGCCGTGATGCCACCGGGGTCGGGGCGGGTCATGTCGATGCCGTGGAAGGCGTTGTGGTCGAAGGAGAGCCCGGCGCTCGGGTTCTTGAAGGCGTAGCCGCCGGTGCCCTCGCTCACGAAGAGGTTGTTGCGGATGGACAGTTCGTGCCGCGTGGTGGCGGGGCTGCCGGCGTCGTCCTGGACGAGGTAACCGGGCACCGTCTCCGCGCTGTTGACGAAGGTGTTGTTGTGGATACGGGTGTCGAGGATCGGGCCCCAGCAGTTCTGGATGAGGCGCGCGCCGTCGTTGCGGCTGACGTTGTAGCGGGCGACCGTGCCGATGGTCCGGGCCCCGCTGTACGGGCAGATCAGCAGGAAGCCGCCCTTGTTGTCGTGGCTGTAGTTGTACTGGAAGACCGTGTTCCGGGAGGCGCCGTCGGCGTCGAAGGACATGCCGTCGTGGGTGTTGCCGCCGTCCGAGACCTCGTTGTACTCGATGGTCGTGTCGTCCGTGTTGAAGGTCCAGATGCCCGCGTTGGCGGAGGGCGAGCGGAGCTGGAAGCCGTCGATCCTGTTGTGGTCGACGCGGGCGCCGCTGGTGGTGTCCAGCTTCATGCCGTCGCCCGCGAGGGACTTCAGGGTGTTGTGGTGGATACGGACGCCGGTGCTGGGCGTCCACTCCCCCGGGTAGACGTTCGGGTCCTGCTGCTGGCCGACCAGATCGCGCTTGGAGAAGGTGGACTTGAAGTAGATGCCCTCGCGGTCGACGTTCTCGATCCGGTTGTAGCCGATGTCGAGACCGTCGTACCGGCTGGCCTTCGCCGTGCCCTCGACGGCGATGTGGATCGCGCTGGAGCCGGCCAGTGTCTTGAAGTCGCCGCCGCGCACATCGTGGATGTACAGGCCCGAGATGCTGAAGCCGCGGGCGGTGCCGTAGTCGGTGAGCCGGAGACGGACACCGTTGCGCTCGCTGCCGGGGTTGTCGGCGTTGGTGATCTCCAGGTCGCGGAGGTGGACGTACTGCGTGTTGGAGAGCAGTACGGCATCGTGGGCACCCGCGCCGTCGAGCCGGGCGCGGGCGGCGCCGTGGCCGTAGTCGGCGATGGTGAACGGGGCGCGGGCGGAGCCGCCGCCCCGCGGGGCGAGGGTGCCGGTGCAGGTGGCGCCGCGCCGGAAGAGCAGCCGGTCGCCGGGGCCGTAGGTCCGGGCGTTCGCCTCGGCGAGGCCGGTCCAGGGCCGCGCCCTGCTGCCGTCGGCCGCTGCCGTGCCGGGGGTGGCGGAGCAGTCGACGTGGTGGGTACGGCCGGTGGGCGCGGCCTGCGCGCTGCCGGTGCCTGTGGCGGTCAGACCGGCGGCGGTCAGGGCGGCGAGCGCGACGGCGGTGACGCGATGTCTCACAATTCCTCCGTACGAACAGTCAGGGTCGGTCGGGCAGTTGGGTCGGGCAGGGGCGGTGCGGTCGGGTCGGTTCACCGGCCGGTGGATCGGCCGGTCGGCCGGATCGGTCGGTCGGACCGGTCGGCGTCGCCGGAATCCTGAACGCCGATTGATCGAACGTCAATGGATTGCGTTTGAATGATCGAAACTGCCATCGTTCGATCACGCTGGACTAGGGTCGGGACAGGCTCCGGGAACGGCCGGACCGGGGACCGCGCCACACATTGCGAGGGGACTGCTGCCGTGCGCGAAAGTGCTGCTGAACGTCATGACCGACTGCTGGACCTGGTCCGCGAACGGGGCTCGGCCCGCGTCTCGGATCTCGCCTCCCTGCTGGGGGTCTCCCCCGTCACGGCCCGCCGGGACGTGGAGGATCTGGCGGTCCGGGGTCTGCTCGACCGGGTGCACGGCTCCGTTTCCTGGCCGCGGGCCGCCACGCCCGCGTCCGCCGCGGCCCCCGGTCCGGGTGCCGCCGGCCCGGGTGGCGGGACGGTCCTGGGCATGCTCGCGCCCTCCGCGACGTACTACTTCGCCGAGGTGATCCGCGGAGCGCACGAGGCGGCGGCGCGGGCCGGCGCCCGGCTGATCCTGCGGATCTCCGACTACCGCCCGGAGGAGGACCACGCCCGCACCGAGGGCCTGCTCGCGGCGGGCGCCGAGGGCATGCTGGTCGCGCCCGGCTGGCGGCGGCCCGGCGACCCGGCGGCGTTCGGCGACTGGATCACCTCGCTGCCCGTGCCCACCGTGCTGCTGGAGCGGCAGCCCGCCGCCGGCTCCCCGCTCGACGCCCTGGACCGGGTCTGCTCGGACCACCGGCACGGGGTGCTGCTGGCCGTGCGCCACCTGGTGGGACTGGGCCACGGCGCGCCGCTGCTGATGGCCCGCGCGGACTCCCCGACGGCGGTCGCCGTGCGGTCCGGGTACGAGGAGGCGCTGGGCGTCCTGAAGCTGCGCGCCCCGCAGGACGTGATCGATTCCGTACCGGCCGAGCTGGCCCCGGACGGCTTCGAGGACGCGGTTCTGGCCCTGCGCGACGCGGTCACCTCCGGGGTGGCCACGGCGGCGCTGATCCACAACGACGTGGACGCGATCCAGGTGGTGCAGCGCCTGGCCGAGCTGGGTGTGCGGGTGCCGGAGGACCTGGCGCTGATCGCGTACGACGACGAGGTCGCGGCCCTCGCCGACACCCCGCTCACCGCGGTCGCGCCGCCGAAGCGCGAGGTGGGGCGGCACGCCACGGAACTGCTGGTGGAGCGGCTGGCGCAGGCCCGCGGCACGGGCGGCGCCGCCCCCCGCCGGCATCTGTCGCTGCTTCCCGAACTGCGGGTCAGGTCCTCCTGCGGGGCCCCTCCGGGGTAGGCCTCGCGCGGTCTCCGCGACCACTTCCGTTCGTAACTTATTTGATCTTTTTTCGATCAATCAATCTTTCGCTCTTGACTTCGGTCACGGCTGGTTCAAGGATCACGGCCAACGCCAATGTCGTCGCCTGTTCAGGAGCCACGCTGTGAGCCGCAGTCGGAGCAGAACGTCCCATGTCATAGTCGGCGCCGCCACCGCCCTCGCCGTTCTCACGGCCTGCGGCGGCAGCGGTGACGACTCCGCAGCCCCCGGAAGCGACGGGAAGCCCGTCAGCATCACCTTCTGGGGCTGGGCCAAGGGATCGAAGGAGGTCGTTGACGCGTTCAACGCCTCCCACAAGAACATCAAGGTCGTCTACGAGGAGATCCCCTCCGGCAACGCGGGCGGCTACGCCAAGATCTCCAACGCGGTGAAGGCGGGCAACGCCCCCGACCTGGTCAGCATCGAGTACCCGCAGCTGCCCGAGTTCGTCAGCCAGGGCGCCCTCCAGGACATCAGCCAGTACGTCACCGACGACGTCAAGAAGAAGCTGCTGCCGCAGGCGGTGGAGCTGACCACGCTGGGCGGCAAGAACTGGGCCGTCCCCTTCGACGCCTCGCCGCAGGCGTTCTACTACCGCCAGGACCTGTTCAAGAAGTACGGCGTCGAGGTCCCCACCACCTGGGACGCCTTCCGCAAGGCCGCCGAGGACGTCAAGAAGGCCGACAAGAAGGCCCGGATCGGCACCTTCTTCCCCGACGACCCGACCACCTTCCAGGCGATGGCCTGGCAGGCCGGGGCCCAGTGGTACAAGGCCGAGGGCGACACCTGGAAGGTCTCCACCACGGACGCGGCCACCACCAAGGTCGCCGACTACTGGCAGGGACTGCTCGACGACGACCTGATCCGGGCCAACGCCTCCTTCAGCCCGGAGTGGACCAACTCCCTCAAGAACGGCGGCACCGTCGGCTACCTCGGCGCCGCCTGGGGCGCGGGTGTCCTGAAGGGCACGCTGCCCGAGCAGAGCGGCAAGTGGGCGGTCGCCCCGATGCCCAGCTGGGACGGCAAGCCGGCCAGCGGCATGCTCGGCGGCTCCACGTTCGCGGTGTCGAAGAACAGCAAGAAGGCCGAGGCCGCCGTCGAGTTCGCGACCTGGATGTCCACCACCGAGGACGGCATCAAGGCCCGGATCGAGTCCGGTACGTCGAGCGCCTTCCCGGCCGCGGCCGAACTGCGCCCCGTGGCGAAGAAGGCCTTCGACGCGAGCTTCTACGGCGGCACGGACATCTACCAGGTGTTCGAGGGCGCCGCGACCTCCATCGGCCAGAACTGGGCCTGGGGCCCGACGACCGGCACCTCCAACACCGTGATCAAGGACCAGTTCGGCAAGGTCGCCAGCGGCGGTTCGACGATCTCCGAAGCGGTGAAGGCGGGCCATGACGCCACGGTCGCCGAGCTCAGGAAGCGCGGCCTGAAGGTCGAGGACGCCGGCTGATGAAGCGCGCCCGGACATCCAGAGCCGCCGCCGTCCTGCTGGGGCCCTTCTTCGTACTGTTCACCTTGGCCATGCTCGTGCCGATCGGATACGCGGTCTGGCTCAGCCTGTTCACCGAGAAGCAGTCCGGACTGGGCTTCGGCGGCACCGAGACCGTCTTCAGCGGCCTCGACAACTACGCGGCGGCCCTGGGCGACCGGGCCTTCCGCGAGGGCTTCGTCGTTCTGCTCGGATACTGCCTCTTCTACATTCCGCTGCTGCTCATCGGGGCCCTCGCCCTCGCCCTGCTGCTGGACTCCACGCTGGCCCGCGCCCGCCGGTTCTTCCAGCTCGCGCTGTTCCTGCCGCACGCCGTGCCCGGCATCATCGCCGCGCTGATCTGGGTCTACCTCTACACGCCCCAGCTCAGCCCGGTCGTCAGCGCCATGGAGTCCGGCGGGATCGGCTTCGACTTCTTCTCCCCCGAAGGCGCCCTTCCCTCCATCGTCAACATCGCGCTGTGGGAATGGCTCGGCTACAACATGGTGATCTTCTACGCCGCGCTCCAGGCCATCGACCGCTCCGTACTCGAAGCGGCCACGGTCGACGGCGCCGGCGCCTGGCGGGTCGCCCTGTCCATCAAGATCCCGCTGATCCGCGCCTCCGTGGCGATGGTCGCGCTGTTCACGATCATCGGCTCGCTCCAGCTGTTCACCGAACCGCTGATCCTCAACAAGGGAACGGGCTCGGCCGTCTCCTCCACCTGGACACCGAACATGTACGCGTACACCGCGGCCTTCGAGCGCAACGACTACGGACTCGCCGCGGCCGCCTCCATCCTGCTGGCCCTCACCGCCGCGCTGCTCTCCTTCGTCGTCACCCGCTTCACCGGCCGGAAGGGCAAGAAGGCATGAACTCATCGACCCGCCCCAGCCGCTGGATGTCCAAGACCGCGGTCAACGGCTTCCTGCTCCTCGCGGTCGTCTACATGCTCTTCCCCCTCGTCTGGCTGGTCACCGCAGCCACGAAGGACACCGGGGACCTGCTCGCGGGCAGCGCGTTCTCCTTCGACGGCTTCAACCTCGGCGAGAACCTGTCGAACCTCGCCTCCTACGGCGACGGCATCTACTTCCGCTGGTACCTCAACAGCCTCCTGTACGCCGGTGGCGGCGCGATCGTCTGCTCGCTGATCTGTGTGGCCGCGGGCTACGCCTTCGACAAGTACGAATTCCGGGGCAAGGAGAAGCTGTTCGGCCTGGTCCTGATGGGCGTGCTGGTGCCCACCACCGCGCTGGCCCTGCCGATGTATCTCCTGGCCTCCGAGATCGGCCTGGTCAACACCTACTGGTCGGTGCTGATCCCGGTGCTGGTCAACCCGTTCGGTGTGTACCTCGCACGGGTGTTCTGCACCGGCTATATCCCCAACGAGGCGCTGGAGGCCGCCCGGATCGACGGGGCGGGCGAGCTGCGCACCTTCTGGTCGATCGGTCTGCCCATGGTGATGCCGGGCTTCGTGACGGTCTTCCTCTTCCAGTTCACCGCGATCTGGAACAACTTCTTCCTCCCCCTGGTGATGCTGTCGGACCGCAAGCTCTTCCCGCTGAGCCTCGGTCTGTACTCCTGGAACACCAACACGCACGGCGAGCCGAGCTTCTACCCGCTCGTCGTCACCGGCTCCCTCCTCGCCGTGATCCCCCTGATCGTCGCCTTCGTCTCGCTGCAACGGCACTGGAAGGCGGGTCTGACCGCCGGAAGCGTCAAGTGACCGCCGGACCGCCCGCGCGAGCCCTGAGGAGTACGAGTCCCACCATGCCCCACGCCACTGACAACCGGCCGAAAGCCCTGCTGGCGATGGCCCCCGGCATCGCCGAACGCCTCCTCGCCGAACGCCACCACACCCGGCTGGCCGCCCTCACCCGCACGGACACCCGGCTCGTCGGCCATGACCTGGCCGCACCGACACCCGAGGTGGCCGCCGCACTCGCCGAGGCCGAGGTGCTGTTCACCTGCTGGGGAGCGACCCCGCTCACCGCCGAGGTCCTGGCCGCCGCCCCGCGGCTGCGCGCCGTCGTGCACGCCGCCGGGTCGGTGAAGCACCACATCACCGACGCGTGCTGGGAGCGCGGGATCGCCGTCACCTCCGCCGCGGCGGCGAACGCGCTCCCGGTCGCCGAGTACACGGTGGCCGCGATCCTGTTCGCCAACAAGCGCGTCCTGCACGCCGCCCAGCGCTACCGCACGCTGCGCGCCGACCACGACTGGCGCGACGAACTGGACGGCACCGGCAACTACCGCCGGACCGTCGGCATCGTCGGAGCCTCCCGCATCGGCCGCCGGGTGATCGAGCTGCTGCGCCCGTTCGATCTGGACGTGGTGCTCTACGACCCGTACGTCTCCGAGGACGAGGCCGCCGCGCTGGGGGTCGGGTCCGCGTCGCTGGCGCAGGTGTGCGCGCGCAGCTCGGTCCTCTCCGTCCACGCGCCGCAGCTCCCGGCCACCCACCACCTCATCGGCGCGGAACAGCTGGCGCTGCTGCCGGACGGGGCGACGCTGATCAACACGGCGCGGGGTTCGCTGGTGGACGAGGAGGCACTGCTCCCGGAGCTGGTGAGCGGGCGGCTGCACGCGGTGCTGGACGTCACGGAGCCCGAACTCCCGCCGTCGCAGTCCCCGTTGTACGACCTGCCGAACGTCCTGCTGACCCCGCACATCGCGGGCTCGCTCGGCAATGAGCTGTACCGGATGGCCGACCGGTCCCTGGACGAGCTCGAACGTTTCGCCCGGGGGCTGCCGTTCGCGGACCCGGTGACGCCGGGGGTGCTGCACCACTCGGCGTGAGCCGCCGGCACGACGCACCGAGGCCCGGTGCCCCCGCGACGGGGGTACCGGGCCTCTGTGGTTGCCGTTCCGGTACGGCGCGCTGCCGTACCGGAACGGCGTACTGCGGCGTACTAGTGGGAGTGACCGTGGCCGTGACCGGCCTCGGCCTCTTCCTCGGCCGGCTTCTCGACGACCAGGGTCTCGGTCGTGAGCAGCAGCGACGCGATGGACGCGGCGTTCTCCAGGGCGGAGCGGGTGACCTTGACCGGGTCGATGACGCCGGCCTTCACCAGGTCGCCGTACTCGCCGGTGGCGGCGTTGAAGCCCTGGCCCTTGTCGAGCTCGGAGACCTTCGAGGTGATGACGTAGCCCTCGAGGCCGGCGTTCTCGGCGATCCAGCGCAGCGGCTCGACGGCGGCACGGTGCACGACCGCGACACCCGTGGCCTCGTCGCCGGTCTTGCCGAGGTTGCCCTCCAGGACCTTGACGGCGTGGACCAGAGCGGAGCCACCACCGGAGACGATGCCCTCCTCGACCGCGGCGCGGGTCGCGGAGATGGCGTCCTCCAGACGGTGCTTCTTCTCCTTGAGCTCCACCTCGGTGGCGGCACCGACGCGGATCACGCAGACGCCGCCGGCCAGCTTCGCGAGGCGCTCCTGGAGCTTCTCGCGGTCCCAGTCGGAGTCCGTGGACTCGATCTCGGCCTTGATCTGGTTGACGCGGCCCTTGACGTCGGCCGTGTCGCCGCCGCCGTCGACGATGGTCGTGTCGTCCTTGGAGACGGTCACGCGGCGGGCGGTGCCCAGCACGTCCAGACCGGCCTGGTCGAGCTTGAGGCCGACCTCCTCGGCGATGACGGTCGCGCCCGTGAGGGTGGCGATGTCACCGAGCATGGCCTTGCGGCGGTCGCCGAAGCCCGGGGCCTTCACCGCGACGGCGTTGAAGGTGCCACGGATCTTGTTGACGACGAGGGTGGAGAGCGCCTCGCCCTCGACGTCCTCGGCGATGATCAGGAGCGGCTTGGAGCCACCGGCCTGGATGACCTTCTCCAGCAGCGGGAGCAGCTCCTGGATGGAGCCGATCTTGCCCTGGTGGATCAGGATGTACGGGTCGTCGAGGACGGCCTCCATACGCTCCTGGTCGGTCACCATGTACGGGGACAGGTAGCCCTTGTCGAAGGCCATGCCCTCGGTGAACTCGAGGTCCAGACCGAAGGTGTTGGACTCCTCGACGGTGATGACACCGTCCTTGCCGACCTTGTCCATCGCGTCCGCGATGAGCTCGCCGACCTGGGTGTCCTGCGCGGAGAGCGCGGCCACGGCGGCGATGTCGGACTTGTCTTCGATCGGACGGGCGGTCGCGAGGAGCTCCTCGGACACGGCCTTGACCGCGGCGTCGATGCCCTTCTTCAGGGCGGCCGGGGAGGCGCCCGCGGCGACGTTGCGCAGACCCTCGCGGACGAGCGCCTGGGCCAGCACGGTGGCGGTGGTGGTGCCGTCACCCGCTACGTCGTTGGTCTTGGTCGCCACCTCCTTCACGAGCTGGGCACCGAGGTTCTCGTACGGGTCGTCGAGCTCGACCTCGCGCGCGATGGTGACACCGTCGTTGGTGATGGTGGGAGCACCGAACTTCTTGTCGATGACGACGTTGCGGCCCTTGGGGCCGATCGTCACCTTGACCGTGTCGGCAAGCTTGTTGACGCCGCGCTCAAGGGCGCGACGGGCGTCCTCGTCGAACTTCAGAATCTTCGCCATGGGCTGTTCTTCCCTCTCAAAACGAACTGCGCCCCTGACCACCCGGCTAGTTATTTCGCAGGGGGCCAGGGGCGCAGAACAGAAGCAAACGTGGGTGAATTACTTCTCGACGATCGCGAGCACGTCGCGGGCCGAGAGGACGAGGTACTCCTCGCCGTTGTACTTCACCTCGGTGCCGCCGTACTTGCTGTACAGAACGACATCGCCGGTCTTGACGTCGAGCGGAAGGCGCTCGCCGTTCTCGAAGCGGCCCGGGCCCACGGCCAGGACGACGCCCTCCTGGGGCTTCTCCTTGGCGGTGTCCGGAATGACCAGGCCAGAAGCCGTGGTCTGCTCGGCGTCGAGCGGCTGGACCACAATGCGGTCCTCGAGCGGCTTGATCGCAACCTTGGTGCTGGTGGTCGACACGATCCGGTCTCCCCCTTCGGAGATCTCACGGGGTTTAACAGTCTTTGGGTGGCGACCAGGTCGATCCGTCGTCGCGGGTGCCGGACCTGCCCTGCCGCACAGTGGTGCTGGCACTCTCCAGTGGGGAGTGCCAGACCTGAGACTATGACCGCGATTAGCACTCGGTCAAGCGGAGTGCCAATTCACCACCCTCGCGTCGCGCGGAGGACCGCGCCGCGGGGGGCGCGGAGGACCGCGCGGCGAGCGGCCGCTGACCGCACGCGCCCCGGCCCCCCTTGAGCACCGCGGACTTCGGTGACGGCGACCGGCCGCCCATCTGCTGGGCCGCCTTGCGTCCCAGCCGTTCGATCGGGTCCACCGACTGCGCGCACCCGGCGGTGACGGTGAGGAGCGCACCGGCCGTCAGCAGCCCGGCCAGCAGCCGGTGCGCGCGCGTCATACGTAGTCCTCCAGCCGGGCCACCGCGTACCCCTTGTCGGTGACCGTCTTCATGACCCGTCGGATCATGTCCGGCATGGAGCCCTCCCAGTCCTCGCGCCCGCGGAAATGGGTGAGGATGATGTCGCCCGGGTGCAGGTCCCGGTCCCACTCGCGCCATTCCATGTGGTCGGGGAACGCCTCGGCGGACCACAGGGGCACGGCCGTCACCCCGCAGGACTTCGCGACGGCCAGGGTGTCGCGGTTGTAGTTGCCGTACGGCGGCCGGAAGAGGGTGGGCCGCTTCCCGTAGCGCTTCTCGATCCTGGCCTGCTGGTCGCAGATCTCCTTCTTCTGCTCGTCGTAGGAGAGGCCGGGCAGATAGCGGTGGTTCAGCGTGTGGTTGTTGAGGGTGACGCCGCGCTTCTGCATCTGCGCGAAGTAGCCGTAGTCGTCGTTGATGACGTAGTCGCTGAGGAACGCGCTGTAGGGGATGCCGAGTTCCGTCATCATCCGCAGCAGCTCGGGGTCCTTCTCCGCGCCGTCGTCCATGGTGAGGAAGACGATCCGCTCCTTGGTGGGAACGGTGGTGAAGACGGGCGGCAGCGCGTCGCCGTCCGTGACCTCGAAGCCCTCGCGGGTGGTGATGCGCGGTTTCACCGCGGGCGGCGCCGGGGCGGCCAGCGGGACCCCGGCCAGCCCCCACTTCTTCGCCGCGACGGCACGGGCGGCCTGCTTCCGCCTGACCTCCTGGGCGTACGTGTCCGGGGCGCGGGCGGGTCCGGCCTGCCGGGCCGGTCCGCCCGGCTGTCCGGAGGCGGGCCCGTCCCGCTTGTCCGGGGCGCCCGCGCCGCCGTCCGGCCCGGCGGCGCATCCGGAGCCGATCACGGCGACCAGCAGCGCCGCCAGGACCAAGGAGCCCGGTCTGCGCCTCTTCATGCCCAATTTTTCCTTTTGTCTTACTGGTTGCATGGCGCCGCATCCTGCCAGCCCGTCGCCGGGCCCCCACCCCGACACCGCCGCCGGAACCGCCCGGTCCCCCGGCTGGCTCACACGGAACCTGGCTCACAATGGACCGGGTGAACGCACCTACCCCCACCGGTCCCGCCGGCCCCACGGACCCGCTCGCCGCCTTCGCCGCCCTGCGTACGCCGGAGGGCACCGGACTCCTGGCCGCGCTGCGGGACCACGACCCCGCACAGGAGCTGGCCACCGCCACCCGGCTGCGCCGTACGCACCCGGCGGATCTGGTGTCGGCGGCGCTGGGGCAGGCGCGGCTGCGGCAGCGCGCGGTGGCGAAGTTCGGCGCCGAGGACGCGTACCGGATGTTCTTCACGCCCAACGGTGTGGAACAGGCCACCCGTACATCGGTCGCCGCCCACCGCGCCGGACGGTTCGCCTCGCTCGGCGTACGGAGCGTGGCGGACCTGTGCTGCGGGATCGGCGGCGACGCCATCGCCCTGGCGCGCGCCGGGATCCGGGTGCTCGCCGTGGACCGCGACCCGCTGACCGCCGAGGTCGCCCGTGCCAATGCCGAGGCGCTCGGGCTGGCGGACCTGGTCGAGGTGCGGTGCGCCGATGTCACGGAGATCGGCACAGCCGCGTACGACGCGGTCTTCGTCGACCCCGCCCGGCGCGGCGGGCGGGGCCGGATCTTCGACCCGGAGGCGTACTCACCGCCGCTGTCGTGGGCGACCGCGGCCGCGCTGAAGGCCCCCAGGGCGGCGCTGAAGATCGCCCCCGGCATCCCGCACGAGGCGATCGGGCCGCAGGCCGAGGCGGAGTGGATCTCGGACGGCGGCGAGGTGAAGGAGGCGGTGCTCTGGTTCGGCGAGGGCTTCACGGCCGGCTCCTACCGGGCCACGCTCCTGCCCTCGGCGGCGACACTCACCGCGGCGGCCCCGCTGCCCGCCCCGCCGGTCGGCCCGGTCGGCCGCTATCTGTACGAGCCGGACGGCGCGGTCATCCGTGCCCATCTGGTCGCCGACATCGTGGAGCGGTGCGGCGGGCGGCTGATCGACGAGACGATCGCGTACATCACGAGCGACACGGCGTACACCTCGCCGTACACGACGGCCTACGAGATCACCGACCGGCTCCCGTTCGGGATGAAGAAGCTGAAGGCCCTGCTGCGGGAGCGGGAGGTCGGCGTACTGACCGTCAAGAAGCGCGGTTCGGCCGTCGAACCGGAGGAGCTGCGGCGGCGCATGAAGCTCCAGGGGCCGCATGCGGCCACCGTGTTCCTGACCCGGGTGGCCGGCGCTCCGACGATGCTGATCGGCCACCCCGTCGGCGGGTGAGCCGGTGGTCCGTCAGCGGGGCGCCCCGCCGGGGGCCGGCACCGGCGGCCGGGGAGCGGCGCCCATCAGGACCCGTACCACCCAACGGCGGTGCGTGAGCGCCTTGGTGATGCCGATCAGACCGATCACCCAGGCGATCAGGCCGACGCCCATCACCAGGACCAGCAGCCCGTACGGGTCCTCGGCCGCGGCGCCCGCAGGTGCGGCCATGCACGCGAACAGGCCGACCGCGCACAGCGCGAAGGACATCAGCAGCCAGGCGAGGCTGGTCCCGGGGAACCGCAGCCGCCGGTCGCGGGCCGCATCACGGTCCAGCGTGCCCCATTCCAGGAGCAGCTGACGGACCTTCCGGTCCCGGCCCAGGCCCAGCGACACGAAGATGCCGGACGGCACCAGGAGCACGCAGCCGACGACGAGGGCGAGAAGCGCGCCGATCGCGCTGAACACGTCGTACGTCTCCTCGAACATGATGAGCGCGGTCCCCACGAAGGACCAGCCGAGCGCGGCGAGCGCCCCCCACATCCACAGCAGCCCGAGCCGGCCCCGCCCCACATGCAGCCGGACCAGCTCGCCGAGGACCACGGCCCGGTCGGCGAGCAGCGTCTCGCGATCGGGCCAGGAGCGGATCTCCACAGGCGGCGGGGGCGGCGGCAACGGCGAGCGGCGTGACATGCCCCAGACACTACCGGCGGCCGGGAAGGGCTCCGGCGCGGACGGGGAGCGCCAAGCGGCCTGAGCGGGGGTCACGCGTCGCGCAGCGCCTGCACGTCCAGTTTCCGCATGCCCAGCATGGCCTTCATGACCCGCTCGGCCCTGGCCTTGTCCGGGCCGCCGAGCAGCTCTGCCAGCACGCGGGGGACGATCTGCCAGGACAGCCCGTACCTGTCCTTGAGCCAGCCGCACATGCTCTCCTCGCCGCCCTCGCCGAGCCCGTCCCACAGGCGGTCCACCTCGGCCTGGTCGGCGCAGTCGACGGAGAGCGAGACCGCCTCGGTGAACGAGAACTCCGGGCCGCCGTTGAGCGCGATGTACTCCTGGCCCGCGAGGACGAACTCCACGGTCATCACCGAGCCGGTCACGCCGGGGGACGCCTCGGTGTAGTGGGTGACGTCCACGATCCGGGAGTCGCCGCCGAAGACGGACACGTAGTGGTCGGCCGCCTCCTTCGCCTGGTTGTCGAACCACAGACATGGCTTGATCTTCTGCATGGCCGTCTCCTCCTCGGACCGGCCGGCGGGGCGCCGGATGCTGTGGAAGGTAGACCTCCGGCGCCCCGGACTCATCGGGACACGCCCGCCGCCCCCTCCGCCTCGGCCGCGGCCGAGGCCCGCTCACCCGCGGGGAGCAGCACCAGCGCCGCCAGCGCGGCCGCCGCCAGGAGCCCCGCACAGACCCAGAAGGCCGCCGCGTAGCCGGAGGCCAGCGCGGAGCGCCCGGAGCCGCCGCCGGTCACCTGGGCGGCGACGGTGACCAGGACCGCGAGGCCCAGCGAGCCGCCGACCTGGCGGGCGCTGTTGAGCAGCCCGGACGCCATGCCCGTCTCGCCGGGTGCGACACCTGTCGTGGCGGCCGTGCCGAGCGGTACGAAGCACAGGCCGACGCCGACGCTCGTGACCAGGGACGGGCCGAGGACCGAGAAGAGGAAGCCGCCGTCCGCCGTGGCCGTCGCCGCGAACCCGGCCATGCCGAGCGCGGCGATCGCCCCGCCGGTGGCCAGCAGCCGCCGGGTGCCGAGCGCCGCGACCGTACGGGTGGCGACGACCGAGCCCGCCACGACGCCCACGCAGAACGGCAGGAACGCGGCACCGGCCGCCGTCGGACCGTAGCCCAGCACCAGCTGGAGGTAGAGCGAGACGAAGTAGAACGCGGCGAACTGGCCCGAGGACAGCAGCAGGCAGAACAGGTTCGCCGTCAGCACCGGCCGCCCCTTCAGCAGGCCCGGCCGCAGCAGCGGCGACTCCGTCCGCAGCTCGACGGCGATGAAGGCCGCCAGCAGCAGCACGGCGGCGCCGAGCGTGCCCAGGGTGGTGGCGGAGCCCCAGGAGTGGTCCGCGGTCCGTACGAGCCCGAGCACCAGCAGCGTCGTACCGGCGGTGGCCAGCACCGCCCCCGTCACATCGAGCCGGGCCCCGGTCCGGACCGGCCGGGCGGTGAGTCCCGTACGCGCCGACGCGGCCAGCGCGAAGGCCACGATCGGCACGTTCACCAGCATCACGGACCGCCAGCCCGCCGCGTCCGTGAGCAGCCCGCCCGCGAGCACGCCGACCGCGCCGCCCGCCGCACCGGCCATGCCCCACAGCCCCAGGGCGCGCGAGCGGGCGGGTCCGGCCGGGAAGGCGAGGGCGATCAGGGCGAAGGCCACCGGGGCGAGCGCCGCCGCGCCGACCCCCTGCACCGCCCGGGCCGCGACCAGCGCGCCCGGCGACCGCGCCAGGCCGCCCGCCAGGCTCGCCACGCCGAACAGCACCAGGCCCGCCGTCAGGACGCGGCGGCTGCCGATCAGGTCGGCGAGGCGTCCGCCGAGCATGAGGAGCCCGCCGAAGGCCAGGGCGTAGGCGTTCACGACCCACAGCAGCCCGTCCCGGCCGAAGCCGAGGTCGCTGCGGATGTCGGGCAGCGCCACGTTCACCACGGACATGTCCAACGACACCAGGAACTGCACGGTGAGCGCCACGACAAGCAGCCAACGCACGTTCTTCGCGTCACTGTTCACGACTTCCCCTTCTCTCGCATCTCTCGGCCCGGAAATTACTATACGTGTATAAAAATTGTTCACGGGCACACCGGAGAAAGGCGTGGGCCACGACGGCCCCATGCGGAGGGAGGAGACGGGCGCGGGAGACAATGCCCCGGTGTCAGGCACAGAGAAGGAACCACCGGCGAAGAAGCGATCCGTGGGACGGCCCCGCAGGCTGGACCCGGACGCGATGGTCGCCACCGCGCGCCGGATCATCGAGGAAGAGGGCATCGGAGCCCTGAGCATGCGACGGGTGGCGAAGGAGCTCGGCAGCACGCCGATGGCCCTCTACCACTACGTGAAGGACAAGGACGAGCTGCTGATGCTCACCCTGTCCGGCACCGCCGCCGCCTTCCCGCGGCCCGAGCTGCCCGCGGACCCGCGCGCGCGGCTGCTCGCCGTGTCCGTGCACCTGCACGACATCCTCGGCCGGATGCCGTGGGTGCTGGACATCCTGGCGCTGGGCGAGCTGACCGACAAGAACGCGCTGTGGATGGTGGAGGAGATCATCGGCTCCGCGCTCGCCTGCGGGCTCTCCCCCGCCCGTTCGGTGCGCGCCTACCGGACGATCTGGAGCTACGTCTACGGCGACCTGGTCTTCCGCAGGGCGGCGGCCCACCGGGCCGAGAACCCGCCGAGCACGCGGTACTTCCCCGAGATGGTCACCGCCGAGGACGCGGACACGCTGCCGCGCCTCACGGCGGTCAAGGACCGGTGGCGCGAGTACGCAGCCGACTACGAGGTCGCCGACGAACTCGACGCGATCATCGAGGGGCTGATCAGCCGAGGGACTCGAAGCGCCAGCGGTGCACCGCCCGGGTGATCAGGCCGGCGTCCGGTTCGGGGAGTTCGGGCAGCTCGTCCCCGTACTCCCCCGCCCACCAGGTGATCACCAGGACCCGGTCCTGGGGGGCGCGCAGCAGTTCGCTGCGCAGCGGCTCGCGGGCCAGTTCGCCCGTCCGGGCCCGCGCCCACTCCAGCAGCTCGGCGCCCCGCCCCTCGGTGGCGCGGGCCTCCCACATCAGCGCGACGGTCGGATCGCTCATGAGTACAGGTTGTCCTTGCTGATCTCGTGCACATGGTCGTGATCGTGCGTGTGGCCGTGTCCGTGCTCGCCGGGCACATGGGTCTCGGTCACCGGCAGCGAGGAGTCCGCCGACAGCCCCAGGTCCGAGACGGGCCGGTTGCGGGCCACCATCTCCGCGCCCAGTGCCGCGACCATCGCCCCGTTGTCCGTGCAGAGCCCCGGCCGGGGCACCCGCAGCCGGACACCGGCCCGCTCGCAGCGCTCCTCGGCCAGCGCCCGCAGCCGCGAGTTGGCCGCGACCCCGCCGCCGATCATCAGGTGGTCGACGCCCTCGTCCTTGCAGGCCCGGACGGCCTTGCGGGTGAGCACGTCCACCACGGCCTCCTGGAACGACGCCGCCACATCCCGTACCGGCACCTCCTCGCCCGCCGCCCGCTTCGCCTCGATCCAGCGGGCGACCGAGGTCTTGAGGCCGGAGAAGGAGAAGTCGTACGCCGGGTCGCGCGACCCGCTCAGCCCGCGCGGGAACGCGATCGCCCCCGGGTCGCCCTCCTTCGCCAGCCGGTCGATGACCGGGCCGCCGGGGAAGCCGAGGTTCAGCACCCGGGCGATCTTGTCGAAGGCCTCCCCCGCCGCGTCGTCGATGGTCGCGCCCAGCGGCCGTACGTCGTTGGTGATGTCCGGGGCCAGCAGCAGCGAGGAGTGCCCGCCGCTGACCAGCAGCGCCATGGTCGGCTCGGGCAGCGGGCCGTGTTCCAGCTGGTCCACACAGATGTGCGAGGCGAGGTGGTTGACCCCGTAGAGCGGCTTGTTCAGGGCGTACGCGTACGCCTTCGCCGCCGAGACCCCGACGAGCAGCGCCCCGGCGAGCCCGGGACCGGCCGTGACCGCGATGCCGTCCAGGTCACGGGCGCTGATCCCGGCTTCCTTCAGGGCGCGCTCGATGGTGGGGACCATCGCCTCCAGATGGGCGCGGGAGGCGATCTCCGGGACGACCCCGCCGAAGCGGGCGTGCGTGTCGACGCTGGACGCGACGGCGTCCGCGAGCAGCGTCGTCCCGCGCACGATGCCCACGCCGGTCTCGTCGCAGGAGGTCTCGATGCCGAGTACGAGCGGTTCGTCAGCCATCAGTCAGTCTCAGTTTCTTGTACGTGGAGGCGCATGACGAGCGCGTCGATGTTGCCCGGCTGGTAGTAGCCGCGCCGGAAGCCGATCGGCTCGAATCCGAAGCGCTCGTACAGCTTCTGCGCCCGGGTGTTGTCGACGCGGACTTCGAGGAGCACCGTGGCGCACTCGAAGGCCGTGGCGTGCTTCAGCAGATCGGTGAGGAGTTCGGAGCCCAGACCGCTGCCCCAGTGCTCACGGATCACCCCGATCGTCTGGACGTCGGCGAGGTCGCCGAGGGCCGCGAGTCCCGCGTAGCCGACGATCCGCCCGGTGGCCGGGTCCTCGGCGACGACATAGCGGCGGGTGGCCCCCGGCCCGCGGGAGTGTGCCAGCTCGGACCAGAACATGCCGGGCGACCAGGCGTCGTCCGGGAACAGCTCGTGCTCCAGCTCCAGCACCGGTTCGATGTCCCACCAGCGCATCTCGCGCAGCACAGCGGCCGTGGTCCTCACTTGGGGGTGACCACCTTGTAGTTCTTCGGCACCTGCGCGTCGGGCCTGCGCAGATAGAGCGGCTGCGGCGGCAGCAGCTCGGCCCCGGCGGCCAGCCGCTCGGCGGCGAGCGAGGCCAGCGCCCCGGCCGAGACGTGCTCGGGTCCCCGGGCGTCACCGAAGGCCTCGGGATACAGCACCGCGCCCGCCCCGACCACGGGGAGGCCCGCGAGCTGTCCGGCGATGTCGGCCGGCCGGTCGACGGCGGGTTCACCGATACGGGTACGGGAGTCCTCGTACCGCGCCCAGTAGACCTCCTTGCGGCGCGCGTCCGTCGCCACGGCGAACGGGCCCTCCAGCCCGGCGAGCCCGGCGGCGTACGCGAGGCCGTCCAGCGTGCACAGCCCGTGCACCGGTACGGAGAGGGCGGAGCCGAAGGTGGCGGCGGTGACCAGGCCGACCCGGAGCCCGGTGTACGGGCCGGGGCCCACGCCGACGACCAGACCGGTCACGGCGTCGAGTTTCGCCCCGGCCTCGGCGAGGACCCGGTCGACGGCGGGCAGCAGCAGTTCCCCGTGCCTGCGGGCGTCGACCTGACCGGACTCCGCGATGACGGATCTCCCGTCGTGGAGGGCGACGGTGACGGCGGGGGTGGCGGTATCCACAGCGAGCAAGAGCACGCAAACAGCCTACGGCTCCCCCGGCAGAGGCACGGCGCCCGTCCGTCGTACCGATCTGCCCCGCCCCGGCTGCTACCGTCACCGTGGATACGCGTATACGACGTAAACGCTTGTATGACATGCCCTGGGTGGCGTGCGAAAGGGGAACTCACGGTGGCAAGAGGAAGCTCGGGAATCGTGGCCGGGCTCACTGCGGCGGCCGTTGCCGTGGTCGGCTTCCTCGCCTACCAGGCATCGGCGAACGCGCCGGAGTCGGTGGCCTCCGTCACCCCGAAGGCGTCCGCCTCGGCCTCGGCCTCCGCCTCGCCCCGTCCCACCCCGAAGCCCGGGAAGCCGGAGCGCCCGCTCGCCGTCCCGGCCGATTCCGGCACCGGGGTGCGCGTCGTCTACGCGCTCAAGGACCGCCGGGTGTGGCTGGTGAACGCGCGGGAGAAGGCGGAGCGGACGTTCACCGTGATGCCGAGCACCGTCAGCCCGCCGCCCGGGACGTACACGGTGACCTCGCGCTCCGGCAGCATCGCGGGCTCGGACGGCGTGCTGATCGAGCACGTGGTGCGGTTCGCGAACGTCGGCGATGTGACCGTGGGCTTCAGCGCGGCGCAGGACGGCTCGATGGAGAGCCCGGACCCGACCACGAAGACCGGCGGCGTGCGGATGAAGCGGGCGGACGGCGACGCGGTGTGGACGTTCGCGACCGTCGGCGTCAAGGTCGTCGTCGTCCCGTAGCGGACCGGGCGCCGCCGTCCCGTCCGGTGTGGACGTTCGCGACCGTCGGCGCCAAGGTCGTCGTCCCGTAGCCGAGAGGCCGCGTTGCCCCGTGGCGGAGGACCGGGCACCGCGGCCTCCGGCGCCACCGGCCTCCGCATCACCCCGCCACGCCCTGCCCGCACTGCCCTGCCCTGCCCTGCCCGGATGATCCGGGCGCGGCGCTACGCCGCGTCGCGCCGCGCCCCGGTCACCGCTCCGTCGTCCGGTTCACCCTCCGCGCACGGAGGCGGTGTCGAGACCGCCGTGGCCGCCGCGCACGAGGCCAGCAGATCCTTCATCGACAGGGCGGACGGCGCCGGCCGGGGCGTCGGGGACGGCTGCGGCTGCGCTTCGTGCTCGGACGTCGGCATGGATGCCTCCCGGGCTCCACTGGAGGGCGTGGTTAGGTAGACCTAACCAAATCTCCACTCCATGTGACCACGCCCACCGCGCCCCGCGCAACAATTTACCGACGGCCTGTCGGAAAGAGTGCGCTCAGAAGACCGGCAGTGCGGTGAGCGACCCCCCGTCGAGCAGGAAGACCCGCCCGCCGTCGCCCGTGATCCAGTAGCGGTCGACGTTCTTGATCAGGCGGAACACCCATGGTTCCCGCTTGAGGTCCAGATCCAGGACGTTGATGCCGCCGGCCTGCCCGTTGACGGCCACCGACCAGAAGCCGTGGCCCTGGACGAGGAGCGGGCTGGGCGGATCGCACTGGAACAGCCCCTCGGAGGCCCAGTCGGTGGACTTCCCGTCGGCGATGCCCAGACGGCGGGGGTATCCGATGACGGACGCGTACACATGCGTGCCGTGAAGGGTCGGCGGGCCCGAGGAGACCGGCACCCCCCGCACCTTCCCGAAGGTGTCCACGGCCCAGCGTTCCTTGCCGTCACCGGCGTCCAGCGCCGCCAGACGGTTGCCGCTCACGACGACCGTGTCCCCCGAGACGGCGAGTCCGGGGCGGCCAGTGGACTGCCCGCGCCGGACCCACGCCCGGCGCCCGTCGCCGGTGGCGAACGCCGCGACACCGCCGCCCCCGACGACGACCAGACGGCCCGGCGCGGTGGCACCGCGCGCCCCGGACTCGGCGGTGAGGGAGATCCCGGCCTCGGCGGTCCAGCGCACCTTCGCGTCGGACCGGCCGACGGCGCGCACCCGGCCGTCCCCGGTCACCACGTACACCGCGTCGTCGTCGGCGGCCAGGACGGAGGAGACCTCCGCGTCCGCCGTCCACTTCGGCTCACCCGTCGAGGCGACGAACGTACGGAGCACGCCCTTTCCGTCGGCCGCGGCCACCAGCCTGCCGGAGAGCGGCACATAGCGCCTGCCCGCCGTGACATCGGGCGCCTTCCACCGCACCGAGCCGTCGACGACGCTCCGCGCGACAAGACCGCCGCCCTTCGCCCCGGCGACGATCACATCGCGCACCGGAAGGGGTGCCGGGGTCTTCTCGTCGACCGCCGAGGCGACGGTCCACAGCGGCTTCGGGGTCTCCCCGTTCACATAGTCGCCCCGCTCCGTGGACAGGGCACGGAGCTTCGGCGTCGGCACGGCGGGCGGTATGTCGAACGGGCCCCCGCCGCTCTCCCGTCCGCTCCACCACACCGCGCCGCCGCCGGCCGCCACCGCCCCGCCGACCGCCAGCGCGGTCAGCAGCCGGCGACGCGTCACCGGGCCCCCGGTGACGGCGGTGGCGGCGCCCCGGACCGGCACGGTGGTGGTCAGCTCATGGAGGCTGCGCTCGCGCGCCGAGATGTCCTGCGCGAGCGGACCCCGCCGCCAGACGCGGTCGGCGCCGCGCGGCGGGTCGAAGGCCCCGGCCAGCTGCTCCGGCACCGGCCGGTGCGCGGGGTCCTTGGCCAGACACGGCCCGATCAGGGGCCGCAGCACGGGAGGGACCCCGTCCAGCCGCGGCTCCCCGTGGACCACCTCGTACTGCACCGCCGCGACGTGCGCCCCCTCGTAGGCGCGCTGCCCGCTCGCCGCGTACACGAGCACGGCGCCGAGCGAGAAGACGTCCGCCGCCGGACCCACGCGCCGGCCGAGCGCCTGCTCGGGAGCCCCGTACCCCGGCGTGACCGGGACCTGGCCGGTCACCGTCAGGGTGAACCCGTGCTCGGGGCGGGCGATACCGAAGTCGATGATCCGGGGGCCCGTCGAGGTGAGGACGATGTTGGCGGGTTTCAGGTCGCGGTGGACGAGACCGGCGGCATGGATGTCCTGGAGCGCGCGGGCCAGCGCCACCGCCAGGACCCGGACCCCGGACTCGTCGAGCGGACCGTACGCCCGGACCGCCTCTTCCAGGTTCGGGCCGATGAGGAACTCGGTGGCGATCCAGGGGCGCCCGCCCTCGGTCCGGGTGTCCAGCACCCGGGCCACTCCCTCACCGGTGACGGCCTGCGCCATCCGGGCCTCGCGGACGAAGCGCTGCGCCAGGTTCTGGTCGTGCGACAGGTGGGAGTGCAGGACCTTCACGGCGGCGGCACGCCCCTGCCCGTCCTGTCCCACGTACACCTTGCCCATGCCGCCCTCCCCCAGCACGCCGCGCAGGTGGTACGGGCCGAGTCGGATCGGGTCGCCGGTTTCCAGGGGCTTCATGTTTCAGCGGTGCTTTCCGTGAGTGTGGTGGCGGAAGGGGTGACGCGGTACGGGGGTGACGCCGTGCGGGTACGGGTACGGGGCCGCTCCGTGCCTTCGGCCCGAGGCGGCCGGGCGCGTTCAGCCCAGGGGGTACGCGGCGGCGTACGCGTCGCCGAGCGCGATGAGCGTCCCCGAGCCCTCGTGCGGGAAGTACCGGCCGACCGCGGCCTTGTAGGGGCGGGCGGAGACGCCGGTACGCACATCCGTGACGGTCAGCCCCGACGCGGACGCGCTGTAGATCCGGCCGCCGCCCACGGCGGGGGCCACGTCCAGGACGGTCCCGGTGTCGGCGCGGCCCTTCTCCGTCCAGCGCGGTTTCCCGTCACCGGCCCCGACCGCGACGACGCCCCGGTCCTGCTCCACCGCGTACACCACGCCGTCCTCGACGGCCGGCGGGCTGTACGCGGCCCCGGCACGCCCCCGGTGGCTCCATGCCTGCGCGCCGTCGGACAGCCGGAGGGCGAGGAGTCCGCCGGTGCCCGTGTACACATGCCGGTCGTCGACCGCGAAGCGGGCCCGGGTGAAGGCGGGCTGATCCCCGTCGAGCGGCCGGTTCCAGAGCTGCCGCCCGGTACGGGTGTCGCGGACGGCCAGGCTGATCCCGCCCTTCGCGGACTGCTGGGCGAGGACGAGATACCCGCCCCGGACCTGTGCCGACAGGAAGTGCAGCGGTTCGGACCCGTCCGGCCGCGCGGGCAGCGGCCGGGACCAGCGGGTCGCTCCCGTACGGCTGTCGAGCGCCAGCAGCGACCAGGTCTGGGCCTTGAGGAATCCGTCCGTCGAGTAGGGTCCCCGGCCCCCGACCGCGTACAGGGTGCCGTCCGCGACACAGAGCAGCTGGTTCTCGAAGAGCCGTCCCCGCAGGCCGGGAAGCCGGGCGAAGGGCGTGGTGAGCTTCCCGTCGCCGAGCCCCACCGTGCCGATGGTCAGCGGGTCGGTCTCCTCGAAGGGGAACTCGATGGCGTAGATCTGTTCGCCGTCGGTGGTGACCTGGTGGAAACGGTACGTGTCGAGATCCGTCCACTGGGCCCTGCCGGTCCTCGGGTCCAGCGCCTGGAGCGTGCTGGCGCTGTCCGCGACCACGACGAGCTTTTCCAGCAGGAGCGGAGCCGGTGGTACGCGGGGGCTGATCCCGTAGTCGGCCCGCACCTGCCAGAGCTGGTCCCAGGCGGGGCCCTCGGTGGGGTTCGCGCCGGCGGCGCCCTTCTCCGGGCCGTCCGCGCCCCCCGTCAGATACCGGGCCCCCACCGCCACCCCGGCCGCGCCGAGCAGTCCGGCACCTCCCAGGGCGAGCACACGGCGGCGGGACGTGCCGGACTTCGCCCCGTCCACGGCCGTCCCGGCGAGCGCGGGACCGTGGCCGTGCTCGGGGCCGTGACCGTGCTCATGACCGGCGGGCGGCGGCAGGCGCTGGGGGGTGACGGCCCAGACCGCCGCCGCCCGACGGGCCATCTCCATGAGCAGGGGCTCGGGCAGCTGGTCGGCGAAGTAACCGGCAGGCGGGGCGAGTTCGGCCGCGAGAGCCGTGGTGGTGGGGCGGCCGGCCGGGTCCTTGCTCAGGCAGCGGGCCAGCACGGGGACCAGGGCCGCGGGCACCCCGGTGAGGTCGGGGGTGGTGTAGCGGACCCGGTACAGCAGGTCCGCGGGCAGGCCGGAGCCGAAGGGACCGTGCCCGGTCGCCGCCTGGGTGAGCACCCCCGCGAGGGCGAACACATCACCGGCCGAGGTGTGTTCCTGGCCGGTGGCCTGCTCCGGGGACATGTACGCGGGCGTACCGGCGGCCGCGCCGGTACGGGTCAGCCGCTCGTCCCCGAGGGCGCGGGCGATACCGAAGTCGATGACCTTGGGGCCGTCCGCCGTGAGCATGATGTTGGACGGCTTGAGGTCACGGTGGACGACGCCCGACAGGTGCAGCTGGGTCAGGGCCGCGCACAGCAGGGCGCCCAGGGCCCGTACCGCCGTCTCGGGCAGGGGCCCGGCGAGCCGCACCGCCTCGTCGAGCGGGGGCCCCAGGACGTACTCCGTTGCCAGCCAGGGGGTTTCGGCGGCGGGATCGGCCTCGAAGACCCTGGCGCCGTGGACGGGTCCGATGACACGGGCGGCCTCGGTTTCGAGCCGGAAGCGGGTACGGAATGCGGGATCGGACGCGATGCGGGCGTGCATCGTCTTCAGGGCCACGGTGCGCCCGCCGCCGGAGCGGGCCAGATAGACGGTGCCCATGCCGCCGCTGCCGAGCCGGGCGAGGGGCCGGTGGCCGCCGAGGGACTGCGGGTCGTCGTGGGTGAGCGGAGAGAACATCGGCCGTCAGCCCCGGGCGGTAGGAACGGTGGTGGACAGGGGAAGCACGGCCGCGAGGGCCGCGGCGGACTGCCGGACGAGTCCGGCGACCACCCGCGCGGGCAGTGGTACGGGGAAGGCGGCGTCGAGCACGGTGGCCGCGGGCCCCTGCGGCCCCGGCCCGGCACCCGCACCCGTCGCCGGCCCCGGGAAGCCCGCGGCCCCCGCTGCCAGGGCGGCGGCGAGGCGGGCCGCGTCCGGGCGGGCGGCCGGGTCGCGGGCCAGGCAGGCGGTGATCAACGGGCGCAGGGCGGCGGGCAGTTCCGCGCTCTCGGGCACGACATGACCGGTGCTCGCGTACGAGAGCACCGCTCCCAGCCCGTACACATCGCCGAGGGGCCGCGGGCGGCCGCCCGTGAGCTGCTCCGGGGCGAGGCAGCCGGGCTCCGAAACGGCCGGGCCCACGCGCGCCGTGCCGTCGGGTCCCGCCGCGCGCACCGCGCCGAATCCGGCCAGCCACGGCCCGTCCGCCGTGAGCAGGACGGCCGACGGGGACACCCCGGCATGGGTCACGCCCTGGGCGTGGGCCACCGCGAGCGCGTCCGCCAGGGCCGCCCCGAGGGCATGGACGAACCGTTCCGGCAGCGGTCCCCCGTGTGCCTCCAGCGCGGCGGGGAGGGGCAGTACGGGTGTGTAGGGCGCCGCGTACCAGGGGAATCCCGCCGGGTCGTACGCCGCCTCCGTCACCGGGAGGAAGCGCGGGAGGGACAGCCGGAGCGCCTGCCCCGCCTCCTCGGCCCACCGCGCCGGGTCCGCGCCGGGGCGCGGGACACAGACGAGGACGGTGCGGTCGCCGTCGGCCGAGCGGGCGAGATAGCGGCGGTCGGGGACGGGACGCCCGCCGTCCCGCGCGTCCAGCGCGGCGAGCGGGACGTACGGCCCGATCCGGGCAGGGTCGTCCTGGCGTAGGTGTTCCATGCGATGTCCCCCGAGATCAGTGCCGAACGGGGTTCAGACTACTGAGCGGGCCCACCGCACCGGCCGGGCGCTCCCCGCCCCGTACCCGCCCCGCCCTACGCCAGCGCCGCCCGCAGCCCCGCCCAGCGCGCCCCGATGCCCACCAGCGTCACCTCGCGCCGCTCGTCGTCCGTGTCGCCGACCGCCCGGTGGATGAGCACCTGGAGCCGGTCCTCCGACAGGTCCTCGACCTTGCCGTCGCCCCACTCCACGACCACCACCGAATCCGGCAGCGACACATCGAGGTCCAGGTCCTCCATCTCGTCGAGCCCGCCGCCCAGGCGGTACGCGTCGACATGGACCAGCGCCGGGCCCGTCCCCAGGGGCGGGTGGACCCGGGCGATCACGAAGGTGGGGGACGTGACCGCGCCGCGCACCCCGAGGCCCTCACCGAGCCCCCGGGTCAGCGTGGTCTTCCCGGCGCCCAGTTCGCCGGTGAGCATGACCAGGTCGCCGGGGGCCAGGACGCGGGCGAGGCGCCGGCCCAGCTCCCCCATCTGCTCGGGGGACTCGACGGCGATCCGTACCGTGACGGGGACCTCTGCGCCCGGGGACGTCTCAGCGGCCGGGCTGTTGTGCGGTGCTTCCATGCTCGCCAACGTTAGCCGCAGGCACCGCCCCGATCCGTACCAGCAGGTCGGCGAGACGGTCGGTGACGGTCTCCGGGTGCTCCAGCATCACCAGGTGCCCCCCGTCCGGCACGATCACCAGCTCGGCGTCCGGCAGCACGTCCGCGATGGCCTCGCTGTGCGAACTGGGCGTGACCAGGTCCTTGTCGCCCGCCAGGATCAGCACCGGGAGGTCGCGGAAGGCGGGCAGCGCCCCACTCTTGTCGTGTTCGGTGAAGGCGGGATAGAACTCGGCGACCACATCGATCGGGGTGGACTCGATCAGCCGCTCGGCGAACCGCGACACCGCCGGGTCCACGTCGCGCGATCCGAACGAGTACCGCTTGATCAGCCCCGCGAAGAGGTCGGCCGTCGCCCGCCGCCCCCGCTCCACCAGCTCCGCCTGGGAACCGAGCGCCTTCAGCACCCCGGGCAGCACCCGGCGCACCGCGTTCACACCCGCCACCGGCAGCCCGAAGCTCACCTCGCCGAGCTTCCCGCTCGATGTGCCGACGAACGCGACGGCGGCCACCCGGTCCCGGATCAGCGCCGGGTACATGTCGGCGAGCGCCATCATCGTCATGCCGCCCATCGAATGCCCGGCCAGGACGAGCCGGCCCTCGGGCGCCGCCGCGTCGATGACCGCCTTCAGATCGCGGCCGAGCTGGTCGATGCCGACCGGTACGCCGTCGGCCTGGGCCCGGCCGCGCTCCGACCGGCCGTGGCTGCGCTGGTCCCAGTGGACGGTGCGCACCAGACCGCGCAGCGCCGCCCGCTGGAAGTGCCAGGAGTCCTGGCTGAGGCAGTAGCCGTGGCTGAAGACGACGGTGACCGGTGCGGGGGCCTTCCGCCCGAAGAGCCGCCGCCGCCGCGAACCGGCGCCGCCCTCGCCCGCCCCGTCCGCCGGGGCGGGGGGCTCGGTCTCGTCGACCTCGTAGTACAGCTCGGTGCCGTCGTCCGCGACCGCCCGCCCCGGCGTGCCGCGCAGCGAGCCGTAGGGGCCGGTGGCGTCCAGCGCGAGGCGGGCCTTCTTCCGCATGCCCCGGCCCACGGTGAGCCGCTCGACCGCGACGCCGGCCGCCGCGCCCGCCGCGATGACTCCTATCGCGGCGCCCGCGACGCCCGCCCGGCGCCAGCCTGCCGCCGCGACGGCCGTCGCCGCCGCCACGTCCCCCGCGCTGCTCTCGCTCACCGTGCCGCGCTCCTAGTCGTTGTCGGTCGGGATCTCGTGCGGCTCGTCCTGCGCGTTCACGTACACCCGGGGCACCCGGGTCCCGATCCGGGTGACGATCTCGTACGCGATGGTGCCGACGGCCGCCGCCCAGTCCTCGGCGGTCGGCTCGCCCCGGTCGCCGGGGCCGAACAGCACGGCGTCCGCGCCGGGTTCCGGCCGGTCGCCCGCGAGGTCGACGACGAACTGGTCCATGGCCACGCGGCCCGCGATCGTGCGCACGTGGCCGTCGACGAGGACCGGGCCGCACCCCGAGGCATGGCGCGGGATGCCGTCCGCGTAGCCGAGGGGGATCAGGCCGAGGGTCGTTTCGGCGGAGGTCGTGTAGTGGTGCCCGTAGCTGATGCCGTGCCCGGCCGGGACCTCCTTGACCAGGGCGAGGGACGCGGCGAGCGTCATCACGGGGCGCAGTCCGAAGTCGGCGGGCGTGCCCAGCTCGGGGCTGGGCGAGATGCCGTACATCGCGATCCCGGTCCGGACGAGGTCGAAGTACGCCTCGGGGAGGGTCAGTGTCGCCGGGGAGTTGGCCATGTGCCGCACCTCGGGCTCGACCCCCTCCTTCTCCGCGTACGCCACCATGTCGCGGAACACGCCGAGCTGGGCGGCGATCGAGGGGTGGCCGGGTTCGTCGGCGCAGGCGAAGTGGGACCAGAGACCGGTGATCCGGACCCGTCCGGCCTGCTCGGCGGCGCGCGCCTCGGCAACCAGCCGGGACCAGTCGGCGGGCTGGCAGCCGTTGCGGCCGAGGCCGGTGTCGGCCTTGAGCTGGATACGGGCCGGGCGGCCGGCCGCCTCTGCGGCGGCGACGGCCTCGCGCAGCGCCCACATGCCGCTGACCGACACGTCGATGCCGGCCTCGATCGCCTCGCGCCAGGGGCCGCCGGGCGTCCACAGCCAGCACATGAGCGGGCCGTCGAGCCCGGCCGCGCGCAGGGCCAGGGCCTCGTGCGGGGTGGCGGTGCCGAGCCAGGCCGCGCCGGCCTCCAGCGCGGCCCTGGCGCAGGGCACCGCGCCGTGCCCGTAGGCGTCGGCCTTCACCACGGCCATGAGCTGCGCTCCGCCCGCCCGCGCGCGAAGGACGCGCACGTTCGCGCGCAGGGCGGCGAGGTCGATCTCGGCACGGGCTCTCAGGGGCGCTGTCTCGTTCATCGCGCCCAGTCTCTCAGAGGCCCGGGGCGGCGACCCGTCACAGTCCACGCCCCCGCCCGGCCACCCGTCTCCCGGTCATCCGTTCGACCACCCCTCCAGCCGCCGCCCGCGAAAGCCCCTGTCACGCGGCCGTCAGGGCCCTGCCAGAGTGCCGTCAGCAGCCTGCCAGGGGGCTTTCGCGGAAGTCAGCGGCGCTTCAGCTCGTGCTCCAGATGGTCGACCAGGACCGGGACATGACTGACGGAGACGTCCTTCACGGCCGTGATCAGTGTCACCGGGCCGCCCCCGCGCACCAGGGCGACCAGCCGGTCGACGGCCTCGGTGTGGGCCGGGTCGCCCAGCTCGGTGCGGTAGCGGTCGACGAAGCCGTCGTACCGGGCGCCGGAGCGGTCCTGGTGGTACCAGGAGCGGAGTTCGTCGGACGGGGTGATGTCCTTCAGCCACACATCGATCGCGGCCCGCCCCTTGGCCATGCCCCGGGGCCAGAGCCGGTCGACGAGCACCCGGGTGCCGTCGCCGTCCTCCGGCGGGTCGTAGACCCTGCGTACACGTACGGAATCCGTACCCGGACCGCTCACCGCACCGACCGCCTCTCGCCCGCTCCCGCTCACGCCCCGGTCTCCACCCTGGACCGGCCTCCCCCGTCCCGCAGCCCGGAGCACCCGGCCGTCGGCCCGGAACCGGCGGCCGTCCTCACCCGGCCCGTACGTCGCGCCAGGCGGCCGGGACGCGGTCGGCGACGTCCTGTGCGGCGACCGGTGCGCCGTCCGAGCCGTGCCGGGCCGCGAGGCCGTGCAGATAGGCGCCCACCGACGCGGCGTCGCGCGGGGCGAGCCCGGCGGCCAGCAGGGACCCGGTCAGCCCGGACAGCACATCCCCGCTGCCCGCGGTGGCGAGCCAGGACGTGCCGGTCGGGTTGACCCGTACGGGTGTGTCGCGGGCCTCGGCGACCAGGGTCGTCGACCCCTTGAGCAGGACCGTGGCGCGGTAGCGGGCGGCCAGCTCCCGTACGGCGGCGAGCCGGCCCGCCTCGACCTCCTCGCGCGGTACGCCGAGCAGCGCGGCGGCCTCCCCGGCGTGCGGGGTGAGCACGGTGGCGGCGCCGCGCGTACGGACGGCGTCGGCGTCCATCAGCCGCAGCCCGTCCGCGTCGACGAGCACCGGCACGTCCGAGGCCAGCACATCGGCGACCGCCGCCCCGGCCGCCGTACCGTCACCGAGCCCCGGCCCCACCACCCAGGCCTGCACCCGCCCGGCCCGCGACGGCGGCCCGGCGTGCACCAGCGCCTCCGGGTGGCGGGCGATCACCGCGTCCGCGCCGGGTCCCACGTACCGCACCGCCCCGGCGCCGCCCCGCAGCGCGCCCGCGACCGCGAGCACCGCGGCGCCCGGGTAGCGCTCCGACCCGGCGACGACGCCGACGACCCCGCGCCGGTACTTGTCGCTCTCCCCGCCCGGGACCGGCAGCAGCGCCGCCACGTCCGCGTACTGCAGCGCCTCCAGGTCCGGCGGCTCGGGCAGTTCGGGCCCCAGGCCGATGTCGACGAGCCGCAGGGCGCCCGCCCGTTCGGCGGCCGGGTCGATGAGCAGCCCCGGTTTGTACGTGCCGAAGGTGACCGTCGCGTCCGCCCGCACGGCCGTCCCGTGGATCTCCCCGCTGTCGGCCTCCACCCCGCTGGGCAGGTCCACCGCGAGGACCGGGGCCCGTGAGCCGGCCAGCGCCCGCAGCAGCGCTGCGGCCTCCGGGCGCAGCCCGCCGCGTCCGCCGATCCCGGTGATGCCGTCCACGATCAGATCGACGGCGCCGAGCCCGTCCGGGCTGTCGAGCACCTGCCCGCCGGCCGCCTCCAGCGCGGCGAGCCCAGCGGCGTGGACCTTGTCCGGCGAGGTCAGCAGGGCCCGTACCCCCGCGCCCCGCCGGGCCAGCCGGGCCCCCGCGTACAGCGTGTCGCCGCCGTTGTCGCCGCTGCCGACGAGGAGCAGGACCCGGGAGCCGTACACCCGCCCGTTGCGGCGGAGCAGATCGCCGCAGGCCACGGCGAGCCCGGCGGCGGCCCGCTGCATCAGGGCGCCCTCCGGCAGCCGTGAGATGAGTGCCGCCTCGGCGGCCCGTACGGTCTCCACGCTGTACGCACGTCGCATACGGTCAACCCTCCGCGATCACCACGGCCGACGCCACCCCCGCGTCATGGCTGAGGGAGACGTGCCAGCTCCGTACGCCGAGTTCGGCGGCGCGCGCCGCGACCGAGCCGCTCACCCGCAGCCGGGGCTGCCCGCTGTCCTCGACCCAGACCTCCGCGTCGGTCCAGAGCAGCCCGGCGGGCGCGCCGAGCGCCTTCGCCAGGGCCTCCTTGGCCGCGAACCTGGCGGCCAGCGACGCGATACCGCGCCGCTCCCCGCTGGGCAGCGTCAACTCCCTTTCCACGAACAGCCGCTGGGCCATCTGGGGCGTACGCTCCAGTGCGGCGCCGAAGCGCTCGATCTCGGCCACGTCGATCCCCACCCCGATGATCACGAACTCACCCTCGCCATTCCCCTGGTCGTGCTGGTCGCCACTGCCGTCCCACTCCACTCACTCCACGGTGACGGACTTCGCCAGATTG
Organism: Streptomyces sp. NPDC079020; assembly: GCF_044542225.1. Classification (NCBI taxonomy): domain Bacteria; kingdom Bacillati; phylum Actinomycetota; class Actinomycetes; order Kitasatosporales; family Streptomycetaceae; genus Streptomyces; species Streptomyces sp. NPDC079020. The sequence continues at coordinate 270,604 of NZ_JBITUB010000006.1, forward strand.
CGCGGCTGGTCCACCTCGTTGCCGCGGGCCGTCGCGAGTTCGCAGGCGAAGACCTGCAAGGGCACGGTGGAGACCAGCGGCTGAAGCAGCGTAGGCGTAATGGGGATGGTGATGAGATGGTCGGCGTACGGGGCGACGGCCTCGTCGCCCTCCTCGGCGATGACGATGGTGCGGGCGCCGCGGGCCCTGATCTCCTGGATGTTCGACACGATCTTGTCGTGGAGCAGGGAACGGCCGCGGGGTGAGGGCACGATCACGACGACCGGCAGATCCTTCTCGATGAGCGCGATCGGCCCGTGCTTGAGCTCACCGGCGGCGAAGCCCTCGGCGTGCATGTAGGCGAGTTCCTTGAGCTTCAGCGCGCCTTCGAGGGCGACCGGGTAGCCGACGTGGCGCCCGAGGAACAGCACGGTGTTCTTGTCGGCGACGGACCGGGCCAGTTCGCGCACGGGCTCCATGGTCGCGAGGACCTGCTCGACCTGTCCGGAGACCGCGGAGAGCTGGCGTACGACGGTCCGGATCTCGTCGCCCCACTTCGTCCCGCGCACCTGCCCGAGGTAGAGGGCGACGAGGTAGCAGGCGACCAGCTGGGTGAGGAAGGCCTTGGTGGAGGCGACGGCGACCTCGGGCCCGGCGTGCGTGTAGAGGACGGCGTCGGACTCCCGGGGGATGGTCGAGCCGTTCGTGTTGCAGATGGCGAGGACCTTGGCGCCCTGCTCGCGGGCGTGCCGCACGGCCATGAGCGTGTCCATGGTCTCGCCGGACTGCGAGATGGCGATGACGAGGGTGCGGTGGTCGAGGATCGGGTCGCGGTAGCGGAACTCGCTGGCGAGTTCGGTCTCGCAGGGCAGCCGGGTCCAGTGCTCGATGGCGTACTTGGCGATCATCCCGGCGTGGAAGGCGGTCCCGCAGGCCACGACGACGACCTTGTCGATCTCCCGGAGCACGCCGGGCGCGATGCGCACCTCGTCCAGCAGCAGGGAACCCTCCTGGTCGGTCCGTCCGAGCAGGGTGTCCGCGACCGCCTTGGGCTGCTCGGCGATCTCCTTGAGCATGAAGTAGTCGTAGCCGCCCTTCTCGGCGGCGGAGGCGTCCCAGTCCACGTGGTACTCACGCACCTCGGCGGTCCGCCCGTCGAACCCGGTGACGACGACGCCCGCCCGGCTCAGCTCGACGACCTGGTCCTGGCCCAGTTCGACCGCCGCCCGGGTGTGCGCGATGAAGGCGGCGACATCGGAGGCGAGGAACCACTCGCCCTCCCCCACGCCCACGACGAGCGGTGAGTTCCGCCGGGCGCCCACCACCACATCGGGCTGATCGGCGTGCACGGCGACGAGGGTGAAGGCCCCCTCCAGCCGCCGGCACACCCGGCGCATGGCCTCCGCCAGCTCCCCGCAGCCGGAGAACGCCTCGGCCAGCAGATGGGCGACCACCTCGGTATCGGTCTCCGAGCCCAGCGTGTGCCCGCGCCCGGCGAGCTCGCGCCGGAGCGCGGCGAAGTTCTCGATGATCCCGTTGTGCACGACGGCGACCCGGCCCGCGTTGTCCAGATGCGGGTGCGCGTTGGTGTCGTTGGGCGCCCCGTGGGTGGCCCACCGGGTGTGCCCGATGCCGGTGTTCCCGGCCGGAAGGGGCCGGTCCTTCAGCTCCTTCTCCAGATTGACGAGTTTGCCCGCCCGCTTCGCGGCGGCCAGCCCGCCGTCCGCGAGAACGGCGACACCCGCCGAGTCGTAGCCCCGGTATTCGAGGCGCTTGAGACCTGCGACGACGACATCCTGCGCCGACTGCCTACCGACGTAACCCACGATTCCGCACATATCGGCACCCTAAGGCCGCAGCCTCGTCGTGGGCGGGGGAGCGCGCGGGAGGTATCGGCCACCTTCGGGCGCACCGGTTCCGTACCCTCCGGTGCGCCCTGGATATGCCGCACGCCCCGCGCGCGCCCGCGGCCGTCAGGCGCAGTACTGCGCCTCCTTGCCGATCGACCGGTACATGCAGTCGGCGTTCTCGATCAGCTGGAGCACCGCGTCCCGGTTGCGCGACGTCTCCCGCTCGATCACCTCGTCGGGCGGGTAGAAGCCGCCGCCCGAGGCGGACCCGGGATACATCTCGAAGGTGTACGCGAAGATCTTCTGCGAGCCCCACAGCCAGTCGTCGATCGACCCGTCGGTGATGTAGAGGTCACTGGACTGCTCGGCGGTGTAGCCGTTGCTCGCGCCCATCTTCTGGCCGACGGCGGCGAACGCGTTGCGGTCGTCGGCCGTCATGCCGGCGGCGGTGTCGCTGTACGTGTAGCCGAACGGCCACAGCACCAGCTGGCTGTACGTGTGGAAGTCGATGCCCGCCGTGATCTGCTGCTTCCCGCCGACCACCCGGCTGCGGACGAAGTCGGCGACGACCTTGGTCTCGGGCGCGGACTCGGCCGAGGCACCGCGGTAGGTCTCCGAGGAGGTGCTGGAGGACGAGCCGCCGCAGCAGCCCCACTTGAAGGCCCAGTTGCGGTTGAGGTCCGTTCCCACGGAGGTGGAGCCGGAGTTGGGCTGCCGGTTCTTGCGCCAGCTGCGGTACGAACCCGACGCGATGTCGTACTCCCCGCCGTCGGGGTTCACATCCGGCACGATCCACAGCTCGCGGCCGTTGACGGCCTGGGTGACGCGGGAGTCGGTGCCGTAGTCCTCACCGAGCTCACGGAGCAGGTAGAGCGCCATCTCGACGGTCAGGTGCTCGCGGGCGTGCTGATGGGCGGTGAAGAGGACCTCGGGCTCGGCCTCGTCCGTGCCGACGTTGTCGCTGACCTTGATCGCGACGATGTCCCGGCCCTGATAGGTCTTCCCGATCACCCGCTTGCTCATGATCGAGGGGTACGCGGCGATGCGCGCGTCGATCTCCGCGCTCATCTCGGCGTAGTTGTGGTACCCGGAGTCGGACGGCGGGAAGTCGAGCACACCGGCGCCGCCCGGCGCGACGGGTTCGGCCTCCGGCGCGGGAAGAGCCTCCAGAACATGGCCGCGCGCCCGCAGCTTCCTGGCCTGGGCGGCGTCCGCGGTGATCACGATGCCGTGGTCGTGCACCTCGTCGATCGAGACCCCGGCGTGGGCGATCTCGGTGCGGGCGACAGCGGTGGTGCGCCCGGTGATCTCGTACTGCGAGGTCTGCTCGTCCGCCGCGACGACCGCGCTCCGCGCCGAGGTGTCGGCACTGGCGACGGCGGAGACGGGAGCGGCGAGGCCAAGGGCGAGCAGGACGGCAATGGTGGCGTTCCGTCTGGTTTTCGTCGGTCGGGGTTTCCGTGCGCTGACGAGTCGCATGCTGGCAGTCTCCTGAGTCCGTGAGTGGGGGGATGGACCTGTGCGACGCGCATATGGTCGTGTCGTGACATGGTCGGGTCAAGAGGATGTTTCCGGCCAAGGCCGGTCCCGCCACCCCCGTGGCCCCCGCCGCTCCCGCCGCGCGCCGGGCTACGGGCCGGGCTGCGCCCCGGGCGCTCCCCCGCCCCGCTCGGCCTCCGCGAGGCGGCGGCGCAGCGCGGCCTTCTCCGGGGCGGTGCCCGGGAGTTCCAGCGCTTCCCGGTAGGCGGCTGCCGCCTCGCCGAAGCGCTCCAGGCGGCACAGCAGGTCGCCCCGCGCGGCCGGGTACGGCGGGTACGCGCGCAGCCTCGGCTCCCCGGCGAGCGCGTCGAGCAGCGCGAGACCCGCCTCCGGGCCGTCCCGCATCGCCACCGCCACGGCCCGGTTCAGCGCGACCACCGGGGACGGGGCGAGGGCGAGCAGCACGTCGTACAGCGCGACGATCTGCGGCCAGTCCGTGCGCGCGACGTCCGGCGCCTCGTCGTGCAGTGCGGCCACGGCGGCCTGCACCCCGTACGGCCCGGCCGGTCCGCCGGTCAGCGCGTCGACCACCAGACCGCGCCCCTCCTCGATCATGCCCCGGTCCCAGCGCCCCCGGTCCTGCTCGTCGAGGAGCACCGGCTCACCGTCCGGCCCGCTGCGGGCGTCGCGCCGGGCGTGGACGAGCAGCATCAGGGCGAGGAGCCCGGCGGTCTCCCGTTCGGCGGGCAGCAGCCGGCGCAGGATCCGGGCCAGCCGGATCGCCTCCTCGGCCAGATCCGGCCGCTGGAGACTCGGTCCGGAGCTGGCGGCGTACCCCTCGGTGAAGATCGAGTAGAGGACCTGGAGCACTCCGGGCAGCCGTTCCGGCAGCTCGTCGGCGCCGGGCACCCGGAACGGGATACGGGCCTCGCGGATCTTCTTCTTCGCCCGCACGATCCGCTGGGCCATGGTGGTGGTCGGCACCAGGAAGGCCCGCGCCACCTCGGGTGTGGTGAGTCCGGCCAGACAGCGCAGGACGAGCGCGGTCCTGTCCTCGGCGGCGAGTGCCGGGTGGGCGAGACCCGGCCGCTGGTCGAGAAGATCACCACGGAGCTCATCGAGGCCCTGGCGGCCGTGCCGCCCGGGGAGGTCATCGACCTGAAGGGCCGCTTCGCCTATGCCCTGCCCGCCGCCGTGATCTGCGACCTGTTCGGTGTTCCGGCCGAGTCCCGCGCCGAGGTACTGCGCGGTGGCGAGGTGACCACCAGCACGTCGCTCACGGAGGAGGAGGCCGCGGCCAACGTCGCGCACTGGCACCAGGCGCTGGGGGACCTCGTCGACGCGAAGCGCGGGGCGCCGGGCGACGACCTGACCAGCGTGCTGATGGACGCGGCGTACGAGGGACAGCGGCTGACCCACGAGGAGCTGGTCGGCACCCTGTTCCTGATGCTCGGAGCGGGCTCCGAGACGGTGATGAACCTCCTGTGCCACGCGGTCCGCAATCTGCTGGCCCATCCCGACCAGCTGGCGATGGCGATGAGCGGCGAGGCCTCCTGGGACCAGGTCACCGAAGAGGCCCTGCGGGTGCAGTCGCCGATCAACCAGCTGCCGTTCCGGTTCGCGACCGAGGACATCGAGCTCGGCGGGGTGACGATCCGCGAGGGCGACCCGGTCCTCATGGGCTTCGCCGCGGCGGGCCGCGATCCGCAGCTGCACGGCGAGGACGCGGACCTCTTCGACATCACCCGTACCAACAAGGCGCACCTCTCGTTCGGCCACGGAGCGCACTTCTGCATCGGCGCGCCGCTGGCCCGGATGGAGGTCGCGATCGCGCTGCCCGCGCTGTTCGAACGGTTCCCCGATCTGGAGATCGCGGTGCCGGACGACGAGCTGGTGCCGCTGGCGTCCTTCATCATGAACGGCCCCCACACGCTGCCCGTACGTCTGACGCGGCCGCGGAGCGCCTGACGACGGGGCACGGGGAAACGGGCCATGGCCCACGGCCCACGGGCGGGGTCACCGCTCGTCGTCGAGCCCCTGCACGTCGACGGGCCGTGTTCCCTCGAAGGTCACGAGGATTCCGTGGGGCTCCGCCAGCCGGAAACGGCTCTCGGCGAAGCGGATCGCCCAGGTCCGGTCGGCCCACACGGTCGCCTCCGGAACCGCCAGGGGCAGCTCCGGCAGGTCCAGCCAGCCCAGTTCCTCGGCGGTGAGGGCGAACTGCGGTTCCCGGAGCCGGGTACGGCAGTACTCCACGGCCCGGCCGACGAGGACGTCGAAACGGCTCACCACGTCGTGGGCGAGCCGGAGGGCGGACTCGTCCGGCGGGGCGGCCGGCTCCATCACCAGGCTCACCCCGGCCGGCTCCGCGCCCGCCGGGGCCGGGAAGCAGCCGGTCCAGCAGGCCAGCGACGCCGGGCTCTCCGTCCGCTCCAGCGCGAGCCCGGCGATCCGCAGGACCGCGGGCAACTCGGCTCCTTCGGAGCCCTTTTCGGTTCCCGGGCCGCCCGGTGGTACGGCGTTGTCGGACATCGGCCCAGCCTAAAGGGTGACCTGTGATCGCTTGAAGGGTGTGGTGGGGCCGGAAAGCCGCCAGGTCCCGCGGAACCGTGTGGTCCCGCGGAAACCGTGTGGTCCCGCGGCTCGTGGTGCCGGTAACGTCCGGCCCCACGACGCGCCGCACCGGCGGCGCACGTACGGAGAGCGATGCGGATGACCGCCCGGCGAGCAGTGACGACCTTGTGGCGGCCCACCGGCCCCGGGGAACTGGACCTGGTCCGCGAGCTCGGCTGGCGTGCCTGGCCGCCCAGGCTGCCCGAACAGCCGATCTTCTACCCGGTCCTCAACGAGGACTACGCGATCAGGATCGCGCGGGACTGGAACGTGAAGCACGACGGCGCCGGGTTCGTCACCCGGTTCGACGTCGAGTCGGAGTTCCTGAGCCGGTACCCCGTCCAGCAGGCCGGGGGACGCACGATCCTCGAACTCTGGGTGCCCTCCGAGGAGCTGGAGGAGTTCAACTCCCATATCGTCGGCGTGATTCAGGTGGTCCACGAGTTCCGCCGAGCCGGGCCGCCCTCCGGCGTACCCGACGCGGCGGGCCGGTGACGTCGCCTCGATACCCTGGGCGGTGTGATCAACTCCCTGACGGATGCCGACGATTCCGAGGTCGCGACAGCGGGCGCGCGGGCCGGGGCGGATGTGGTGCGCGCCCTGTACGGTCGGCCGCTCTCCCGTATCGACAAGGGGGGCGGCGACTTCGCGACCGCCGCCGATGTGGAGGCGGAGCGGGCGATCCTCGATGTCATCCGTGCCGCGCGGCCCGACGACGCGGTGCTCGGCGAGGAGGGCGGGCGGCACGGTGCCGCCGACGCCGGACGCCGGTGGTTGGTGGATCCCCTGTGCGGCACGTTGAACTACGCGGTCGGCAACATGCTGGTGGCCGTCAACGTGGCCCTGCGCGACGGGGCGGCGGCGGTGGCCGACCCGTTCAGCGGCGAGGTCTTCGCGACGGACGGCAGGACCGCCTGGGTACGGCGGGACGGGGCGGACACACGGCTGGCGCCCACGTCCGGCACCCGGCTGGTGGACGTCAATCTCGATCCGCCGTTCCCGGGCGCACCCGGGTTCCGGGCCGTGGACCTGCTGGCCGACCCGGCGTTCGTCGACCGGTTCCGCCCGAGGGTCGTGTCCACGACGCTGGCGCTGGCCTGGGTCGCAGCGGGCAGGCGTGCCGCGTACATCACCGATGGCGGTGACCTCTCGGAGAGCGTGCACTTCGCTGCCGGGATCGCCCTGTGCAGGGCCGCGGGCTGCGTGGTCACCGGCATCGACGGCGCCCCGGTCGGGCGAGCGGGGCGCGGGCTCGTGGCGGCGGCCGACTCCGAGACCCACGGACTGCTGATGGAGATGATCCGCACGGCGGCCGGGTGACCGGGCCGGGACCGGCTGCCCCGCGTGGGCGGGGCGACCCCGCCGGGACCGGGCGGGACAGCCGACCCCGCCGGGACCGGCGGGACAGCCGGTTGTCAGCCGCGCTTCCGGCCGGGGCGGTCGCGAAGGCACCCGGAGAGCGTCCCGACACCACCGGTCCGCGGGTTGAGGTGGTCAGGGCAGCTCCCGCAACGGCGAGCGACCCGCGCGACCGCGCGACCCGTGCGACCCGTGCGACCCCGCGCGACCTGTGCGACCCGTGCGACCGCCACGGTCCCTCACACGGCGGCGGCTCGTGGCGCGTCGTCGTCGACGAAGCCGAGCCGTCGGTTCATGCCGATGGCCGCTGCGTTGGCGGGGTGGTGGAAGGTCCGCAGCACATGCGCGCCGTGGGAACGCGCGAAACCGATGGCCAGGAGCTTCATGGCCAGCGAGATACCCCGCCCCCGGTGGCCGGCCAGCAGTCCGGTCATCTCGCTGAAGGCGTACCCCTCGGGCTGGATCGACGTGGTGGCCATGCCGACCCACGACCCGCCGTCCAGGGCGAGAACGACGCCCCGGGGATCGTAGGTCGGAATCTCGATGCGCCGGGAGAGGTACTCGTCGTACGTGTAGAACTCCCCGCGCTCCGGTATGTCGGCGGAGCACGTCTTGTTCAACTCGTAGAGCGCACGCCGGTTTTCGGCCGTGTCGCCGAGGTCTGCCAGCGTCGTGAACTCGATTCCGGTCTGCCGGCAGCTCCGGAGGCGGGGCTCGAATCGCGCATCGTCGAACGCATCGAGATCCAGCGTGAGTCGAACCCACTCGACGGCCATGAGGGCACCTCCAGGGTCATCAGCCTGAACACACGTTCCCGGAGACTATCGGCCAGGCGCACGCCGGTTCACGGCGCGTTACTGACGGCGGGACGACGCGAGGCCCAACGGGCGGGCGCACAGCGGGGCTGCGCGCTCTTCTCGGACCGTCCCCGCTCCCTTACAGTGGGCGTCTGCTGTCTGGCCTTGGGGGGCTTGTGTCGGATCGTGATTCCACTCCTGTTCCACCCGCCATGGGCAGAGTCGCGCGGGATCTCGGACTCGGTCCGCGCGAGGGGCTGGTGCGGACCGACCCCAAGAGCTTCCCGTGGATCGTGGTGGTGCTGCCGGCGCTGATCGGACTGCTGGTGCTCTGGCTGGGCGTCTCGGCCCTGGCGGAGAACCTGCGGAACGGCGACGCCTGGTACTTCGCGCTGCCGCTGCTCCTCCTGGCGGCCGCCGTGCTCGCCGCAGCCGGGTACTTCCTCTTCCTCGCGCTCACGAGGCGGCAGCCACAGGTCTGGGTGGGCCACTACCGGAACGGCATCGTGCGGCAGGTCGCCGGACAGGTGCCGGAGGCGTACGCCTGGGACGAGATCGACGGCATCTGGCGGAGCAGTACCAAAGTGACGAACGGGATCACCAGCGCCACCACACACGAACTCCGGGTGCTTCCCCACGAGGGCACCGAGATCGTGGTGAACGACGCGTACCAGGGCGTCGCCCGGTTCACCGACGAACTGGACAAGGCCTTCACGCGCGTACGGCTGCCCCAGGACAGCGACCGGCTCAAGGCCGGCGAACGGATCGACTTCCTCGGCGCCCACCTCGATCCCGCCGGTGTGGGGCACCTCGACCAGCGGCTCGACTGGTCCGAGGTCGGACGGGTCACGGTCGCACACGGCTGGCTGGAGATACACCGGCGCGGCGAGGGAAAGCCGTGGGCCAGGCTCCCCGTGGAGATGATCCGGAACGTGTCGGTCTTCCTGGCCCTCGTCACGAGGGCGCGCTAGCGGTGATTCCGGCTGAAGGCCCCGAGTGCCTGCCGGTCCGGGGTATCTCGACGTCAAGGCGGCCGATCACTTTGCGGGCCGCTTCCGCGAGTTCGGGCGGGCCTTCGACGGTGAACCGGCAGTTGAAGGTAACCAGGAAGCCGATGAGCGCTGACCACGACCAGGCACCCATCCGAATCCGGGTGATCTGCTCGTCGATCGCTTCGAAACTTGCCGCGCCTGGTGCCCATTTCGCCACCAGCGTGGCGGGACACTCCATCAGGACGGCGCCCCAGCACGGCCAGGTGTCCGGGGCGTCACCGCGATCGGGCTGGCTCTGGACGAAGCGGGTGATGTCCGCCTCGGGCACGTCCCGCTGGCCGAATCTCCAGGCGGTGGGGGCCAGGCCTCTGATGCGGTCGAGCCGGTAGGTGTGCCAGGAGTTCCTCAGCTGGTCGTAGGCCACCATGTACCAGCGTCCGGACCAGACGACGAGCCGGTGGGGTTCGGCCAGGACCTCGCTGTCCTCCACCGGGTCGAGGTTGATGAACCGGTAGGAGAACCTCACGAGGTCACGTTGTTGTGCGGCGGCGCTCAGCTGGGCCAGCAGGGCGGGATCGACTTGGGGCGGAGCAAGCTCCCAGGCGTTCTCGATCTGTTCGACGGAGAAGGTCGCAAGGCGGCGGGCCAGGTGGGGCGGCAGTAGCTCTCTGATGGAGTTCAGTGCACGCTTCGTGGCGTCACCCATACCGGTCACTGAGGCCGGCGCTGTCTGAAGGGACAGCGCGATGGCAATGGCCTGCTCGTCATCGATGATCAATGGAGGCAGACGCGCTCCGCGGGACAACCGGTAGTAGCCGGAGGGACCTTTTGTCGCCGTGACGGGGTAACCGAGTTCGCGGAGCCGGTTGATATCGCGCCGGACGGTCCGTGGGGACACACCCAGCCGCTGAGCCAGCCCGTCGCCGGTCCACTCCTTCTGGGCCTGAAGCAGGCTGAGGAGCTCCAGCGTTCGGCTGGCGATCACGGATCGTCCTCCGGATTGGTGTCAGTAGAGGTCAGAATGCGTCCTCTTCTTCTGTCATGGTGCCCCGGGGTCAGGGGGGGCGAGATGCGTCCCCGTCAGCCCCACTACCTCGCCCTCGGCGACCGAACCGGGTGCGTTGCATCGAACAGAATGGCGGAACGCAGTGTCTGAAACACCAACTCGGCCCTCACCGACCAGCCGGGACGCATGGCTGGGCTTGGTCGCCATTTCCCTGGGTGTGTCGCTGGTGGTCGTGGACTTCACCATCGTCAACGTGGTGATGCCGCCGATCATCGGCGACCTGAAGATCTCGGCTTCCGGAGCCCAGTGGATCCAAGAGTCCTACGCGATCACCTTAGCCGCTCTGCTGCTGGTGATGGGTCGTATCTCGGACGTCGTGGGGGCACGCAGGCTGTTCCTGATCGGGACCATGGTCTTCGGGCTGGCGAGCGTCGCCGCCGCGTTGTCGCCCACCGGGGATTTCCTGATCACCAGCCGGTTCGTGCAGGGCATCGGTGGCGCGATCGTGATGCCGACATCGCTGGCTTTGCTCAACATGACCTTCCGGGGGCCGGACCGCGGCAAGGCCTTCGCCGTCTGGGGATCCACGATCGGAGCGGCCGCCGCGGTCGGACCGTTGCTGGGCGGCTGGCTCGCCGAGTACTCCTGGCGGTGGGCCTTCGGCATCAACATCTTCGTCGTGCTGCTGATCCTGGTGGGCGTCATGAAGTTCCTGCAGAAGTCTCCTCGGCAACCGGCCAGGATCGACGCAGCCGGCGGAGTGCTGTCGGTGCTGGGCCTCGGACTTCTCGCGTTCGGGCTGATCGAGGGACGCAACTACGGATGGTGGCAGCCGCAGAAGAGCTTCGGTCCTTTCGGGGACGAGGTGAACCTGTCGGTCATCCCGGCCGCTCTGGTCATCTCAGTGGTGTGCCTCGTGCTCTTCCTGGTCCTGCAGGTTCGGTTGACCCGCAAGAACGGCACAGCGCCGCTGATGGACACGTCGTTGTTCGGCATCAAGTCCTTCAGCACAGGCAACATCGCGACGCTGATCATCGCACTGGCCGAGTTCGGCATCCTCGCTGTTCTGCCCCTGTGGCTCCAGTACACCTTGGGGTATTCCGCGCTCCAGACCGGACTGATGGTCTTCGTCGTCGCGATCGGCAGTTTCTTCGCGAGCGGTGCGAGCTTCGGCATGGCCGAAAAGACCGGCCCTGTCGGCCTGGTCCGGATCGGCCTGGCCCTTGAGGCCATCGGGCTGTTGATGTTCGGCCTCCTGGCCAGCAGCGACTCCCAGTGGTGGGTCATCGGTATCGCCCTGTTCCTGTATGGAATGGGGGTCGGTTTTGCCACCGCGCAGGTCACCAATGTCGTCCTGGCGGACGTGCCGCCGCGGCAGGCCGGCCAGGGATCCGGAATCCAGAGCGCCGCGCGTCAACTCGGCTCCGCGCTCGGCATCGCGATTCTGACGTCGACGTTCTTCACGGCGCTGGCCTCCGACCTGTCGGATCGGCTTGTCCAGCAGGGAACGTCCGCACCCGGAGCAGACCAACTGTCTTCGACTGTCTCTGACAGCGCCGGCGCGATGATCTCGGGACTGAGTCAGAACCCGCAGACGGCATCGGCCGCTGCCGCTGCGCGTGATGCCATGTCCCACGCGCTCCGGATCAACGGCTACACCTGCGCCGCTCTGCTGGCGCTCGGAATGTTGGCGACCTTCCTCATTCCCCAGCGCAGGCCGGACGCCCAGCAGTGGGGAGAGGCGCACGCTCCCAGCGGGGCGCCGGATGCCGGGGTCAACGCCGAGCAGTCCCCCGCCTCTTAGAAAGCGCCTCCCCTTCGGCGCCGGACGAGGAATGGGCACCCTCGCACCCGCCCGGACCATCTCGGCGGCGACAAAGCACATTCCTCCCGCCGCAACCGCTGCTACCCGCGCAGGCGGCGGATCAGGCACACCATCCCCGAGCCGAAGAACCAGCGGGCCAACCGCCGGCGTGAAGGACGGGGCACCGCTTCCCTGGCCCTGTGAAGAGCCCGAGCGCATGGACGAACTCCGTGCAAAAGTCGGCATCGAGCCCTTCGACGAATACGTTGCCAAGTTCGCAATGGCCTGATGCCCCGTTCCCCTCCGCATCCGGCGGATCCCTTCCCGGTGTTCACCCGCCGTAGAGAATGATCCGCCGGACAGGGCCATAGCGCCGTGACCGGAGAGGTTCGCCGGGTCGGGGTGACCGGAGCCCGTTGTCAGAGCCTCCCGATAACGTGCCGGCAGCCAGATCCGACTCCACTCCGGGAGAACAACCGTGGACATCCTGCTCATTGCCGGCCTGTGGCTCGAAGGATCCGCGTGGGACGACGTCGTGCCCGAACTCACCGCGCTCGGCCACCGTCCCGTGCCGCTCACGCTCCCCGGCCAGGGCGACGGCACCACCTTCGCGACGCTCGACGACCAGCTGGCAGCGGTGATCGCCGCCGTTGACGCGTCGCCCGGGAAGCCTCTGGTGGTGGGGCACTCCGCCGCGTCGAGCCTGGCCTGGCTGGCCGCCGACGCGCGACCGGAGAAGGTGGCCAGGGTCGCCCTGATCGGCGGCTTCCCCGCCGCCGACGGGCGGGCCTACGCCGATCACTTCGCGATGGAGGACGGCGCCATGCCCTTCCCGGGCTGGGGCCCCTTCGAGGGAGCGGACTCCGCCGACCTGGACCAGCGGGCCCGGCACCGCTTCGCGTCCGCCGCCGTCCCGGTCCCCGAAAAGGTCGCGAGGGGAGTCGTGCGCCTGACCGACGAGCGCCGCTTCGACGTTCCCGTCGTGGTCGTCTGCCCCGAGTTCACCCCCGCCCAGGCCAAGGAGTGGATCGCCGCCGGTGAGAGCCCCGACCTCGCCCGCGCCACCCACCTCACGTACGTGGACCTCGACTCGGGCCACTGGCCGATGACCACCCGTCCCCGCGAACTCGCCCGCGTCCTGGCGGAGGCCGCGAGCGCGTAGTGCTGTGGCCGGGCACGTGGTCAAGCCGTTGCCGGTAGTGGTCCGCCGTCCCGGCGGATGTCCGCTTCGCTACGGATGCGGTCCAGGCTCCAGGCAGGCGCTGCCGATCTCGTTGCACCGCTGGATCACCTCCCGCACCATGTCCTCGTCGGTCCGGACCAGTTGGGCGATCACCGGGACCCGGCTGCCGCCCCCCATCACCGTGCTGTGGACGCACCACCGGCCTCCCCGCCCGCGCCGCGCCCCGCCCCCTCCTGCCCCGCCCCGTCCTGCGCCCACGGCCACAGCTTCTCCGGATTGCGGACCGCCCAGATCCGGGTGACGCGGCCATCGGCGACCTCGAACGACGCCACGGTCACGACGGCACCGGCACGCCGGGCCACCAGGCCCGGCACACCGCTGACCGACCGCTCCAGGAGTTCGAGCCCCGGAGCCCTGTCGGCGATGGCGACCATGTACCGGGCGATCTGCGCACCGCCTTCGACCGGGCGCAGGACCGTGCCGACCAGGCCGCCGCCGTCGGCGGTCATCACGGCCGCCGGGTCGAGAAGGTCGACGAGCGCCGCGATGTTCTTGGTCTCCCACGCCTCTTTGACCTGCCGCACCACATCGGCCTGCCCGGCCGCCGTCACCGGGGTCCGCGCGCCGCGCACCCGCCGCCGGGCGGAGGCCGCGAGCTGCTTGCAGGCCGCGGGCGTCCGGCCGAGGATGCCGGCGATCTCGGCGAAGGGGTACCGGAAGACGTCGTGCAGGACGAACGCCACCCGCTCGGCAGGGGTCATCGACTCCAGGACGACGAGGAAGGCCATGGTCACCGATTCGTCCAGGACCAACTGGTCGACGGGGTCGGCGCCGCCACGGCCGGTGTCCCACTCCGCGCGGTCGGGCAGCGGATCGGGCAGCCACGCTCCGACATAGCGTTCACGCCGGGCGCGGGCCGAACCGAGCACGTCCAGGCAGATGCGGCCGGTCACCGTCGTCAGCCAGGCGCCGGGCGACACGATCTCGTCCCGCCTGCTTCGCGGCAGCGCGTACCAGCGCGCGTAGGCCTCCTGCACGGCGTCCTCGGACTCGGCCGGCGAACCGAGCAACCGGTAGGCCACGTTCATCAGCCGGCGCCACTCACCAGCCGCCCCGTCGGCGCCCGTCCCAGCCGTCCCCATGCTCCGGCCGCCCCCTCGCCTTACCTTTCGCGGGCCCGCGTCGTCGGACCGGTGAGACCTTATCGACCTACCGCCCCCGGGGCGGGAAAAGGGGACTGCGGCATGGCGAACCGGGCGACGGCACAGCACCACTTCACGTTTCTGCGGACAGCGATCGGCGTGCAGACCCTGACCATCTTTCTTCAGGCGGTCTCCGCCGGACTGCTGCTGTCCTCGTCCTACGGCGAAAGCCTGCACAGCGCCGGAGCTCGCGTGATGTACGGGGCGTCGATGCTGTACGTGCTCGCGGCGGTGCTGGCCTGGAAGCCGGGCGGCGGATCGTCCCGGCCCATCTGGTACGCGACCGGCTTCCTCGCCCTCGCCTCGGCCCAGGTCGTGCTCGGCATCGCACACGTACCGTCCGTCCATCTCCCCCTGGGTGTCCTGATGTTCGGCCTGAGCCTGCTGGCACTGGCGCGGCGCTGAAACCGCCTCGTCCCCGCGCTCGGTACGGTCGTGTAAGGACCGGTACGGCACGCGTTCCCGGGGCCGGCACCGGAGCCACGCAATATCGTCGGGAGTGCCGAGTGCGGCCGTTCCGCCCGCGACCCGTGCGGGGCGGCCCGCTTCGCGCCACAGTCACCCGCGATCCGCAGTCCGGACTACGGAGGTACCGCACATGAACGCCGACGCCGACCGGCCGTCCTTCCTGTTCGTCCACGGCGCCTGGCACGGAGCCTGGTGCTGGGACTCCGTACGCGCCGAACTCGACGCCGACGGCAGGCGGTCCCACGCCGTCGACCTGCCCAGCTCCCATCCCCCGGACGGCCGGCACGACCGCACCCGCCCGGCGGGCGTTCCGGACGACGCGGACACCATCCGGGACAGCCTCCGGCGCATCGACGGCCCGGTGGTGGTGATCGCCCATTCCTACGGCGGCGTCCCCACCACGGAGGCCATCGGTGATGGCGCGAACGTGGTGGGGGCGGTGTATCTCGCCGCGTTCCAACTGGACGTGGGCGAGAGCGTGTTCTCGTTCCTCGGAGCGCCCGCGCCGGACGACTGGGCGGGCCAGGCCCCGCCGTACGAGGACTCCCGGCACATACTCTTCGGCGACGCGTCCCCGGCCGATGCCGACCGCGCCGCGGCCCGCCTGCGCCCGCAGAGCGTGCGGTCCTACATGGACCCGGTGACCACGGCGGGATGGCGCACCGTGCCCTCCAGCTACGTCGTCTGCGATCACGACCGGGCACTCGAACCGTCCCGGCAGCGCGAGCTCGCCACGCGCGCCGGTTCCGTCCACCGGCTGCCGAGCGGCCACTCGCCGTTCCTCTCCATGCCCCGGCAACTCGCCACGCTCCTGGGCCAGATCGTCACCTCGACGATGAGTCAGCCCCAGGGCCGGGGCTGACCCCTGGAACGCGTATCGTCCGCCGGCACCCCGGGCGCCGGGACTCACCTACCGTCAGGTTCTTCACCCCGGCCATGGTGCAGTACCGTGCGGCCGACAACGGCGACGGTTCGACCGCGCGCGACAAGGCCGGTTGAGTGCCGCCTACTTGCTCCGCACCCTTCCCAGCGGGTCGGGGCTCTCCTCCGACCCGGCGGCCGCCGCCCTCCGGCGGGAGGGCGCGGTCTGCCGCCGGTGCCCCCGCCACGACGCACGCCAACCGGTCGCGCCCTGTCGCGGGACCGCGTCGACCGCACTGACCATGGCACTCGTGCCCGGCGTTCCGGCTCGGCTCGAAATAGCCCGCCGACGGGAGGCGGGGCTTCAGGGGTCCGACGGTGTCCCCTACGCTCTGCCCATGGGAGAGCCTCATCCGATCGAGCCGCCCGCAACGTTCGTCACCCGGCGCGACGAGCGCTGGTACGGGCGGTTCCGGTTGCGCTTCGCCCAGGTGTCACCGTGGCCCGACCCCCACGCGACGTTCATTCGCGTACGTCCGGGATGGCGGCCTCTGGTCGAGGAAACGCTGGCACTGGTGACTGCCGAGATGCCCAAGCAGAACTGGCCGGTCCATCTGCTCAACCAGAAGGTCCACGGGAGGGGCTGGGAATTCGACCTGGGCCCACCGGAGGCCGACTACCTCGGCCTGGAGCTGCTGTCGGACATCTGCTACATCGACATACGCAACCTTCACCGGCTCATCGACCTCCTGGCACCGGCCCTGGAGGACGCGCACTTCTTCGTCTACTCGATGGGCGACGGCCTCGACCAGTGGGCCGACGAGGTACGCGTCCACGACGGGCGGTGCGGCGTGGCGCGGTGGTTCGTCACGGGCGAGGCGTGGATCGATTTCCCCGCGCTGTGCGCGGAGCTGGGGGACAGTCGCGCCGGGGACGAGGCCTTCGGCCGATTCGTCGGGCTGATGAGTGAACAGCGAGGCGCTTGATCGGCAGGCGCGCGAGGGGCGTGGGCCGGAGGGGCGGGCCGGAGGGGCGGATCTCCGGCCGCACGGTACTCGGCCGGAGCTGTGCCTCCTGGGTCACGCCCCCACAACCGGACATCGCGGCAGCCCCTGGGCCACCGCTGGTGCCGAGGCGTGACCACGCTGCCCCTAGGACGTTTCTCCTGGATCACTCCCGCAGGAGCTGGTTGTCAGTGCGGGGTGGGAGAGTCCTGGACATGACGTTGCCGGAGAATCTTGAGCGAGTGCTGCCTGAGATCGGACGCGACTTGTTCGACGTTCTCGTCATCAGGACCGACTTCAGCGACGACGAGGCGTGGAACACGGTGGTTGGGGAGTTGCACCGGCCGTGGGGGCCAGACGGTGAGTTCGCCGCAGCAGTTCAGCTCATCGATTCGCCTGCTTGGTCAGGAGCAACGGCCGACGAGGTTCTTGCCGCCGTGGTGGATGAGGACCTGATTGTCGTCTTCCTCGCTGACCGCGGCACGATGAAGTCGCCGGCGCGGGCGTTGCTGGTTCTGTCGGCCGTCTGGGAAGATGTGAGTGGCCTTGACCCCGTCTATTACCAGGAACTTATCGAGTCGCCGGATCCCAGGGAGTTTCGAGCCCTGCCCGCCGCGGTGCACGGCGTCCAGATGGACCTGGTGCTCGGCAACGTGGACTTCGCAGAGTACGCCGGGGCTGCTTCCGCAGAGCCTGATCAGGTACTGCGGCCTGTCTGACCGGTACGGCGGGCGGCCGTTGCCTCTGCAGATGTGAGTCGTTCGTTGGGGCATGTCGTTGAGTGATGCGCAGTGGGTGCGGATCGAGCCGTTGCTGCCGGATCGGACGCCGAGGCGGGGCGGGCGGTGGCGGGATCACCGGCAGGTGATCGACGCGATTGCGTTCAAGTACCGCACCGGTATTCCGTGGGTGGACCTGCCTGAGCGCTTCGGTTCGTGGAAGGGCGTCCACAACAGGCTGCGGAAGTGGGCAGCTGACGGCACCTGGAAAAGGGTCTTCACGAACCTCCTCGTCCAGGCTGATGCCGAGGGCGATCTGGACTGGGTCGTCGCGGTGGACTCCACGGTCGTTCGTGCTCACCAGCACGCGGCCGGGGCCCGCAAAAAGGGGCCCTGGTCGAGGAGCCGGACCATCATGCAATGGGGCGGTCTCGTGGTGGGCTGACAACGAAGATCCACCTGGCGGCCGACAGCCGCTGCCGCCCGCTGGCCTTCGTAATTACCCCCGGCCAGGCTGGTGACGCCCCGGCATTCCCGGACGTGATGACGGGGATCCGGGTGCCTCGACGGGTTGGCAGACCCCGAACGACGCCCACCGCGGTCCTCGCGGACAAAGCGTATTCGTCTCGCGCGATCCGCACCTACCTGCGACATCGCGGGATCCGGGCGGTGATCCCCCAGCCCGCTGACCAGGCGGCGAATCGCAAGCGGCTCGGCAGCCGCGGTGGGCGCCCTCCGGCGTTCGCGCGCGAAGCGTACAAACAGCGGAACACGGTCGGGCGGTGCATCAACAAGATCAAGCAATGGCGCGGCCTGGCCACCCGCTATGACAAGACCGCCACCATCTACCTCGCGGCCCTCCACCTGGCAGGCATCTTCGTGTGGTCAGCAAGGTGATCCGGGGGAAGCGGCCTAGTAGTTGCAGTTGATCCCCTTCGCTTCTACCGAAAAGGTGAGCAGCTGTCAGAACCCGTTGAAATAGAAGAGGGAGGCCTTGATAGGAAGGTCCTGCGGCGCATCCTTCACCTCCACACGAATTGTCACACTGCCATCGTCATGAGGCACTACGTTATGAACCGTCATAACCGCACCTCCCAGAAATGGCTTGCGGTCGGCGGGGTTAACTTCCGACACGGAGACGAATACTCTGCTGGAGGCGTCAACGCCCGGCTGGCCCAGATCCGCGTTGAAGATTCCACTACCGTGGAGAGAGTATGCGGCAGCCCCCATCCTCGGGAGCGCATCGTTCGCAGCCCCACTCGTTTCGGGGCTGATGAGTTCATTGGGCGCCCTGCCCGCGCCATTGCTTCCGCTCATGCAATCCACCTTTTTCCGTGACAGCTCGAAGCTAGCGAGCGGTGTCCATCCCATTTCCTGGCGTTCGGGGCGAACCCCTGACTGCGTGCACTTGCCTTCTCATCATCTGCACCTCATGTGGCGTTGCTGTACCGGGACTTCGCCATACCCAGTGAGTTCGCTCGTTCAGCGCAAGCAGAATCGACACCCCGCCCCCGTGCTCCGCGGTGCGCCTGCTACGTCTTCAGCCTGGCGGCGACGGGCCGGTGGTCGCTGCCGGTCGCGGGGAGGGTCCAGGCGTCGGTGGGGGTGACGCCCCGGGTGAGGATGTGGTCGATACGGGCGACCGGGAACACTGCGGGCCAGCTGAAGCCGAAGCCGGTCCCCGCCTCGTCCTGCACCGACGTCAGCCGGGAGTTCAGGGAGGCGAGGCCCCGGTCGGTGGTGGCGCCGTTGAGATCGCCCATCAGGAGAACCTTCTTCTGCCGTTCCTGGCCGACTGCGTGATCGAGCGCGGTCAGGGCCTGGTCGCGCCGCGCGATGGTGAAGCCGGAGGCGCCGACCCGGACGGAGGGCAGGTGCACCACGTAGACGGCGAGCGGGCCGCCCGGCGCCTGGACCCGGGCGGACAGGGAGCGGCTCCAGCCGGGGTCGATGGTGACGCGCTCCGAGTCGGTGATCGGGTAGCGGCTCCACAGGGCAACGGTGCCGATGTGGACCGAGTGCGTGAGCCGGCGGCCCAGCACCTTCTGGTAGGCGGGCGTCGCGTCATCGGTGATCTCTTCCAGGGCCACCAGGTCGGGGTCTGCTGCAAGCAGCGTCCGGGCGGTTCCGGCAGGGTCCGGGTTGGCGGCACCGACGTTGTGGGTGACAACCGTCAGGTCCGGCTCGGCGTCCGGCCGCCCGCCGAGAAACAGCTGCCCGAACATCGCAGCCCACACGGCAGCCACCAGCAGCGTGGCGACGCCGGCCGACACCGACCTGCGGAGCAGGGCGGCCGACAGCAGCACGGGCACGGCCAGACCTGTCCAGGGCAGCAGGGTTTCGAGCAGGCTGCCCGGATTGCCCACCGAGTTGGGCACCAGCGAGTGGCCGACCAGCACGATCCCTGTCATGACCGCCAGGGCGGTCGGAACGCGGCCCCTGCGCCATCCGTAGTCACGTCCATGCCGATCGGACATGCGGTCCGGTCGGTCGTGGGCTTGTTGGTCCGGCACGGGTGCTGCCTCGGAAGCGGCCTGCTGTTCGGGCTCGGAGTCGATGGGTGGTATCTGGGTGGGGTCGAAGAATCCGCCACCGATGTACACATCCGGGTGTGGGTCCTCGTGCAGGTTGGGCATGCCGTGTCCTTCAAAAGGTGGGCGGGTCGGCGCGGACCGGCTCGGCGGTGCCGGCTCAGGGCGAGGCGATGGGTACCCGTCAGCCGGCGGCATTGATCAGGAGGCCGGGGCAGGTGCCGCCGGGGCTGGTCAGCAACTCGAAGTGCCACATCTCGTTCGCGTAGACCTGGCACAGGCCATAGGCGGAGCCGTTGCGGATGAGCCAGTCGTCGGCTTCGGTGGGACCGATGTCCACCGCTTTCCCGGACACGTGGGTCGATTTCTCCGGGGTGTTCACGAACTCCCGTGCCTTTTCCAGGCTCCCGTACTTCTCGATTCCCTCCTCCAGCAGGCGCTGCTGGTGTTTCTTGCTGCGCCAGCCCGACGTGACCACGAATTCGATGCCGTCGTCCCGGGCATCCCGGGCCGCTTCCTGCACGGCCTTCAGCAGACGCTTGTCCAGACGGTTGACGGCCGTGTGCCGGGTGTCGAAAGGGGTGATTTCACGGTCGTCCGGTAGGGCACCGTCGTCGGCAGCCGCAGCTGGGACCTCCGCGGGCGCTCCGCCGCTGTCCGGCCAATACTCTGCTGGTGCGGCAGCCCGTGCGGCCGGTTCGCTCCGGGTCGTCACGACCCATGTCGCCGACAGCATCAGAACCAGGAATGAGCCGATTCCTGCCATCATCCAGCCGGGAAATCGGCGCGCCGCCGTGGCCGAGCGGTTCGCCACGTGGTTGTCGTGCATCGCGGACCTCCAGGCATCTCGGACGGAGCGGCGGGTGCCGCTCGGTGATGCCTTTAGTCAAGGGCGGGCCGTGTTGCCGGGCCGTCTCGAATTCCCGATACGTTTTCGATAGGCCCGGACCGCTCCAATAGGGACGGCCGGGCACAGGACCGGCAGCCGGCCGGCTCGCGGCGGGAATCTCGGCGCAGGAGCGCTCCGCAGTGCGGGAAATCACTCTTCGCCACCGTTCCCTTCTCAGGCCGTAGGCTGGACCGGAAGCCTGATATCTGCCGGTTTGAGGCAGAGCGAGAGAGGCCGCATGCGGGTGCTGATTGTCGAGGACGAGCTGTATCTCGCCGAGGCGGTACAGGCGGGTCTGAGGCTCGAAGCCATCGCCTCCGACATCGCCGGGGACGGCGGCACCGCCCTGGAGCGCCTCGACGTGAACGAGTACGACGCCATCGTCCTCGACCGCGACATCCCCGGCACGCACGGCGACGACGTGTGCCGGATCATCGTGCAGCGGCGCCTCGGCTGCCGCGTGCTCATGCTGACGGCGGCGGGCCTCCTCAACGAGAAGGTCACCGGGTTCGAGATCGGCGCCGACGACTACCTGACCAAGCCCTTCGACCTGAAAGAGCTGGTCGTACGGCTCCGCTCGCTGGCCCGTCGGCCCAAGGACAGCACACCCCCGGTCCTCGAATACGCCGGAATCCGGCTGGACCCGTTCCGGCGCGAAGTCTTCCGCGACGGGAAGTACGTCGCGCTCGCCAGGAAACAGTTCGCCGTCCTGGAAGTCCTCATGACGGCGCGGGGCGGGGTCGTCAGCGCGGAGACGCTGCTGGAGCGGGCCTGGGACGAGAACGCCGACCCGTTCACCAACGCGGTCGGGCCTGGAGGGCTGACCCCGGTGCGGTGGATGAACCGGCTGACGGCGCCATGAATGCCGGGGCCGTTGGCGGAGGTTCGAGAGGCTGCTCGTCTGCCGTTGTGGGAGCGGTTCTCGGCGTTGTGGGCCGTTTTCCGGCGCATTGATTACCGGTTGGACAGGGCATGCTGCCCCGGCTCCCCAGCCGCTGTCCTGGGTGGTCGTCGGCACGGTGCGGGGCAGTGGATCGGGCGAACCGTGGATACCGTCCGTGTTGTTGGGTTTCGCCGGATGGCTTCCGGCGGGTGAACGGGCATGCCCCACAGCTGTATGGACTGGGCGGGCCGGTCGGGCTGGTTGGTCAGCGAGGGGACAGGGTCGCGACGTCGTGGCCGAAGGTGACGGTCAGGTGGGTGTTGTGCGGCGTCACCGCCACCGCATGGATCGGTGCGGGGAAGGTCAGTGCCGGTCCTCTCTGCCGGTGGGTGATCAGGTCCCATACGCGCACCGTTCCGTCCCAACTGCCGGAGACGGCGATGGGGCGGCCGTCCACCACCTCTGTCGCCACCGCCCACACTTCGCCATCGTGGCCGGTGAGGGGTTTGCCGATCTGCTTCCCGGAGGTGAGGTCCCACACCCGCACCGACTTGTCCCGGCTGCCGGTGACGACGATGGTGCGGCCGTCCACCACACCCGTAGCCACTGCCGGCACCCAGCCGGTGTGGCCGGTGAACGCACACCGGAACCGGTCATCGACATCGCTACCGCTGGCCCAGTCCACCCCCCACCGCGCTGCCGGTTCACCCTCCACCGGCACGGCACTGATCCACGCCGACAGGTCCCGGTCCCCGTACCGGGCCGCGTCCAACGCCAGCAACTGCCGCCGCACCCCAGGCGTCGCTCCCCGATGCACATGCGCCGACGCCCGATACACCGCCGCGGCCAACCGCGCCCCCGGACCCACCCCCGAATCCAACAACCCCCACACGAGATCCGGATCACCGTTCACCAGCAACCCCGGATCCGACCACCACGTACCCGCCCCGGACAGAGCCGCATCCGAACCACCCACACGCACACCATCACTCATAACCGGCACCGTAGACGCCCCCGCCGACACCCACCCCGACCCCGAAACCCGCAACGCACATCCCAGCGGCCCCAAAGTCGCAACACTCGCTGATCACTGGGAGGTTGGTGTCTGTCCTGCTGCCGACGCCCCCAACCGCGCCTATCCGCGTGGCCTCTACGTGGCAGGTTCGCGCGTATCTCCTCCAGCCCCCATGCCCCAGCCACCGGAAGAGCGCGAAGCCCCGCCATGCCGAACACGGCGGGGCAGACCGGCTCAACGAAGAACCGAGCGCTCAGACAGCGCCGAACTCTCCGGCCTTCACACCCGCCACGAACGACGCGAACGCACCAGCGGGAAAGTCCAGGACGGGGCCGCACAGATCCTTGGAATCACGCACGGGAACCACACCGCGCGAAGCGGCGAGGTTGGCAGCGACCTCAATACACTGGCCACCGTTGTCACTGTACGAGGACTTGAACCAGCGAGGGGATTCGGTCGTCACGGGGAACCTTTCGTATCCGGCTGATCATGGCCACGGATGCCGGTCAGGCCAACGCCTCCGACCTCCACGACCAGTAGGCAACCAACACCGGCAGAAGTGAAGTACCTTCCCGGCCCAGACAGCCACGGCCCTCAACTCGGCGCACGACATGAGCCAGCCACCGGAACAGCGCGAAGCCCCGTCATGCCGAACACGGCGGGGCAGACCGGCTCAACGAAGAACCGAGCGCTCAGACAGCGCCGAACTCTCCGGCCTTCACACCCGCCACGAACGACGCGAACGCACCAGCGGGAAAGTCCAGGACGGGGCCGCACAGATCCTTGGAGTCACGCACGGGAACCACACCGCACGACGCGGCGAGGTTGGCAGCGACCTCAATGCAGTTGCCACCGTTGCTGCTGTAGGAGGACTTGAAGAACTGCGGTTCGGTCACGGGGATCCCCTTCGTAACTGTTCGATCATGACCACGGATGCCGCCTGCGACTGCGCTTCGGCCTGCAGTTGATGGTAGGCGGTCAGCAGGGGGACTACAGAGGCAGTTTCGCGCTCCACATGCCCCTGCGCCTGTGACTCGGCGTATGCAACAACGGATCGGTCGGCAAGAGTAAGCAGGTTGACCGGGAGGTTGAACGCGCGCCGCGCACCAATGCCAAAGGGTGCCACCTGAATCACCCAGTGCGGGAGGGAAGCGACCTCAACCAGTCTCTGAAGCTGCGCCGCCATGACATCCGTACCACCAACTGCATGATGGAGACAGCTCTCGTCCATCACGACAAGCACCATGGGAGGCCGGGGCCTCACGAGTGCTGCTTGCCTCTCAAACAGAAACGAAACCCGCTCTGCCGCTTGATCGGACGTGATGGAGCCACGCTGCACGTCGCCTTCGGCCAAGGTTCGCGCATACTCCGATGTCTGGAGAAGTCCGGGGATGATCCCGATCTCAAACAGCCGGATCTCTACTGCGCGACCCTCGTATCCGACGTACTCCTGGAAGCCCTCCAACAGCGAACCATGCCGGATGTCGCGCCACTCACGCTCGAAAGAATCAGCAGAACCTCCGGTACCGAAGGCGTAATCGGCCCGGCGGGAGAAGGGGAGGGTTGGCGGTTTGCGGCCAGTTTCCACAGCTGAAATGTGCTGGCTCGAATAGCCCGCCCGTTCGGCCAGGTCCTCTTGACTCCATCCACGCTCCTCCCGGAACCGCCGGACACGTGCACCGTAGGCCGCAACCGGGCTCGACTCCGGGTTTAAGTCCTTGCGGTTGACCATGCTGTCGCCCTTCCCTTCCTTCACTGACGGCAAGTTGAAGGAAGTCAGACACTAAGTCACGCTGGGTCGCCTTGGTAGTGGAACAGCTACGGAGAGGCACGATCGTGTGTGCAGAAGACGGTTCCCCGAGCGGACATGCCCGCCTCGTTCCCGCTCCCGGCACTCTCGTGGTGGACACCAGCCGCGCGGACCGCGTCGGGGAGTTCCGTGGGATCGCGGGCCCCTGTTGGAGCTTGCGGCCGGTCGGTGGTGGCATCGAGTGGACCGTGAGCCCCGAGGACGTCCGTCCCGTGGACCGCATAGAGCGTCTTCGGGCCGAGAACGCGCGACGCAACGCCCGCAGCGAGGGCCGGCTGCTGTGACCAGGCCCTTCGCACGCTTACCCGTCCGGCTCGCCCTCACCATCGGGGCCGCCGCACGCCTCCTGCGGCAGTACGCCCGCCGGATCAAGCGAGCACTCGCCCCTCAACCAGCCGGATCCCAGCCGCTGTTCACCGAGCTGCAACGCATCGAGACCGACCCCGCCCACCGTGCCCAGTTCCTCACCGCACTGGACACCGCGATCCTCCGACGCGACGCGGAACACACCGCCGAGGTACACGCCGTCGAAGCAGCGGCCCACCTGCTCCACCGACACATCCACCCCGGCCCCGCACACCCCCCCAGCCCCGGCCCACGCGCCGCCGCCACCCCGGACACCACCTACGTCGCCGAGATCACCATGACCACCGGGACCACACCACACCCCGTCCCCCTCGGCCGGATCACCGCACCCAACCGCCGCCTCGCCCTGCGCTGGCTACGCAGCCAAGCACTCCGCCTCGCCGACGCACACGGACACCCCATACCGCCCGGCACCGCCCCCTGGACACACGCGAGCCACGACGCCCGGCCGGTCACCTTCCACGGAACCGACGCCCCCGAAGCACTCCGCACCTGGGCCACCCACGACCACCATCAGGCCCACGCCCTCCACCACCTCGAAACCAGCCCCCACACCCCCCTGCTCACCGCCACCGACCCCGCCACCCGCCTCCACATCCACCTCACCACCCACCCCGCCCAGCCGAACCGGGCCACCACCCACCAGGAGGAACCATGCCTCTCCTCACCCCGTACGTCGCCTCACGGAGCACCGACAGAGGCACCCCGCAATCCGCCCTGACCATCGAGTTCGCCCCGAACGGACCCCGGCTCGCCTACCGCGACCCACGCCCCGACGACCGCGACAACCACGGCAACCTCTGGGTCCGCGTCGAAGAATCCCCCGACCCCGGACACGTCCAGTACGACTCCCTCCACCCCACCCGCCAACGCACCTGCATGCAACAGCTCCTCTGCCAGATCTGCGCCCGCCCCGCCGACCGCAACAAAGAAGGCTGGCTCTTCATCGACTGGCGACACGAGGACTCACCCCCCACCTGGCCCGAGAAATCCCTCACCACCATGCCCCCGCTCTGCACCGAACACGCCCGCGTCTCCGCCCGCCAATGCCCCTTCCTCCGCCACGGAGAACACCACCTCCTCCGCGTACGCAAACCCCACCTCCACGGAGTCTCCGGAACCCTCTACCAACGCACCGCCACCGGCTGGACCACCACCGACAACGGCCAGCTCTCCCCCTACAGCAAACCCCGCTACCCCGGCATGCTCGCCTTCCTCCTCGTCCGCCAACTACGCGGCACCACCGTCGTCAACTACCCGTAACCACCCCGGCAGCACCCACCCCTCACCCCCACGACACGCCCCCACGACCACCGAGGAGACGGACCCCGATGCTCCGCCGCACAAGAGCCCAAGTGAAAGCCGCACGCGTCGAACTGCTCATCCACCGGGACGACGTACTACGCGCATACCGGGATGGCGCCTCCCTGCTGAACCTCTGCCGCACCTGGCAGGTGGATCCCCGGTGGCTCACCACACAGTTCGACGCCTGGGGCGAACCCCGCCGGGACCGCTCGGCCGCCGCCATCGCACGAGGCCCCGGCATCCCACCCCGATCGGCCCGGTCCGCCCGGTCGGCCCGCTCCTGAGACGTCCGGCGAAGTGACGGACACGAGCTCACCCAGGTCGAAGTCATCCCGGGGAGACGTTTCGTATCGCTCGCTCGAATTGGCGGGTCAGCACCGCGCGATTCCCCCGGCAGGCAACCGGCCGGCGTGAACCGAGAACAGCCGGGCGTCGCCTTGTCCGGACTGCCGGCCGGGCAGTTCGCCGTCATGGGTGCCGCACCGCGTCGGTTCGCCCGAGGTGGCGCGGGCCGGGCGGTGGGGTCGCTGAGGCAGAGACCGCAGGCACGGTCGAGGCCGCCACCCCGACGCCGTGATCGTCTCCTTCGCCGGTGATGGGCGCGAGGTGCCGGGCGGAGAGGAGTGCGGCGGCTTCTCCGCCCGCGACGACCTAGAAACGCGCGGGAACGCGCGGGAACGCACGGGAACGCGACAAAGGAATGCTCACGACGCTGCCATCACACGCGGCGCGGCCGCACGTTCGCGGGACGACCCGGGCGGGGCGCCTCAAGACCGCCGCACACCCACGACACTGCTCGCCGCCAGACCGTTGACCAGCACAAATCTAGAAGTTCGGCTGGAGCAGTAAACCTGTGCGGACTCCTGCCCGCCAGATAGTGCCCGTGGTGGTGACCTTGGCGGCCAGGCGGCCATACATCTCAAGGGCATCGTCCAAGCCCGTGGGGGAACAGCGTCGCTTGGACAGCATCAGGCGATGTCGCTCGTGCCAGTCGTGCAGTTCGCGGATCGCCGACGCCGACGTGTGCCAGCACGCTGCGCGTACCTGGTTCTCCAGGGAGGCCAGCAGGCGGAAGGCCAGTTTCTCCGGGTATCCGCCTTGCTTCGCGCCCGGCCAGCGCCCTGTATTGCGGGCCTTGGGCGGATAGGGCGGCCAGGGGTGGTCCCAGCCCCGCTCCGTCAGTTCCTGCCGTACGCCGAAGGTGACCACAGCATCCAGCGTGTCCAGCAGTTCGCCGTCGTTCCGCATGACGGCCAGTTTTTGACGCCAGGCAGCGCGCACCTCTGCGGCGAAGCCCCGGCTGAGCCGCTGGGTGCCCCATTGGGGATCAGCCATAAGAGCCGCCCGCCGCATCCGTTCCCGCTTCAACAATTCACGCAGCTCGCACCGTGTTCCATAAGCCACTCGAGCAGTGACGGGAACGGTCCCGACATCTTTCATGGCGCTCATCATGCACTACTTAGCTTGCAAGTTTCTGGGCGTCAAACAAGCCTATTAATCGATGAACTCTCGAGTTGCGGGCATAACTGGGGCTACACAGACTGGTGTTCAGTCGGGAGATGCGACCCGGTGCTCCTGATGCGGAACACGAAAGGACGAGAAGAAATGACCACCGAACCGAAAGTAGTTCAGTCCTCGTTCGAGCTGCACAATTCTGAGGCGGCCTCAGCACAATGGCTGCGCCCCGCCGGAATAGACTCCGGCCTCAACGCGGTCATGAGCGCTCTGCCGAGCCGGATGCGCCTGTCCAAGGACGCGCCGCTACCTGAAGGAGAGGCCGTCGGCTTCTCCTCCACGACCACCCTGAGTGCCCCCTCCCCGTCCCGGCCGACGCCTCCGTGCGGGAGGAGGTGACCAAGGTGACCCACAGCCTCTACGCCAGAACCTTCAAGGGTGAGAACGGACAGGACCTGGCGGCCTGCGCGGCTGTCCTTGAGGTCCCGGGAACGAGCCTCCGCAAGGTAGACGTGTTCGCTCTCGAAGCCCAGGACGGCGACCTCCTCAACGCGACGGAGCTGGTGGCCACTTCGGACAACGTCCTCGAGGAGCGAGACGGCTGGTGGGACGCACTGACCGGATGCCTCGGCCGTGACTGCGGCGGCGTCTGCCTGAGCGCCGCGCTCACCTGTCCGAAGGTGAACTGGGCTGCATTCCTCATCTGTCTCGCCGGCCGGTGCGGGGTGTGCGTGGTGAAGTGCGCCGCCTGCGCCACGTGCGACTGTACGTGGTGGTGCAAGTGGGCGGCCGGGTGCTGTGACAACTGATCGAAAGGGCGAGCAGGTGAACGCAGTACGCTGGATGGAAGTTCCCGTCCAACCGGCCTCCGGTCGGAACGAATCGCCCACCGTGAAATACGGGATCGGCAATTCGGTGGTCGTGTACGGAATCGATTCGGCGTATGTGGGATGCGCCGACGAAACCATTGTCGCCGAACTGCTCCGATATCCCGACGTGCGCCCGCTGAATGCGGACGACCTGCGGCGAATCGATCCTCTGCCGGGCCTTCCGCTGACATGGGAGAGCCTGGAAGCGCAAATCCCTGGCCAGAGCGGTCAACATCACCTCCGGGACGGGGTAATCGGCCTGGGCGACCTCATCTCATCGATTACCCGGAGAGCCCGCATCCCTGAATGCGGTGCCTGCACGCGCCGCCGCAAAGGGCTGAACCGCATCACCGTCTGGGGATGGTGGCGGGCCCGCCCGGCAGAAGCCTGAAGCAGCACCCCCTCGCCCGGCTCTGCGTGGGGCACAGCAAGCTGTGCCCCACGCCTTCATGGCCCCACGTCGTCACGCAGGGACATGACAGGTGGCAGCCTGGAAGTATCAGAGACCGGGTGAGAGGGCCGCCCCCTGCGGGCGCGCTCACCGCGCCTCGTCCACGAGGGCCAAGAAATCCGTGAGCCGATGTCGAGAACCCGTGTCCGGCTCCGTCCCCGTAGTGAACGCGGCCAGAATGGGCCGCACCACAGCGAGGAGAGACATCATGGCCAAGTACCTGCTGCTCAAGCACTACCGAGGTGCCCCGGCCGCCGTCAACGACGTGCCCATGGACCAGTGGTCGCCGGAGGAGGTCACGGCGCACGTGCGGTACATGAACGACTTCGCGGCCCGGCTGGAGGAAACCGGCGAGTACGTCGACGGCCAGGCACTCGCCCCCAGCGGAACGTTTGTCCGGTACGACGGCGAGGGGCGCCCGCCGGTCACCGACGGCCCGTTCGCCGAGACCAAGGACCTGATCGCCGGGTGGATGGTGATCGACGTCGACAGCTACGAGCGCGCCGTCGAGCTGGCCGGGGAACTGTCGGCCGCCCCCGGGGCCGGTGGGAAGCCGATCCACGAGTGGCTGGAGCTGCGCCCGTTCCTCGGCGCGCACCCCACCGTCACGGACTGACCCGCGTGAACGAGGTCCTGCTCCGGAGCCTCACGCCGAGCGTGCTCGGTGTCCTCGTCCGCCGCGGAGCCGATTTCGCGGCGGCCGAGGACGCCGTGCAGGACGCGCTGGTCGAGGCCGTCCGTGTCTGGCCGGCCGATCCGCCGCAGGACCCGAAGGGCTGGCTGATCACCGTGGCCTGGCGCCGGTTCCTCGACGCGACCCGGGCGGACACCGCCCGGCGACGGCGCGAGGACCTCGTCGACGAGGAGCCGGCGCCCGGCCCCACGTCCGCGACGGACGACACGCTCCGGCTCTATTTCCTGTGCGCCCACCCGTCGCTCACGCCGTCGTCCGCGGTCGCGCTCACACTGCGGGCGGTCGGCGGGCTGACCACGCGCCAGATCGCCCGCGCCTACCTGGTGCCCGAGGCGACCATGGCGCAGCGCATCAGCCGGGCGAAGCGCACCGTCTCCGGCGTACGGTTAGACCGTCCCGGCGATGTCGCCACCGTGCTGCGCGTCCTCTATCTGGTCTTCAACGAGGGGTACTCCGGCGATGTCGACCTCGCCGCCGAGGCCATCCGGCTCACCCGGCAGCTCGCGGCCGCGATCGACCACCCCGAGGTGGCGGGGCTGCTGGCCCTCATGCTGCTCCACCATGCCCGGCGCGCGGCCCGGACCACGCCGGACGGCGGCCTGGTGCCGCTCGCCGAGCAGGACCGCAGCCTGTGGGACACCGGGGCGATCGCCGAGGGTGTCGGGATCCTTCAGGCGGCCCTCGCCCGCGACCGGCTGGGCGAGTTCCAGGCCCAGGCCGCCATCGCGGCACTCCACGCCGACGCTCCCACCGCCGAGGAGACCGACTGGGTGCAGATCGTCGAGTGGTACGACGAACTCGTGCGCCTGACCGACAACCCGGTCGTCCGGCTCAACCGCGCGGTGGCCCTGGGTGAGGCCGACGGACCGCGCGCCGGCCTGGCGGCGCTCGCGGCACTTGACGACACCCTGCCCCGCCACAGCGCGGTGGCGGCCTACCTCCACGAGCGCGACGGCGACCCGGCGACGGCGGCCCGGCTGTACGCCGAGGCGGCCCTGAAGGCGCCCGACCTCGCCGAGCGCGACCACCTGACCCGCCAGGCGGCCCGGCTCAACTCCCGCAGGCGCCCCTGACGGATCACCCCCGGCGCCGAGCCCGCCCCGTCGCCGAAGGGATCGTTCAGTTGACGGATCGTTCACGAACCGCGTTCTCGGCACCAAAGCCCCTGACCGGGAGCCATGTTGCAGAGCGATTCAGCAGATCTGCGACATCACCCTCGCGTCACAAGGGTGATGTCGCAGACCTGCCAGCGCTCACTGCGCGGGGCCTGTTGAACTGATCACGCAACCACAGGCCCTTCATGGGACGGAATTCATGGCCTCGACAAACACCACCGCGTGTCACTCCGGCGAAGTCGGCTTACCGACTCGCTCTCCCCTGATCGGGTGGCTGGCCGTGAGTTCGGTCACGCTGGGAATCTTCTCGATCGTCACGACCGAGATCCTGCCGATCGGTCTGCTCACCACGATCGGCTCCAGCTTCGCCATCTCCGACGGGATGGCCGGGCTGATGATCACCATGCCCGGACTTCTTGCGGCCATCTCCGCACCCGTGGTCACCGTGGTGACCGCACACATCGACCGCCGTCTGATGCTGTGCGTGTTCATGCTCCTGCTGGCCATGGCGAACTTCCTGGCCGCTGCGGCACCCGACTACTGGCTGGTCCTGGTCTCCCGTGTCATCGTCGGCATCGTCATCGGGGGCTTCTGGTCGATCGGCGCCGGACTGGCCGAGCGTCTGGTGCCTGCGGCGTCGGTCGGCCGTGCCACGTCGGTGATCTTCTCCGCAGTACCGCTGGGCTCCGTGCTCGGTGTACCGGCCGGCACGTTCATCGGGGACTTGGCCGGCTGGCGCACGGCTTTCGTCGTCATGGGTGCCCTCACAGTCGGTGTACTGGCCATGCTGCTCCTGGTCATGCCGTCGCTGCCGCCCGACCGGACGACCCGTCCGAGTGTGCTGCGCGGCATGCTCAAGAGTGTTCACACGCGTTTCGCGCTGCTGTTGACCTTTCTGGCCGTGCTGGCGCACTTCGGGACCTACACCTATGTCACTCCGTTCCTGGAGCAAGTCACCGATGCCGGCCCGCAACTGATCACTGTCTTCCTGTTGGTCTACGGTGCCGCAGGAATCGTCGGCAACTTCCTGGGCGGAGCGGTGGTCACCCGCTACCCCCGAGCCACCTTCGGTCTCGCCGCCGGCATGATCGCAACCGTCACCTTGCTGCTGCCGATCCTGGGGCGCTGGCAGATCGGCGCCGTCGCCCTGTTGATCGTCTGGGGCGTTGCCTATGGCGCCGTTCCCATCTCCTCCCAGACGTGGTTCGCCAAAGCAACCCCCGACGCGCCCGAGGCGGCGTCGGTGCTGTTCACCGCTTCCTTCCAGATGACGATCTCACTCGGCGCGGTGGCCGGTGGCGTCATCGTGGACCGGACCTCCCCGTCCACGGTCATGACGCTCGGCAGCCTTGTCGCCATGCTCATGGTCGTGGCCGTATGGGCGCACTTCGCCCGCCGTCCGACATGGCCGGACAACACCTGATGGCTCGCAGAGACCCCGAGCGTTTGTTCCAGCGGGCGGCTCGCGGGTTGATGTCTTTTCCCGGGTGAGACCGAAGCGGGGCTGCTGATCGCGCGGCTCGGCCGGTTACCGCTTCCTGGCGAGGCTGCCGACGTCGTCCTCGGTGAGGATGTTGAGCTTGACCAGGCGTTTCACCTTGGCACGGGTGCCTTCGACGTTCTTCGGTAGCAGTTCGTGGTCGAGGGCCTGGCAGGCGTCCCGGTGTGGGTCTGTCAGGACGGACCCGTTAGGAGCCGGAAGGCCTCCGCTGGCAGGGCGGCTCGAAAGGGCGGGCAGGCGGCAGTTCAACGGCAGGCACGGAACGGGCCGGCAGTCCGTGGATCCGACGCGCGACACCTGATCGCTCAGGCTCCGTACCTGATCACTCAGGCTCCGTCGCAGCCTCCACGTCCGCCGACGGACCCGTTCGCCACCAAGGGGGCGTCGCCGGGGGGCCGGTGGGCCACGGGCCTCCCCAAAGGACCGGGGGAAAGAACTACCCCCCTCCCTCCCCTCCCAACTGCTCACCCACAAGGGTGACTTGTTTGCGTGCGCGGGGCGGGGCCGGTTACGTTCGCCGCGACAACCTCACACACGAAGACGGCCCCCGGCCGGGACGGCAATCCCGATCGAGGGCCTGACCAACCAGGAAGTAGCACCTTCCCCATGGCTGATTCGCAGTCTAACGCGCCCCTGCGCGCCGTAGCCGGAGCTCCGACCTCCGGCGTGATCCACGTCCGTACCCGCCTCACGTCCCACTTCACCGTGATGGCCAACTCCCTTGCGCAGCGCCCCGGAAGCGCCGTCACGGTCGGCGTCGCCGCGTACATCCTCTCGTTGCCGGACGGCGCCCGCGTGAGCGTCCCCGCGTTGTGTGCGCACTTCACCGAGGGCGAGATCCTGATCTCCCGCGCGCTCCGGGAGCTGGAGGACGCCGGGTATCTGGAACGGCGCCGTGTGCGGGTGTCCGGCGGGCTGATCGGCACGCGGACGTACTTCCACGACGTACCCGGCCGCGCGGACGAGCGGCCCCCGCTGCCGCCGACCGCTCCGCCGCGCCCCCGGAAGGCGGAAGGATCGCCTGCGCCGTCCGTGCCGGAGAGCGGCTCGCACAGCCTCGTGCCCGAAGCGGGTGCGGAGAGCAGCTCGTGCAGCTCCGCTCCCGAAGCGGGTGCGGAGGTGGCCGAGGTGGCGGATAGCTCAACCGCCGCCCCGAACAGCCCCGTTGCCGCTCCCACTCCCCCTCCCCCTCCCCCTCCCCCTCCCCCGCTCGATCTCACCGATGCCGACCCGCAGGCCGTCGCCATCCTGGCCTCACTGCGTATCGTCGACGCCCGGCTCATCCTGTCCCGACGCGAAGTGGCCACGCTCGCCCCCGCCGTCGCCGCCTGGCTCGCGCAGGGCATCGGCGCCGAGCAGATCACCGAGTCGCTCACCCTTGATCTGCCCACCCCACTACGCGCCCGACCGGCCCGCATCCTGGCCTACCGGCTCGGCGAAGCCCCCGTTGCCGTGCCCGCCTCACCGGCGATGACTCCCGCCACTGGGGACGCGCCGGACCTGCTGCCCTGGCAGACCTGCGACGGTGGCTGCGAGCGTGCCTTCCGCGCCGCCCGCCCCGGCAACTGTCTCGACTGCGACACCCCACCCGAGAGCGCGGGCCCCGCAGACCGCGCAGACCGCGACTCCATCAAAACCGTGCGCGCCGCCATGACCGACCGGGCCGACCGAGCCCACCGGGCCCACGGGGGCAGGAAGGGCCGCGCTGGCAGCAGGGGCGCCGCCGCCTGAAGGCGGCCCCGTCACCGTCCCGCCGCTCTCAGTCCTCCGCCGCGCCGTCGTCCTCCGCCGGAGTCACGCGTCCGGTGAGCGCCGCGAGCGAGTTGCGTACGTGCTTCATGTGCGCCTGCACCTCCTCGCGGCCGAAACGAGGCATCCGCCCCCGCGCACCTACACCGGCAGCCGATCCCGCAGAACGTCCCTGTCGACAGGGACAGGAGGTCACTCAGCTACCCGTCGAGCCAGCTCAAGGGGTCGCTCTCGGCCACCCCTGACTCCGTACGGCAGGTGAAGGTCAGAGGAACACCCAAGGATGCCAACTCAGAGAGCACATCAGGCGAAACAGGAATCTCCGATCCCGTCTCCACTGTGCCTGCGATATCCACATGCACCGAGCAACCTTCCCGAATGAGCGCCCGCACGTTCTCAAGCCTGGGCCGGATCCGAGCGACCAGCGAGAAGACCTGCTGCTCTAGCGTGCCGCTTACGGAACCCCCGAAGCTCCATGCCCAGGAGTCCGGACTTGAGTCAATTCGCGAGGTTTCCGCTAGCGTCTTCGCATTCGCCCCGAGGGCCGACTCCACGAAATCCACATCAATATCAATCTTGGCGACCATCAGGGTGACGCCCACACCCCGCCAGCTATCGACCGAGCCCATGACAACCCCACTCTTTCACTGGATCAGCGCGCATTCAGGTTCGGCTTGAGGACCAGAGGAACACCCAGAGAGGCGATCCTCGATACCACGGTAGAGGAAAAGAAGGCACGGGAATCATTGTCCGCAAATCCATGAACAGCCAGGCAGATTTCAAATCCCTCCGCCATCATTTCTCGCAACTGGGGCGCGCACCGCTCCACCAAAGGCAAAATCTCATCCAATTGCTCAGAGAGCTTCCTGGCCGTGCGCTCGTCGCATTGGAGCCGCCACTGACCGTCGATCTCGCCCGGCGGGCCCCAACGGTCCTGTCCTGGCGGGCGGACCGCAGTCGGCTCCAGCCCCAGACGGGCCGTCACCGTGTCAGGGTCGAGATCGCTCTTCTTCACCACCAGGGACACATCCGTAAGAACCCACTCCCCACCCGCCTGTCCCGAGCTGAAATCCACTGCCCCATCCCATCCTGCTCGTGCCATTCTTCCCATTATTTGAACTCGCGACATGCGGCCCAGTGAACGTTCCCCATGTCTCCCTTGAGGAGATCTGACAGCATCGTACGCTGAGCGACCGTTGTGGAATTTTCGTACACGGTGAAACCGCCGGCCCCCTTGGCCTCCGGGGGCGCGAGGGTGTAATTCGGTATACGATCCCCAGGACCAAAGGTCTCCAGAGCGCCTCCAGGATAAGACCCGCCTTCAATTGCAACTCCGTTCAGGCCTGGAATCCTATCACCGTGCGGCACATAGAATGATATTTTCGTTCCTGGCGGAACGATTATCTCGCCGGCCCCCATCTCAATATATCCGTGGCCGGCCAGCACCGTTTCCCCGTCCGGGCGCCCCCCCTTCAGCACTCGACTCGCATAATATCGACCGTCCGTATCGGGCCACGATCGCGATAAAGGCTCTGGTTTACTTTCGACAACAGCTCGACGCACATCTTCAAAATCTGGAAGCGGAGAGCCGGAACCTCTACTCGCCAACCCGTCGAGGATTTTGCCGCTGCGACCGGGAATACTCTCCTTGGGGGACAATCTCGCGCTTACTCTGGCTCCGCCGAGTCCCTTCGTGCCGAATAGCTCCGGCACCATTCGCCCCAAACCCTCACTCGGGTCACTCTTGAAACTCTCGATCAGTGCGGCCGGGATGCGCTCCGGGTGGGCGGCGGTCGTGACGAGCCCCGCCAGGGTCATGTTGCTGTGCCGCAGGTAGTCGGCCGGGTGGGTCACGTTGTAGGGGTCCAGCGGATTCAGGCCGCGGGCGAAGTTGGCCAGGCCCGCCGTGCCCTTGACCGCGCCGCCCACGAAGTGAGTGAACTCCACCGACTGTGCACCTGCGTAGTCGCCTATCCCGGCCAGCGCCGTAGTTAGTGGCGGCGGCTCCGCCGGAGCGTGCTCCATCGCAGCCTCAAGGACACGCTGAACCCTCTCGGCGGCCCCGTCGCGCTGGTGCCGTGCCTCGGCCAGGAGCTCCTGGGCCTGCTTGGACAACGCCTCACCGGAATCGGCACCACGCATCGGCTCCGGACCAGGATCACGACCGGCCTTGACGGCTGCGTTATACGTATCGACCTTCGCCATGTAAGCGTCGTGGGCATCCTTGGAGGTCTTCTCGGCCTGCTTGTACAAGTCGATCGCCTGCTGCGCCTGTGTCTGGGCCCACTCCACGGTGTCCGTGTAATGCAGCAGTGCCTTCCCGGCCGCCTCGCAGGCATCCGCCGCTCGCATCCAGTCCGCCGGATGCAGGGCGAATCTCTCCCGGAAGGCATCCGCAGCCGCACCTTTCCAACTACCCGAATCCAGCGCCCGCATCCCCGCGCCGACCCGGTCGAAGGCGGTCTGGAAGTCCGTGAAGTGCTTCGCTGACTCCCGAATCACGGAAGGCGAACCATGAATAAGCTCATTCGCCTGCTCTGTTTGACCGAGCTGCTGTTCCCGTACCGATACTCCGAGACCGGAGGCGACATCGTCACCCCAGTCCTCTGCCCCGTCCGCCCAGTCGTGGGCCCCGACGTAGTCGAGGGCTCCACCGATCCCATTGGTTGCCTTGTCGACCCCTTCACCGACCAGGCTCTTGGTGGACTCCCAGCCACCCTCCAACCTCCCCAAGCCTTTGTTGACCAGGCCTCCCCAGTCCGTCATCAGGGATCGCCACGCTCAGCACCCGGGTCTTCTGCGATGTCCTTGGGATTGCTCCAGTGCGTGGGCGCAGCGACGTCGCTGTACGTCTCTCTCCAGACATTCTTGCTATCGTCCCAAGCCGTCTCGAAGGACTCCCTGCTGTAGTCCGCGTCCCGGAAGTGCGTGTACAGATTCTCCGACAGAACCCCGCGCCAATCCTCGCCTATCACGTCCGCCTCGGACGCGTAGGGATTTCCCATCGCCGCATTCGTCAGTACCTTGAAACTGTCCTGGATGTACTGATCCTGCTCGTGCATCAACCCCGCTGACAAACCCACATCTGCCGCAAATTTATTACCTTTCTGCACAAGCGACCGGACCCCCCACCCCCAGCGCTCGCAGAAAACACCCAGCGTTGACGTGAGACCATCGTGACCCGTCTCAAGCCCCGAAAGCTTCAGCGTGGAGAAATTTCCCCCCATACTCGCCGAACCGATCGCCCCGAGTTCCTTCAGCTCTCCCAGAGTCTCCGTGATCCCCCGCGCGATCTCATCGAGTGCCAGCTTGGATATGTCGAGGTCCGGCCCTTCGCCGCTCACACTGCCTCCCCATCGAGCGCCGCAGTGTCCGGCACGATGCCACGCACTGGCGGGAACACCATTCCGTCAGGACCCGCCGCGTTCAGCGCCACCCCACACGGGAAGTCCAGCACCGGAATCACCTCGTCCAGCAGCCGTGCACCGACCATCCGCCGGTACGGCCAATCCCGCCCGGTCTCGTCCCGTGCCTCCGCGAACCGGAACAGCGCCTCCTCATCCGAGAACGCGCAGATCCAGTACAGGCCACCGAGGTCAGCCGTCCACAGCCCGCCGCTCTCATCTCGGGGCACCAAGACCGCCCGGCTGCGGAAGTCCGTCAACCTCTCCAGCACCGCCTCCCGCACATCCCGAACCGGATCAACGTCCACAGGCAGCAGAGGCGCTGGGCACGGCCCTGCTGTGATGGGTGGCGCTGAAGCCAGCCGCGCAGCCGCCTCCGCCCGCAGTTGGCCCCACTCCTCGTCAAACCCCACCCCAGAACTCCCCCACCAGTTCTTCGCCGACCAGCTTCACCACCGGCGCCTGACACACTCGGGAGGACGAACGTATCCCGGCCTACCTGTGTGAAGGCCGCCGTACGTCACGATCGCCCGCATCGAAGTGGTGATTCGGCCAGATTCAGTGCCCATTGCCCTCTGCCGCTGCGCTCCTGCCGGTCACCGAGGTCGACGCTGAGAATGGGGTTCTGGATCGGATGCTCGCGGGCAGCCGGCGGAGCGCCCGTCCTCAGCTCACCGTCCCGCCGCTCTCAGTCCTCCGCCGCCCCGTCGTCCTCCGCCGGAGTCACGCGTCCGGTGAGCGCCGCGAGCGAGTTGCGTACGTGCTTCATGTGCGCCTGCACCTCCTCGCGGCCCTCCTCGTGCTCGCGCAGGATGCGTTCCGTCTCACGGACCACCCGCTCCTCGCGCACCCGGGCCTCCGCGAGGAGTTCGGCGGCGCTCGCCTCCGCGTCCTCCTGGCCGTGCCGGACGGCTTCCTCGGTCTCCGCGAGGGCTCGCTTCGCCTCCGCGAGCAGGGCCTCGGCCCGCTCGGTCAGTTCGGCGTCCCGGGCGGCCGACGCGGCTTCCTCCGCCGCGAGTTCGGTCTCCGAGACCTTCCAGCGCTCGGCGTGCTCCTGCTCCTGGTGCGCCAGCACGCTCGCCGTACGGCGCCGCGTCTCCTCCATCCCCGCCGCAGCGGTCCCGGCGACCTCGGCGGCCTCCCGGCGGGCCGTGGACACCGTCTCCTCGCCGGTGTGGCGCGCGGCGTCGAGCGCCTGTTCCGCGTACGCCTCGGCCGCCTCCCGTACCGTCGCGGCGTGCTCGCGGGCCGCGTCCCCGGCGGCCCGCCCCACCGCTTCCGCCTCGTCACGCAGCTGCTGGCCGTCCGTCCGGGCGGCGTCGTGCAGGGTCTCGGCCTCGCTCTCGGCGAGGGCCAGGATCCGCTGCGCCCGCTCGCCCAGCTCCGCGTAGGTCTGCGGGGCGAGCGTGGCCACGGCCTCGCCCAGCCGGGCCGACTCGGCGGTCAGCTCCTGCGTCAGGTCCGACAGCCGGGCGATCTCGGCCAGCGCCGCGTCCCGCTCCGCCGACAGGGCTGCCACCATGCGGTCCACCTGCTCAGGGCGGTAGCCACGTCCCCGTACGCCGACGAAGCCGTACGCGGAATCCGGTGCAGCACTCATCCTGAAGCCTCTCTCCGACTCTCCGACACCCCATCAATACGTCAAGGATGCGGTAATTGGTGACGGAAGTCTGAATCGATCAGCGGGATTCCGTGCGGAAGCGACCGGCATCACAGCCCGGGAAGCCGGAAGCGCCCGGTCCCCCTGGCTCATTCCAGGGGGACCGGGCGCTTCACAGCCATCGGCGACGGGGCTCGTACGGTCAGATCAGCCCGTCCCACATCTGTTCCAGCAGCACCGACCACCAGCTCTCCGGCGACGCGAGAGCCGCCGGGTCCAGAGCCACCAGCTGCGCCTGGAAATCGACGGTCCAGCGGCCCGCCTGCTCCGGGTTGAGCCCGAAGCGCAGCCGCCACATCCGGCCGAGCAGCGCCATCGAGCGCACGAACTCCGGCAGTCCGGTGTTGACGAACTGCGGCGGCACCGGCTGACCGCCCGGCCCTGCCTCCACCGGCACGGCCACGATGTTCGCCGTGCCGTACTGGACACAGATCGCCCGGCCGAAGTCCGTCCCCATCACGAGGTACGAGCCCGCGTCGGAGGCGGGCTGCACCTGCCGCTGCGTGGCCAGCTCGGCCAGTGTGGGCACCACCGGCTGACCCGGCTGCGCCCAGAAGAACGGCCCGAAATCGGCGGGCAGCCCCGCCCACACCAGGGTCCGCCCCACGATCTCGGGCACCCCCTGCCGGGACACGGCACGCTGGTCGAAGCGGAGCACACCCTGCGGGCCGAAGGCCTGGAGCAGCTCCTCCGCGACGGCCTCCGGCGGAATGGCCGGGGCGGGCGGCATCTGCGGCAGCGGTGCCCGTACCGGCGCGGGCCGGGCCGGGCCGTCGGCGACCTGGTGCAGCTCGCCCTGGTGCGTCAGCAGATGCTGCATGCCCTGCTGGCGGCTCGCGTGGTCGGTGCCGTACGGGGCGACGCTGGTGATCCGTACCTGCGGCCAGGTCTCCCGGATCATCCGGGCGCAGTAGCCGCCCGGCAGCTCGCAGGACTCCAGCTCGGTGTGCAGCTCGATCACCTGCTGCGGCGGCACGTTCATCGCGCGCAGCTCGTGCAGCATCTGCCACTCCGGGTGCGGGGTGCCGGGTGCCGAGCGGCGGATCAGCTGCTGCTCACTGCCGTCGGGCGCCCGGTAGCGCAGTACGGCCTGGTAGCCGGGCCCGACGGTCGGCTGACCGGTGGGCTGCTGCGGGTAGCCGTACGACGGAGGCGGCGGGGTGTGCGGGGCGTGCGGACCGTGCGGGGCGTGCGGGGTGTGCTGATTCGGCGGGCCGGGGGGCGTGGGCGCACCCGGAGCACCGGGCGGGCCGACCTGGCCGGGGCTCGCCAGCATCGTCGCGGCATGGTGCACCCCGCCACCGGGCGGCGGCGTGGAGCCGGGCGGAGGTCCGGGCGGTCCGGGAGGACCGGGGGGCTGCGGCGCACCGGCACCGGGAACGCCGGGAGGACCGGGAGGCTGCGGCGCACCGGCACCCGGAACGCCGGGAGCACCGGGCGGGCCCGGGGGCTGCGGGGCCGCGAGGCCGGCGGGGCCGCCGATACTGCTTCCGTCGGCGAACATCGTCGCCGCGTGGTGCATCCCGCCGCCGGGCGGGGGCGTGGCTCCGGGCGGACCGGGAGGTGTGGGGAGCCCCGGAGGCGGTGTCGCTCCGGGCGGCCCCGGAGGACCGGGCGGGCCGAGCTGGGAGACGAGTTGGGTCGGCACATAGCCGCCCGCCGGCGCACCGGGCGTACCCGGGCCCGAAGGGGGCGGCGGTGTCGCACCGGGGCGTACGCCGGGAGCCCCGGGGGCGCCGGGGGGCGGCGGAGTCGTCGAGACGCGCGCACCGCGCGGAGACACCTGGGCCTTGCTGGTGGCCGCGTCCGCGATGTCAGCGGCGTCGGGGCCGGGCCGCGTGTTCAGCGCGGGCGCGACGCTCGTGCGCGGCAACTGACTGCCGGCCGACATCAGCGCCGTGGGGGCGTCGGCCGGTACGACCGGCGGCGGGTTCCCCTCGTCGTCGGCCCCGGAGAGCGGCGGCGCGAACACGGTGGCGGGCAGCGGGACCGCGCCCTCGTCGGAACCCGCGTTGGTGTCGGTACCGGCCCACGGGGTGGCCCCGAAGGGGACGGGGGACGGCGCGGACGCGGGCACGCCCTCGGAGGCCGTGGGCTCGTAGTCGGCGGCGGGCACGGCCGGGACCACAGGGGGAACAGGCGCTGCGGGCGCGGCCGGGACCACGGGCGGAACAGGCGCTGCGGGCGGAACAGGCGATGCCGGTGCGGCGGGCGCCGCCGGGGCGGCAGGAGCGGCCGGAATCCCCGGGGCCGTATCCGTATCCGTGCCCGCATGCACGTCCGGGGCCGGAGCGGTGTCATCGTCCGTTCCGGCGCCCGCGCGGCGGTCCGGGATCCCCAGCTTGTCCGCCGCCTCCTGGAGCCACTCCGGCGGAGTCAGCAGGAAGGACGTCTGATTCAGGTCGATGCGCTGGGGCGGCTCCGGCGCGGCCGGTGCTCCGGCCGAGGCGCCGTACTCCTCCTCGTACCGCCGGATCACCTCGCCCACCGGCAGACCGGGCCACAGCGTGGCCTCACCGCTGTCACGGGCGATCACCAGCCGCTGCCGCCCGCCGTCCGAGACCGGGCCGTCCACCCGGTCCTCGGCCCACACCACGAAGCCGAGCTCGAACTCACGGACCCGCACCTCGCGGTGCTGGTACGCGGCCACGTCGCCGTTGACCCATTCGTCCGCCCGCTCCTGCGCCTGCGCGAAGGTCACCATCGCGCTCACCCCTCCACCGGGACGGCCTGCGCGAAGCCGCCGTCCACCATCAGGTTCGCCACGGTCTCCAGCTCCGGCGGGTTGCCCGCCAGCCGCTGGAGGAACACATCGAAGTCCGCACCGCAGGGCAGCAGCAGCCGTTCGGCCCGCTCCTGCACGCTCCAGCCGTCCTGGTCCCTGGCGTCGTCGTACGGGCAGAACCAGACCGAGCCGGTGCTGTCGCCCCGTACCTTCACGGCGAGGAGGCCGCCCTGGACGAAGCCGACGCCCAGGTAGTCCTTGGTGAAGTGGTCCCGCAGGCATTTGTTCACGTACAGCAGGTCGTTCATCGCGGCCTCCTCACGCACCGTGAAGAACGGCTGGTCCACCAGCAGTCCCAGCTCCGCGTCCAGCGCCGCGCCCACCGGGGCCGAACCGCCCGCTGCCTTCAGGAAGGTGCGGTACGCGCCCGGCAGCCGGTAGCCCAGGTCCTCCTCCACGTTCAGGACCTGGTGCTCGCTCACCGCCACGGCGCCCTTCGGCAGCCGGAAGTGCGCGGGCCGGGTCTCCTGGAGCGGACGGGTGCCGCGCCGGTTCTGGTCGACCGGAGTCGTGGCCAGGCCGGCGTGATGGCGCAGCAGCGCCTTCACCTCGACCGGGACCAGCTCCATCCGCCGGCCGCCCGCCACGTGGTGCCAGGTCCAGCCGTGCGGTGTGGCCACCGCCGGGATCGTGTCCCACAGCTCATGGCCGCTCGCCGCCAGTGCGGCGTTCGCCGACACGTAGTCGGTGAGCCGCAGCTCGTCGATGCCGAACCCCTGCGGGGGATCGGCGATCTCCGCGGCGGCACGCGCGTACGGCGAGAGTTCCGGATGGCCGTTCCCGTCCACGCGCACACCTCTGGGGTGGCGGGACGCCCGGACCGGGTCCGGGAAGTGCACGACCTGCCCGGCGTAGGCCGCGTTCGGTGGCGCGGCTTGCTGCCCGAGCCGACCTGTCGTCATGGCGG
This sequence comes from Streptomyces sp. NPDC079020, assembly GCF_044542225.1. Lineage (NCBI taxonomy): Bacteria > Bacillati > Actinomycetota > Actinomycetes > Kitasatosporales > Streptomycetaceae > Streptomyces > Streptomyces sp. NPDC079020. The sequence continues at coordinate 313,309 of NZ_JBITUB010000006.1, forward strand.
TTGCCCCCTGCTGCGTCTGGTGTTCCGCACAGCCTATGCGGTGGGGCAACAGGGGGTCCCGCCCCTCGGCATCGGTCACGAACCGTCACTTCGGCGTGACGGAGGAGCGACCGTTTCGCCCCCTTCGGGCGACACGAGGACGCGTTTCACCGCCCCAGCTTCCCCACGACCCGGCACATTTGGCAGGCTGTCCCCGCAACTCGGGGGATTGCAGGGAGGGACGCCAGCACCATGCATACGGCACAAACAACGACATCCGGGGACCCGCGACTCAGCTGGAGGAGCACCGAGGCCAGCCGCACCCCCCGCCTGCAGCACCGCCGCGACGGCATCCTGCCCGCCGTGGCCGCAGCGCTGTCCGTACGCGGAGAGACGCTCACCTGCACCGCGGGCAAGGGGGACCAGCCACCCGTGCTCCACCCGCTCGTCCAGGACTTCCTCGACGCCCTCGGCAGCGGCCAGCGCGAACGCTTCACCGGCCGCTGCCCCGAGGCCATATTGCTGTCCCGGCAGCTCACCGCCGCCGAGGGCAGCCGCTCCAAGCGGGCCCAGCGCAAGCCGCTGACCAACGGCGAGGCCCGCCGCGCGCTGAAGCACTCCCGCATCACCGCCCGCCGCATCCGCGAGGACGGCGACCCGCTGCACGGCAGCTACGCGCCGCCCTGCCGCTCCTGCACGGCGATGCTCGCCCACTTCGGCGTACGCCCCGTCGACCTCACCGCCACCGGGGCGGCGACCACCGCCGAGAAGGGCTGACCGCGCGCAGATGCACGACCGACATCAGCAGCACGCCTCCACCCGCTTCCCCGTCGCCGTCGACGCCGCCCTGCGCGACGCCGGCTGGCAGCCGGGGCGCTGGGACATCCGGCAGGCCGAGGAGTGGGCGGACGAGCTGCGCTCCCACGCCTCGCCCGCCGGGCATCAGCACGCCGTGTTCCCGGCGGCCGTCGAGGCCTGGGCGGAGTTCGGCGGGCTGCACATCACCGCCTCGGCGCCGGGCCGTCAGATCGCCCCGGCCGCGGTGCGCATCGACCCGTTGAGCGGGCTTCATCTCGCCCGGACGCTGGGCGATCTCGGACGGGCGCTGGAGACGGAGGTCAGCCCGCTCGGCGAGGAGGGGGAAGGGCAGGCCGTACTCGCGATCGACAGCGAGGGCCGCGTCTACAGCATCGACCACACGGGCGACTGGTACCTCGGCGCGGACATCGATCAGGCCCTGGCCACGCTGGTGACGGGCGCCCAGCCGTCGCGCCTGGCACCGGGCTGACGCCCCCCGGGCGGGGGGCGGTGCGCCCGCACGGGCCGGGGATCCTTGCGGGGCTGTGATCCGTACGGGCCGTGTACCCGCACAAGCCCGGGATCCGCACAGGCCCGGGATCCGCACAGGCCCAGGATCCGCACAGGCCCAGGATCCGCACAGGCCGTGCACCCCGCACAAGCCGCGGGTCCGCGCGGTCCTCCGGCTCAGCCCGCGTCCGGCAGTACCGCCGAGACCCGGAAGCCCCCCGCGTCCGTCGGGCCGGAGACGAACACGCCGCCCAGCCCCAGCACCCGCTCCCGCATCCCCACCAGGCCGTTGCCCCCGCTCGGCAGTCCCGCGTCCGCCGCGGCGCTGTCCGAGGGGCCGTTCTCCACCTGCATCGCGACCTCCTCGCCGCGGTGCGCGAGCCGTACCCAGGTCCTCGCCCCCGCCGCGTGCTTGTGCACGTTCGTCAGGGCCTCCTGCACCACCCGGTACGCGGTCTGCTCGACCTCGGGCGCGTACGCGCGCAGCTCACCGTGGACCGAGAGCTCGACCGTCATCCCGGCCTCCCGTGACTGCGCGACGAGCTTCTCCACCTCGTGCAGGCGCGGCCCGTCCTCGCTCGCGGCCGCCGCCGCGGCGGCGGCGGCGGCCCGGCCCACCTCGGCGAGCGGCGGACGGCTTCCCGCCGCGGGCGCGACCAGCGCGTCGCCGCTGCGCAGGACACCGAGCATCTCGCGGAGCTCGGTCAGCGCCTGGCGTCCCATGTCGCCGACCAGCGCGGCGTTGCGCACGGCCTTGGCGGGGTCCTTCGGGGCGACCGCCTGGAGCGCCGCCGCGTGGACGACCATCAGGCTGACCCGGTGCGCGACCACGTCGTGCATCTCCCGGGCGATGCGGGTGCGCTCCTCGGTCCGCGCCCACTCCGCGCGTTCCTCGGCCCGGTCGGCGAGCAGTGAGAGCTCCCGCTCCAGGGAGTCCGCCCGCTCCCGCAGGCTCTCCATGAGCCGGCGCCTGGCCCCTATGTAGAGGCCGAACAGCAGCGCGGGCGCCGTCAGCCCCAGCGACATGAACAGCGAGGTCAGCGGTACGTACCAGTCGCCGGGCCCGAAGTCGGTCTGCGCGGTGACGCTCTGGCGCATCCGTACGTAGGTGACGATGAGCGTGCCGACGAACGACATTCCGGTCAGTACGACGGTGATCCTGCGCGGCACCTCGGACGCGGCCAGTGTGTACAGGCCGACGAGGCCCATCAGGAAGCCCATCTCGGCGGGCGTCGTCGCGATCGACACGAGCACCACGGCGATCGGCCAGCGCCTGCGTACCACCAGGACCGAACCGGCGATCAGCCCGAACAGCACCCCGATCGGCACCGGCAGTCCGGTGTCCCGGGCGAAATCAACCCCCTCCAGCGCACACTCCAGCGCCGAGAGGAGCGCCAGCCCCACGTCCAGGGCGACACCGCGCCGCCGTTCCCACCACCAGTAGCCGCGGGTGGTAGGGCCCGCCGCTTCCTGGTCTGCCCCCGTTGCGGTCATGCCTTCCAGCCTACGGGCGCACGCATCTCATTTTCGGGTGACCCGGACACCGCGCGCCGTATGCGAGCAAGAACACCATCGGCCCGCGGCGCGGGCACCTTGTCGCCCTTGTCCTTCTTGTCTTCCTTGCCACCTCCGGCCGCCCGCTCCCGCCCGCCCAGGCGCGGCCGGGAGCGGGCGGGTTCGTCGTCGCGGAGAAGGCGGTCGGTACGGCATAGTGTTGGGTGCCGATCCGGCGGGCCGACACAATGTCCGGTTCAGTCGGAATTGATCCCCCATGGTGTAATCAGGCAGCACTGCGGTTTTTGGTACCGTCTGTTCAGGTTCAAATCCTGATGGGGGAGCACACGCACTCGGGCCCCGACCTCACCGGTCGGGGCCCGCGCTCGTTTCACGCGGAAGCACCCCCGGTATCCTGCGGATGTCCACCACCCGAAGCCGAAGGGCACATCCGTGAGCGCCATCAGCCCGGCCGCCGTCGTCGTCCTCGCAGCGGGTGAAGGCACCCGCATGAAGTCGAAGACTCCCAAGGTTCTGCACGAGATCTCCGGGCGCTCGCTCGTCGGACATGTCGTCGCCGCCGCCCGCGAGCTGGACCCCCAGCACCTCGTCGTGGTCGTCGGCCACGCGAGCGAGCGGGTCACCGCGCACCTCTCCGCCGGCGACACCCCCGTACGGACGGCCTACCAGGCCGAGCAGAACGGCACCGGCCACGCCGTGCGCATCGGGCTCCAGGAGCTCGGCGGCTCCGTCGAGGGCACCGTGATCGTCGTCTGCGGCGACACCCCGCTGCTCTCCGGCGCGACGCTCACCGCGCTCGCCGCCACGCACGCCTCCGACGCCAACGCCGTCACCGTGCTGACCGCCGAGGTCCCCGACTCCACCGGCTACGGCCGCATCGTCCGCGACGCGGCCAGCGGCGCGGTCACCGGGATCGTCGAGCACAAGGACGCCACCGAGGAGCAGCGCGCGATCCGGGAGATCAACTCCGGGGTCTTCGCCTTCGACGGCCGGCTGCTCACGGACGCGCTCGGCAAGGTCCGTACGGACAACAGCCAGGGCGAGGAGTACCTCACCGACGTCCTGTCCATCCTGCGCGAGGCCGGGCACCGCGTCGGGGCCTGCGTCACCGCCGACCACCGCGAGATCCTCGGCATCAACAACCGGCTCCAGCTCGCCCAGGCCCGCACCCTGCTCAACGAACGGCTGCTGGAGCGGGCGATGCTGGCGGGCGTGACGGTGGTCGACCCCGCCTCGACGCTGATCGACGCCACGGTCACCTTCGAGCAGGACGTGACCGTGCACCCGGGCACGCAGCTGCTGGGGGCCACGCACCTGGGCGAGGACGCCGAGGTCGGCCCGAACACCCGGCTGAAGGACACGGTCGTCCACGCGGGCGCGCGCGTGGACAACACGGTCGCGGACTCGGCCGAGGTCGGCCCCGGGGCGTCGGTGGGCCCGTACGCCTATCTGCGGCCCGGCACACGGCTCGGCCCGAAGGCCAAGGCCGGTACGTACGTGGAGCTGAAGAACGCCACGATCGGCGAGGGCACGAAGGTCCCGCACCTGAGCTACGTGGGCGACGCGACGATCGGCGACCACACCAACATCGGTGCCGCCAGCGTGTTCGTGAACTACGACGGGGTGGCGAAGCACCACACGACGATCGGCTCCCACTGCCGTACCGGCTCGGACAATATGTTTGTGGCACCCGTCACGGTGGGGGACGGCGCGTACACCGCCGCCGGGTCGGTCATCACGAAGGACGTGCCCGCGGGTTCGCTGGCCGTGGCCCGGGGCCAGCAGCGGAATATCGAGGGCTGGGTGGCCCGGAAGCGTCCCGGCAGCGCGGCCGCGCAGGCCGCCCACGCGGCGTCCGGGGAACCCAACGGCGAAAGCTGACCGGAAACAGGTACGCCCGACACGGCGTACCGTGATAGATGCTCACCCATTTCGGCTGGCTCGTTGCACATCGGGACCTATGCGTGCGGCGCCAGATACACGTCTGAGGAGACTGTGCTGTGACCGGGATCAAGACGACCGGCGAGAAGAAGCTGATGCTCTTCTCCGGCCGCGCCCACCCCGAGCTGGCCGAGGAGGTCGCACACCAGCTGGGTGTCGGTCTCGTGCCGACGAAGGCCTTCGATTTCGCCAACGGTGAGATCTACGTGCGTTTCCAGGAGTCCGCACGTGGCGCCGACTGCTTCCTGATCCAGAGCCACACGGCTCCGATCAACAAGTGGATCATGGAGCAGCTGATCATGCTGGACGCGCTGAAGCGCGCGTCGGCCCGGTCCATCACGGTGATCGTGCCGTTCTACGGCTACGCCCGCCAGGACAAGAAGCACCGCGGTCGCGAGCCGATCTCGGCCCGTATGGTCGCGGACCTGATGAAGACGGCCGGTGCCGACCGCATTCTCACGGTCGACCTGCACACCGACCAGATCCAGGGCTTCTTCGACGGCCCGGTGGACCACCTGTTCGCGCTGCCGATCCTGGCCGACTACGTCGGTGCCAAGGTCGACCGCACCAAGCTCACGATCGTCTCCCCGGACGCCGGCCGGGTGCGGGTCGCCGACCGCTGGTGCGACCGCCTGGACGCCCCGCTGGCGATCGTCCACAAGCGCCGCGACAAGGACGTGCCCAACCAGGTCAGCGTCCACGAGGTCGTCGGCAACGTCGAGGGCCGGGTCTGTGTCCTGGTCGACGACATGATCGACACCGGTGGCACGATCTGCGCCGCCGCCGACGCCCTGTTCGCGCACGGCGCCGAGGACGTCATAGTGACGGCGACGCACGGCGTCCTCTCGGGCCCTGCCGCCGACCGACTGAAGAACTCCAAGGTCAGCGAGTTCGTCTTCACCGACACGCTGCCGACGCCGGGCGAGCTGGAGATCGACAAGATCACGGTGCTGTCGATCGCGCCGACCATCGCGCGCGCGGTGCGCGAGGTCTTCGAGGACGGTTCGGTCACGAGCCTCTTCGAGGAGCAGGAGTAATCCCTGCTCAGCCCGTGCCCGTAAGGGTGCGGTAGATCCACTTTGGGGTGCGGCCTCCCCGCCGGGTAGACTCAGCGAGTTGCTCGGCGAGGGAGGCCGTACCTGTTCGGTACGGCGGTCCGTTATCGACGCGCTCTTCGTAGCAGGCCTGTCGTGGGCCGGGTGACCATTCGACGTTCGTCACTTACGAGGAGTGCAACCATGGCCGAGATCAAGCTCGCCGCCCAGGTCCGTACCGAGTTCGGCAAGGGCGCCGCCCGCCGCACCCGCCGTGCCAACCAGGTCCCCGCCGTCGTCTACGGCCACGGCGCCGAGGCCGTCCACGTCAGCCTGCCGGCCCACGAGCTCCAGCTGGCGCTGCGTACCGCCAACGTCCTCATCGGTCTGGAGATCGACGGCAAGGACGCGCTGGTCATCCCGAAGGCCGTGCAGCGCAACCCGCTCAAGGGCGACATCGAGCACGTCGACCTGCTGACCGTCAAGCGCGGCGAGAAGGTCAACGTCGAGATCGCCGTGCACGCCGAGGGCGACCTGGCCCCGGGCGGCAACCTGCTGGAGTACGTGCAGAACACCCTGCTCGTCGAGGCCGAGGCCACCCACATCCCCGAGTCCGTCACGGTCTCCGTCAAGGGCCTGGACGCCGGTGACTCGATCCTGGCCAAGGACATCCCGCTGCCCGCCGGCTCCGTGCTGGCCGGCGACGAGGACGCCGTCGTGCTCCAGGTCGTCGCCGCGCAGTCCGAGGAGCCGGCCGACGCCGAGGCCGAGAGCACCGAGGCCTGAGCCTCACCGCACCTGCTTGACTGACGGGGTGGCGGTTCCCTTCCGGGGGTTCCGCCGCCCCGTTCGCCTGTACCGACACCTCATCCACTCGCCCGCACCCGAGGAGACCCAGCGCGATGTCCGACGCCACCGACCCCTGGCTGATCGTGGGCCTCGGCAATCCCGGCCCCGACTACGCGGCGAACCGCCACAACGTCGGTTTCATGGTCGCCGACCTGCTGGCGGAACGGATCGGCGGGAAGTTCAAGCGCGCCCAGAAGGCTCAGGCGCAGGTGCTGGAGGGCCGGATCGGTCCGCCCGGACCGGCGAGCCGCCGGGTGATCCTGGCGAAGCCGATGTCGTACATGAACCTGTCCGGCGGCCCCGTGACGGCGCTGCGCGACTTCTACAAGGTGCCCACCGACCACATCGTGGCGGTCCACGACGAGCTGGACATCGACTACGGCATGCTGCGGCTGAAGCTCGGCGGCGGCGACAACGGGCACAACGGACTGAAGTCCATGACCAAGTCGATGGGGCCGGACTACCACCGGGTGCGGTTCGGGATCGGACGGCCGCCGGGCCGGATGCAGGTCGCGGACTTCGTGCTGAAGGACTTCTCCTCCACCGAGCGCAAGGAGCTTGCGTACCTGGTCGACCGGTCGGCGGACGCGGTGGAGTGCCTGCTCGCGGAGGGGCTGGAGCGGGCGCAGAGCGCGTACAACTCCTGACATTCCCGCGGGATGCGCACGACCCGTGGGGCGATTTTCGGCCACAGGTTGACCCGGGGTGCCGGTCTGGCCAAGGATCTGCCCCCATGAAGCGGAGCTCTCCCCACCGCGCGATACTCTTCGGCCGGCTTGCCGCCATGGGTCTCGTAGCCCTGTTGTTGCTGGTCGCGGGCGCGTGGTCGTCCTGGAACACCGCCCATCACATCGTGCTGTCCAAGGGCCGTGAACACGGCACCATGACGGTCACCGGATGCGGTGAGGAATGGTGCACCGGCCCCTACGAGCCGGACGCGAAGTCGCCGGAACGTTCGCGGCTGACGGTGGAGAAGTCCGTCGCGGCGAAGAAGGGCGACCGTTTCCCCGTGGTCGTGAAGCCCGGCACCGATGCCGCCGTACGCGTCGGGACCCCGGGCTTCCTGCACGCCTGGATGCCGCTGGGCGGCTCCCTGCTGCTGGCCGCCCTGGTGATCGGCGGTGGCCTGCGGCTGTCCCGCACGGCCTGGGGCTTCGGGACGGCGGGTGCGGTCCTGCTGGTGGCGACGTTCGTCGCCCTGTGACAGGACCGCACCCCCCGGCGGCGGTCAGCCGGTGTTGCGCAGACCCGCGGCGACACCGTTCACGGTGAGCAGCAGGGCCCTGGCGAGCAGCGGGTCGGGCTCCTCGCCGCGCTCCGCGGCCCGGCGCTGACGGGCCAGCAGCGACACCTGGAGGTAGGAGATCGGGTCCAGGTAGGCGTCGCGGATGGAGAAGGTCTGCTGGAGCACCGGGCTGGTGCCGAGCAGTTCGGTGCCCCCGGTGACCTTGAGGACCTCGCTGACGGTGAGCGCGTGCTCGGCCTCGATGTCGGCGAAGACGTGCTTCAGCTCGTCGGGGACGAGTGTGTCGACGTAGTGCCGGGCGATGCGCAGGTCGGTCTTGGCCAGGGTCATCTCGACGTTGGACAGGAAGTTCTGGAAGAAGTGCCAGTGCTCGTGCATCTCGTCCAGGACCGTGCCGAGTCCGGCCTCGCGCAGGGCCTTGAGGCCCGAGCCGACGCCGTACCAGCCGGGCACGATCTGGCGGGACTGGGTCCAGCCGAACACCCACGGGATGGCCCGCAGTCCGTCCAGCCCGGCGCCCGAGTCGGGGCGGCGGGAGGGGCGGGAGCCGAGGTGCAGTTCGGCGAGCTGGTCCACGGGGGTGGAGGCGAAGAAGTACGCGGGCAGGTCCGGGTCCTCGACCAGCTTGCGGTACGCGCCGTGCGCCGCGTCGGAGACGGTGTCCATCGCCGCGTCCCAGCGGGCGAGGGCCTCGTCGGACTGGCGGGGCGCGGTGTGCAGCGCGGAGGCCTGGAGGGTGGCCGCGACGGTCAGTTCCAGGTTCTCCCGGGCGAGCGCGGGGATGAGGTACTTGTCGGAGATGACCTCGCCCTGCTCGGTCACCTTGATCTCGCCCTCCAGCGTGCCCCACGGCTGCGCGAGGATCGCGTCGTGCGAGGGGCCGCCGCCGCGGCCGACGGTGCCGCCGCGGCCGTGGAAGAGCCGCAGCCGCACGCCGTAGCGGTGGGCGACGTCGCGCAGCCGGCGCTGGGCGCGGTGGATCTCCCACTGGGAGGTGGTGATGCCGCCGAACTTGGAGGAGTCGCTGTAGCCGAGCATGACCTCCTGCACGTCGCCGCGCAGGGAGACGAGCCGGCGGTACGACGGGTCGGCGAGCATCTCGTCGAGGATGACGTCGGCGGCGCGCAGCTCGTCGGTGGTCTCCAGCAGCGGCACGATGCCGATCTTCGCCCAGCCGGCGTGCAGGTCCAGGAGGCCCGCCTCGCGGGCGAGGACTGCGGCGGCGAAGACGTCGTCGGCGCCCTGGCACATCGAGATGATGTAGGACTCGATGACCTCGGGGCCGAAGCGCTCGAAGGCTTCCTTGATGGTGTGGAACACACCGAGGGTCTTCTCGCCCGCGGCGTCCAGCGGGGCCGGGGTCGGGGCGAGCGGACGGCGTGAGCGGAGCTCCTTGGCGAGGAGCTTGCGCCGGTAGTCGCGCGGCATGTCGGCGTAGCGCCAGGACTCCTCGCCGAGCCGGTCGAAGAGCTGGCCGAGGGCGTGGTGGTGGGCGTCGGCGTGCTCGCGTACGTCCATGGTGGCGAGCTGGAGCCCGAACGCGGACAGGGTGCGGATGGTGCGGTCCATCCGGCCGTCGGCGAAGAGACCGCCGCGGTGCTCGCGCAGCGAGGTCTGGATGAGCGCGAGGTCGGCGATGAGTTCGGCGGTGCCGAGGTAGTCGCAGCCGGGGCGGTGCGGGGTGCCGGAGGCGAGGCGCTCGCGGGTGTTGACGAGCTTCTGCCGGATGCAGGTGGCCTTGAGGCGGTAGGGCTCCTCGGCGTTCAGCCGCTTGTAGCGGGGGCTGATCTCGGGGAGGCGTTCCAGGTCGGCCTGGAGGGAGGTCAGCAGCTCGTCGGTGGCGCCGGTGTAGCGGATGGAGTTGGAGAGCAGCCCGCGCAGGTAGTCGATGAGCTCCAGCGCGTCGGTGATGCCGTGCTCGTGCTGGAGGATCAGCACCTCCCAGGTAACGGCGGGCGTCACGTTGGGGTTGCCGTCGCGGTCGCCGCCGATCCAGGTGCCGAAGGTGAGCGGACGGGTGCCGGCGGGCAGTTCGACGCCGACGCGCTCCAGCTCGGCGGCGAGGTCCTCCAGGACGTCGCCGACGGCGTTGGCGTGCAGCTCGTCGAGGTAGTAGATGGCGTTGCGGGCCTCGTCGGCCGGCTCGGGCCGCACGACGCGCAGCTCGTCGGTCTGCCAGATGAGGTCGATGTTCTCGGCGAGCCGGAGATCGTGGCGGCGCCGGTCGGCCTCGATGACGGGGGTTTCGAGGAGCTCCGCGATCCGGCGGAGCTTGTTGAGCACGGAGCGCCGGGCGGCCTCGGTGGGGTGCGCGGTGAAGACGGGGCGGACGTTGAGGTTCTTCACCGTCTCCCGCAGGTGCTCGGGGTCGGCGTCCTTCAGCCGGTCGGCGGTACGGGCGAGGAGCCCGCCCTCCGCGGCGCGCCGGTCGCGCATCTCGTGGGCGCGGTGGACCTGCTCGGTGACGTTGGCGAGGTGGAAGTACGTGGAGAAGGCGCGCACGAGCTGCGCGGCGGTCTCCAGGTCCGTGTCGCCGAGGAGCTCGGCCGCGGCCTCGCCGTCGGTACGGGTCAGGGCGCGGACCCGCTCGACGAGGTCGAGGAGCTCCTGGCCTTCCTGACGTACGAGGGTCTCGCCCAGCAGGTCGCCGAGGCGGCGGATGTCCGCCCGCAGCTCGGGGCTGGCGGCAGGGGTCTGGTCGGCACTGCTCACAGTGTGCGGCTCCTTGCAGTGGTTGAGCACGGGATCCGGGGCCCTCGGCTGCAGCGGTGCTGTCGCCACGCCCCGACGAGCGGGTGCGGACCGCGCTGTCCGACCCTCCCAAGGATAGGTGTCGTCGCGAACGGCGTCTCGGCTGCACTGAGGGGTGAGACGGATGCCGTCGGCACGGTTCCCCTACCCGGTGCGCGCGCGGGGTATCGCCGGGGGACGTGCTGGACCGGCCTCTCGTGTTGTGGCCCCCGTCACTGCCATACTTACCAGGCCGTAGGTTACGGAACCGTAGCCAGGGCCGTCCGCCGTATATCTCCTCACCCCACAGAGGACTCGCATGCCGACCAGCCCCGATGTGATCGACGATCCCCACCGGGCCGCGGACACCCGCGCTCTGCCCCCCGCCACGCTCGGCGGCGACAAGAAGCGGTCGGTCGAGCAGATCGCCCTGCTGCTGTTCATCGTGGTGCCGTTCCTGGCCCTGGCCGCGGCGGTGCCGCTGGCCTGGGGACGCGGTGTCAGCTGGCTCGATCTGGGTCTGCTGGTGGCGATGTACTACATCGGCTGCCACGGGATCACGATCGGCTTCCACCGCTACTTCACGCACGGCGCCTTCAAGGCGAAGCGTCCGCTGCGCATCGCGGTCGCGATCGCCGGGTCGCTGGCCGTGGAGGGCCCGCTGGTGCGCTGGGTGGCCGACCACCGCAAGCACCACCGGTTCTCCGACGCGGAGGGCGACCCGCACTCGCCGTGGCGGTTCGGCGAGAGCCTGCCGGCCCTGATGAAGGGCCTGTGGTGGGCCCACATCGGCTGGATGTTCGACGAGGAGCGGACGTCGCAGCAGAAGTACGCCCCGGATCTGATCAGGGACCCGGCGCTGGTCGCGATCTCCCGGCACTTCCTCGGCTTCACCATCGCCTCGCTGGCGATCCCGCCGCTGGTCGGCGGTCTGGTGACGATGTCCTGGTGGGGCGCGGCCACCGCGTTCTTCTGGGGCTCGCTGGTACGGGTGGCTCTGCTGCACCACGTCACCTGGTCGATCAACTCGATCTGCCACGCGGTCGGCAAGCGCCCCTTCAAGTCCCGTGACAGGTCCGGGAACGTGTGGTGGCTGGCGGTCCTGTCCTGCGGCGAGTCCTGGCACAACCTGCACCACGCGGACCCGACGAGCGCCCGGCACGGAGTGCTGCGCGGCCAGGTCGATTCGAGCGCCCGGCTGATCCGCTGGTTCGAGAAGCTGGGCTGGGCGTACGACGTCCGCTGGCCCGACGCCGCCCGTATCGACGCCCGGCGCAAGCCCGCACAGGCAGACGCGGCATGATTGACGACGTGGCGACCGACGGAAGCACAAGCGGCGAGAAGAGCAGACCCTCCCCCACCCGCCGGACCCGACGGGTCCGGATGACCGGCAAGGAGCGGCGCGAACAGCTGCTGGACATCGGCCGCACCCTGTTCGCCGACAAGGGGTTCGAAGGCACCTCGGTGGAGGAGATCGCGGCCCGTGCCGGGGTCTCCAAGCCGGTGGTGTACGAGCACTTCGGCGGCAAGGAGGGCCTGTACGCCGTCGTGGTCGACCGCGAGATGCGTCAGCTGCTGGACATGGTGACGGGCGCCCTCACGGCGGGCCATCCCCGCGAGCTGCTGGAACAGGCGGCGTTCGCGCTGCTCGACTACATCGAGACGTACACCGACGGCTTCCGGATCCTGGTCCGCGACTCCCCCGTCGCCCAGTCGACCGGCACGTTCGCGTCCCTGATCAGTGATATCGCCACACAGGTCGAGGACATCCTGGGGCTGGAGTTCAAGGCCCGCGGCTTCGAACCGAAGCTGGCCCCGCTGTACGCGCAGGCCCTGGTGGGCATGGTGGCGCTGACCGGCCAGTGGTGGCTGGACGTCCGCAAGCCGAAGAAGGCGGAGGTCGCCGCCCATCTGGTGAACCTGGCCTGGCACGGTCTGGAGAACCTGGAGTCGAAGCCGCGCCTGATAGGCCACCGCAAGAACTGAGCCGCGGCGTCACCCGACGCGGTGACGCCGCGGGACACCCGCCCGTCCCCCCGGTACCGGCATCGATACCGGCAGCACGCCCGCGGGCCGTCAGCCCCGCTTGCGCGCGACCGCGAAGAGGCGGCGGAACGGGAAGACCGTGCCGTGCGGGCCCGGCGGGTACGCGGTGCGGAGCAGGTCGCGGTATTCGGCGAGGAACGCGTCGCGGGCCCCGGGGTCGTCGGCCAGCGCCGTGAGGACCGGGCGCAGGGCGGTGCCCTTGACCCAGTCCAGGACGGGGTCCTCACCGGGCAGGGTCTGGAGGTAGGTGGTCTCCCAGACGTCCGCCTCGCAGCCCAGGTCCTGGAGCCGGGTCAGGTAGTCGGCGGGGGTGAGGACGGCGGCCGTGCGGTCGCCCACCCCGTGCAGCAGGGGGCGCCAGCGGTCGGACTCGCGCAGCGCGGCGAGCAGTGTGTGGCTGGGGGCGGTGAAGTTGCCGGGGACCTGGAACGCGAACGTGCCGCCGGGGGCCAGGGCGTCCAGCCAGACCGGGAAGCGGTTCCCGTGGGCGGGGAGCCACTGGAGCAGGGCGTTCGAGACGATCAGGCCGTACGTCTCCGCGGGGATCCACGTCGCCACGTCGGCCCGGGTGAAGTCCAGGAGGGGGCGGGCGTGGGCGGCGGCCTCCTCCAGCATCTGCGGGGAGTTGTCGTAGCCCGTGATCCGGGCCTTTGGCCAGCGGTCGGCCAGCAGCGCGGTGACATTGCCCGCGCCGCAGCCGAGGTCGGCGATACGGGGCGCCGGGTGGCCGGGGAGGTCACCGATCCGGGCCAGCAGGTCGCGGAACGGGCGGGTGCGGTGGTCCGCGTGGCGCAGGTACTGCCCCGGGTCCCAGGCGGGCGCGGGGGCGGACGGGGGTGTGGGAACGGCGGGCGAAGAGGCGGAATCGGTCATGGGACAGCATCGGCACCGAACTATCTTGATGTCAAGACACTTGAATTCAAGAGACTTCATGTCGACAGACCCTCTACACTGATCGACATGGAGGACGAGGTCGACCGACTGGTCGCTGCATGGCGCCGCGAGCGCCCCGACCTCGACGTGGAACCGCTTGAGGTGCTGAGCCGTGTCTCGCGCCTGGCCCGCCACCTCGACCGGGCCCGCCGGATCGCCTTCTCCGAGCACCATCTGGAGCCGTGGGAGTTCGACGTGCTGACGTCGCTGCGCCGCGCGGGCGACCCGTATCAGCTCTCACCCGGCCAGCTGCTGACCCAGACCCTGGTCACCTCCGGCACGATGACCAACCGCATCGACCGGCTGACCAAGAAGAACCTCGTCGAGCGGCTGCCCGACCCGAGCGACCGCCGGGGTGTGCTCGTCCGGCTGACCGCCGAGGGCCGCGACAAGGCCGACCAGTCGCTGGCCGGGCTGCTCGCCCAGGAGCGCGCCATCCTCGGCGAGCTGTCCCGTCAGCAGCAGGCCGAACTGGCCGGCCTGCTGCGCCAGTTGACCGCACCGTTCGACAACTTCCCGACCTGAGGCCCGGCCCGGGGCCGGAACCGGCCGCCCGGCCCGCGACGTGCCCGCCCGGACCCGCGACGCATCCGTACAGCCGACGGCGCGACCGTACAGCCCGCGACGTATCCGTACAGCCGACGGCGTGACCGTTCAGCCCGCGGCGTGCCCGTGCAGTCCGGCGGCGTGCCCGGCGAGCTCCACCACATCGCCGTTCAGCTCGGCGGGGCCCACCCCCGCCCTCCTGGCCAGCGCCACCGCGGCCAGCGTCGAGTGCACGCCCAGCTTGCCCAGCACGTTCTGCATATGCGTACGCACCGTGTGCGGGGACAGGAAGAGCCGCTCGGCCACCGCCTTGCGGCCCAGCCCCGCCACCATGCAGCGCAGCACCTCGCGCTCGCGCGGCGTCAGCGACTCCACCAGCCGTTCGCTCTCGGTGCGGTGCTTGCGGGCCGCGGTCAACTCCCGCAGGACGCCCGTCAGCAGGGCGGGCGGCAGATGTGTCTCGTCGCGCAGCACGCCCCGTATCACCGCGAGGAGCCGCTGGAGCGAGCTGTCCTTGGCCACCCAGCCGGAGGCCCCGGCCTGGAGAGCCCGCGCGGCCCGGCGCGGGTCGTCCCGCTCGGCGAGCACCACCGTGCGCACCGCCGGCCGGTCCGAACGGACCCCGGCCACCAGGGAGATGCCGTCCACCGGACGCCCGTCCCCCTGCTGCGCGACGGGTACGGTACGGGCGACGCCCGCGGCCAGGGCGCCCAGTTCGGCATCGATCAGCATCACGTCGTAGCCGTGCCCTTCGGCCGCCGCGCGCTCCAGACAGCGCAGCGCGGCGGGACCGCTGCCCGCCGCCGCCCCGTCGACGTCCGGCTCGGCCGCGAGGGCCGCGGCGAGCGACTCGGCGAAGATGCGGTGATCGTCGACCACGAGAACCCGGATTCGAGCCACAGACATCCCCTTCGGCGGGGACGGTCCGGTACGGGTACGACACCCGGAGCATCGGGATGGTCCTCGGCACCACGGCCGCCGCCGTGCGCCGACTGGCACCCCGCCCCGGGCGTCGTACCCGACTGTCTCGCCCCCTGAATCGGCACCGGCCCCCACCGGTGCTGGGATCAGCGTACGGGCGGGGGCCGACGGGGGAAGCCGATTCGCGGAACTGGTTGCCCACGGTGTTTAGGGTGTGCTGCATGTTCCGTCTTGAGACAGAAGTGGACAGAGAACGACGCAATCTGCTGAACGGCCGGCTGCGGGACGACAACAGAGCCGCCTCATCGGAGCTGCGGGCACTGCTCACCACCCCTGCCGAGCACGAAGTCCCGCTGGAGGTATGGGCGCTGGACGAACAGGGCGGGATCGTCGGCGGTCTGACCGGACGCACCTGGGCGTACTGGCTCCATGTGGAACTGCTCTGGGTCGAGGCGACCCACCGCGGGCTCGGCCTCGGCTCGCTGTTGCTCACCGAGGCCGAACGGGTGGCCCGCACGGAGCGGGACTGCACCGCTTCCCGGGTGGAGACCTGGGACTTCCAGGCCCCCGGCTTCTACCGGAGCCACGGGTACGAGGAGGCCGGGCGGGTGGACGACTACCCGCCCGGAGTCACCGAGTTCATCCTGACGAAGCGGCTGGGGCGAGGCGGCGGGCACCCGCCGACGGTACGGCGGTGAACACACCGGGCGCCGCGTAGCCGGCCGAGGCGAACGCCTCCAGAACGGCGCGGGTGACCGCGTCCGCGGCCGCCACGTCCACCAGCACGATCGCCGAGCCGCCGAAGCCGCCGCCGGTCATCCGGGCCCCGAGCGCCCCGGCCCCGTTCGCCGCCGAGACCGCCAGGTCCAGCTCCGGGCAGGAGACCCGCAGATCGTCCCGGAGCGAGGCATGGCCCGCGGTCAGGACCGGGCCCACGGCCGGTGCGTCCCCCGCGTCGAGCAGCTCGATGACCTGCTCGACGCGCTGGTTGTCACTGACCACATGGCGAACGAAGCGCAGGACGGACTCGTCCGCCCCGGCCGCCGCCAGCCTCTCCAGTGCCGCGCCGAGACCGTCGTACGGGAGGTCCCGCAGCGCCGGTATGCCCAGGAGCCGGGCACCTTCCTCGCAGCCCGCCCGGCGCTCGGCGTAGGCGCCGTCGCCGAGGGCGTGCTTGACCCGGGTGTCGACGACCAGGAGCGTCAGCCCCTGGGCGGCCAGGTCGAAGGGGACCTGGCGGCTGCCGAGGTCACGGGTGTCCAGGTACAGGAGGTGGCCCTCGGTGCAGCAGGCCGAGGCCATCTGGTCCATGACCCCGCAGGGCACGCCGACGAACGCGTTCTCGGCGCGCTGGCCGAGCACCGCGAGCTCGGGAGCGGTCAGGCCCAGCCCGAACAGATCGTTCAGGGCGAGCGCGGTGACGACTTCGAGGGCGGCGGACGAGGAGAGCCCGGCCCCGGTGGGGACCGTGGAGCTCAGCTGGATGTCGGCGCCGGTGATCCGGTGGCCGGCCTCGCGCAGCGCCCAGACGACACCGGCCGGGTAGGCGGCCCAGCCGTGGCCCGCGTGCGGGGCCAGCTCGTCGACACGGAGCTGGACGACGCCGCCGGGCACATCGGCGGAGTGCAGCCGGAGCACACCGTCGGTGCGCCGGGAGACGGCCGCGCGTGCCGTGTGCGGGAGGGCGAGCGGCATCACGAAACCGTCGTTGAAGTCGGTGTACTCACCGATCAGGTTCACCCTTCCGGGCGCGGCCCAGACCCCCTCGGGCTCGGTCCCGTACAACGCGGTGAAGGCGGCGGCCGGCTCGGCGTTCCGCGCCGCCGTACCGGAAGCGGCACGGGCGGCGGCATCGGTCACGGCGTCGGTGGTGGCGTCGGTGGTGGCATCGGTCATGGGGCGGTGGGCTCCTCTCGGCGGGCGAACGCCCAGGCGTCGGCGATGATTCCGTCCAGGCCGGAGCGGGACGGCTGCCAGCCGAGCCGCTTCCTGGCGGCGTCGGCGGAGGCGACCAGCACGGCCGGGTCGCCGGCCCGGCGCGCGGCGGCGGTCTCGGGGACGGGGTGACCGGTGACCTGGCGGACGGTCTCGACGACCTCGCGCACGGAGAAGCCGTTGCCGTTGCCGAGGTTGCAGATCAGGTGCTCGCCGGGGACGGCCGCGTCGAGGGCCAGCAGATGGGCCTCGGCGAGGTCGGCGACATGGATGTAGTCGCGGACGCAGGTGCCGTCCGGGGTCGGGTAGTCCTCGCCGTAGACGGAGATCGACTCGCGCTGCCCGAGGGCGACCTGGAGGACGAGCGGGATCAGATGCGTCTCGGGCGCGTGGCGCTCCCCGTAACCGCCGTACGCTCCGGCCACGTTGAAGTAGCGCAGCGAGACGGCGGCCAGGCCGTGCGCGGCCGCCTCGCCGGTGATCATGTGGTCGACGGCGAGCTTGGAGGCACCGTACGGGCTGGTCGGCGCGGTGGGGTCGGACTCCGTGATGGGGCTGGAGACCGGTTCGCCGTAGGTGGCCGCGGTGGAGGAGAAGACCAGGGTGCGCACCCCGGCGTCGCGCATCGCGGCGAGCAGGTCCATGGTGCCGCCGACGTTGTTCACCCAGTACTTCGCGGGGTCGGCGACGGACTCGCCGACCTGGGAGTACGCGGCGAAGTGCAGCACCCCGTCGTAGCCGGGGTCCAGCCAGCGGGCCGCGTCCTGGACGCGGCCCTCGATGAACTCGGCCCCGGCGGGGACGCCCTCCCGGAACCCGGTGGACAGGTCGTCGAGGACGGTCACCGCGTGCCCGGCCTCCAGCAGATGCGCGGCGACGACGCTGCCGACGTATCCCGCGCCGCCGGTCACCAGGTACTTCTTCCGGGGGTTGCTCATTCGCTCGCTACCTCTCGCAGTCGCTGGGCCGCGGCTTCCGGCGGCACATCGTTGATGAACACACTCATGCCGGACTCGGAACCCGCGAGGAACTTCAGCTTGCCGGAGGTACGTCGAATGGTGAAAAGCTCCAGATGGAGCCCGAAGTCCTCCCGGTCCGGCACCCCGAACGGCGCCTGGTGCCAGGCGGAGATGTACGGGGTCGGCGGTTCACCGGGGCCGAAGATCCGGTCGAACCGCCTCAAGAGTTCCAGATAGACCTGTGGGAACTCCGTGCGCGCGGCCTCGTCCAGTTCCCGCAGGTCGGGGACGCGGCGGCGCGGGTGGAGGTGGACCTCGTAGGGCCAGTGCGCGGCGTACGGCACGAAGGCGATCCAGTGCTCGCCGGCAAGGACGACGCGTGAGCCGTCCGCCTCCTCGCGGGCCACGACGTCGTCGAAGAGGTTGCGGCCGGTCTCCTCGCGGTGCCGGCGGGCCGAGCGCAGCATCAGCTCGGTGCGCGGGGTGACGAAGGGGTAGCCGTAGATCTGGCCGTGCGGGTGGCCGAGGGTCACCCCGATCTCGGCCCCGCGGTTCTCGAAGCAGAAGACCTGGGTGACCTGGTCCAGTCCGGCGAGTTCGGCGGTGCGGTCGGTCCAGGCGTCGAGGACCAGGGCGACGCGTTCCTCGGTGAGGTCGGCGAAGGACGCGTGGTGGTCGGAGGTGAAGCAGACGACCTCGCAGCGGCCGGCGTCTCCGGCGAGGGAGGGGAAGCGGTTCTCGAAGACGGCGACGTCGTAGTGGTCGTCGGGGATCTCGCTGAGCCGCCCGTCCCGCGAGGGGCAGAGCGGGCACTCGTCGGCCGGCGGGTGGTACGTACGCCCCTGCCGGTGCGAGGCGATGGCCACCGAGTCGCCCAGGAGCGGGTCGTGGCGGATCTGCGACGAGGTCGAGACCGGGTCCAGGGGGCGTCGGTCGACGGCGTCGCGGACGGTGTCGTCCGCGGCGTCGTAATAGATCAGTTCACGGCCGTCGGCGAGGGGCGTAACCGTCTTCTTCACCAGGTTCCTCCAAACATAACCGCACATAACTAATCATGAACAAACACCTCCGTCAATGGTCCGGCCGGCCGCCCATATCGGCGCACCCCGGCTCCGGAACCGGGCCCCGTGCACGCGAAGCGCTTCGCCCGACAAGGGCATACCCCTCCATAGCGCCACACTCGATCATGATCGAACAAAGAACACCATCCGGACTGTTCAGTTGCGGAACACATCGGCGTAGGTTCCGTCGCGTTCACCTTCGCTCAGCGAAGCGAGAACCCCCACGTGCCTCCTCTGCACAGACACTGGCCGAAGGGCTCCGTCTCCCCACGAACGGGCTCGACCACGCCATCCTGGAGATCGAGCGCCGCGCCGGCTCCTTCCCCGCCGCACTGAAGTACGGGCCCGGTGACGGCAGGCGGATCAGCGTGTGGTGCAGCAACGACTGCCTCGGCATGGCAGCGACCGGCTCGCAGTACGGTGTCGCGGTCGTCCACCAGTACTGGATCGGCGCCATCCCGGCCATGGTCTTCCTGGGCCTGGTGATGATGCCCTTCTCCTACCGGTCAGAGGTCCGCTCCGTACCGGAGTTCCTGCTCCAGCGCTTCGACAGGTCGGCGCACCTGCTCAGCTCCGTGCTCTTCGCCTTCGCGGCGATCCTGATCGAGGGCGTCAGCCTCTGTGCCGGATCATCGGCGGCCTCTTCGTGGCCTACGGAGTGATGGCCACCATCGCCGGGATCAACCCGTCCGCGGCGGACCTGAAGAAGGCCGGGGGCGTCCACATCAGCCTCTGGACCGGCCTCGCCATGCCGGCGCTGGGGCTCTTCTTCCTCATCTGGATGACGCCGCGCCCGGCCGCGGTGCCCGACGGGCGCCCGGCGTCATTCGTCCCGGCCGGGGGCGCCGGGCCCCCGCACCGCCCCCGTGGCCGCCCGGTCCAGCAGTCCGGTACGGGCCGCGAGGGCGGCGGCCTCCAGCCGTGAGCCCACCCCCAGCTTCATCAGCACCCGCTGCACATGCGTACGCGCGGTGCTCGGCGCGATGCGCATCCCGGCCGCGATCAGCCGGGTGTCCTCGCCCTCGGCGACCCTCACCAGCACCTCGGCCTCGCGCGGAGTGAGCATCAGGAGCAGCCGCCGGCCCTCGTCGTCGGGCTGGACCGCCGGGTTGAGCAGCTCGGCGAAGGCGCCCCGGAGCAGCTGCGGAGCGATCGCCGTCTCCCCGGCACGGGCCTTGATCATGGCCCGTTCCACGCCCTCGATCCGCTCGTCGTGCCGTACGTATCCGGCGGCCCCGGCCGCGAAGGCCGCCGCGATCCCGCGCGGGCTCGGCACCGGGCCGAGCACCACCACCGCCACCTGCGGGCGCTCCTGGCCGATCCGTACGATCGGGTCGAAGGTCCCCGGTTCGGCGGGGGACGCCGTGCCGAAGAGGCAGACCTCCGGCGCCCTGCTGACCACCAGTTCCGCTGACCCCGACGTCGGCGCGGCCGCCGCGAGGACCCGGTGCCCGCGCAGTTTCAGCGCCGAGGCCAGTGCCTCGGCGAGCAGTCGGTGATCGTCGACCACCATGAGCCGCACGCCCATCGAAACACGCCCCCAAGTACCCCTGTGTGCACCGGATTCCGTGCCCCCGGCCGCCTGACCCGGCAAGCTACACGCTTGTTCGACGCCACGTGCGCCTTACTCGCCATAAGCCCCCCGGATTGCCGAATTCTGCTTGATTCAGGGCTACTTGACGGGCGGAAAACGATCGGCCCTGCCGGTCGGTGATCGACCGGCAGGGCCGTGGGGCGACGTCGGGAGGTCAGCTCGCGGAGAAACTGACCACCAGGTACTCCTTGTCGTTCAGCGAGCTCCCGCGGGGCTCGCTGATCATCACCTCGGAGAGGTACAGCCGCCCCTGGGAGTACAGGATCTCGGCGTAGTCGCCGGAGAAGCTGGTCTCCGCGTCGCGGACGGCCTCCTCGCTCGGGTTCTCCATCAGCAGCGTCTCCTTGAAGCTGGAGCCGTTGATGGAGACGATCTGGCCGCCCTTGTCGTACGGGGGCTCCTTGTACGCGATGATGTTGGAGCCGTCCATCCGCAGCGGGGTCAGCGTGTAGCGGTCGCCCGCGTCCGCCTTGCCGCCGACGAGCTTGCCGGTGGTCAGGTCGAAGGCGACGATCTCGTTGGTGTCGCCGTAGTCGCCGCCGCCCTCGTGCTCCTCGGTCGGCACGTAGAGCCGGTTGTTGCCGACGACCACGTGCTGGCAGGTCTCGACCTCGGTGGAACCGCAGCGCGCCGCGTACTTGTCCGCGTCGGCCGAGATCCGCACGAGCAGCTTGCCGGTGGCCGCGTCGATGGAGAAGAAGTCCGAGATACCGCTGCCGTCACCGGCGGTGTCGCCGACGTCGGCCGCGACGACCAGCGGCTTGGTGGAGACGATGCTCGCGTACTCGACACCGGCCGGCATCTTGTACGAGGAGATCGGGGCACCGGTGGCCGGGTTCAGGGCCTGGATGGTGAGCTGCGGTTCGTCGTACGAGCCGCACTTGCGGACCACGGCGAGGGCGTCGCCGCCGCCGTACCCCCTGTCGTAGCAGCCGTCCGTGCCGGCCTTCGGCTTCCACAGCTCGGCGCCGGTGGTGAGGTTGAACGCGGCGCCGCCGCTGGTGCCGCCCGCGGCGATCGTGGTGCCGCTGAGCGTCACCTCGTCGAACCTGATCGGCTTGTCACCGCTGGTGGCGGCGGTGACCGACTTGCTCCACAGCAGCTTGCCGGTGCTCAGGTCGAGCGCGCCGACCTGGCTGCAGTTCTGGTACTTGTCCTTCGCCGTCCGCTTGGCGGGCTCGAAGGCGATCGCCGTCTTGTAGTCCTTGCTCATGTGCCGCGAGGCGGCGCAGAGCTGGCCCGTGAGCGGAATGGCCCAGAGCTTGGTGCCCTTGGTCAGGTCGTAGGCGACGATCTCGTTCACGCCGGTCTTCACATACGCCTTGTCGGTGAGCCAGGAGCCCGAGACCGTGGTGACGTCGGTGACCTTCGGCTGCGGAAGCTGGAAGGCGACCTTGGACTTGGTGTTCGCCGGTGCCTTCTCGGACCCGCCGCCGAGTCCGCCGTCCGCGCCCTCGCCGCCCTTGCTCTCGCCGCCGGTGGCGCCCTCGGAGGCCGCCTCGGTGCCGCCGCCCTTGTCGTCGTCACCGCCGGCGGAGTAGATGATCCCGCCGCCGATGATCAGCACCACGGCAACGGCCGCGGCGACGATGATCTGCATCTGGGTGCTGAACTTCTTGCCGCCGCCGCCCTGCTGCGGGTCCGGGTACTGCGGCTGCATCGGCTGGGTCGGGTAGCCGTACCCCTGCGGCGCGCCCTGCTGCGCTCCCGGCTGGCCGGCCGCCGGACCCTGCGGGTAGCCGTAGCCGCCCTGCGGTGCCTGCGGGTAGCCGTAGCCGTAGCCGTTGGGCTGCGGCGCGGGCGGCGGGACGTAGCCGCCCGCGGGCGGGGCGGCCGGAGCGCCGTACCCCCCGGCGGGCGGGGCGGGCGGGCTGCCGTACCCGCCGGGCGGCGGGGTCTGCGGCGCGCCCGGTGCGGGCGGCGGCGGCTGCTGCTTGCTGAGGGCGTCCGACGGCGGCGGGTCCTGCGGGGCACCGAAACCGCCGGGGGGCGGGTCCTGCGGGGCACCGAAACCGCCGGGGGGCGGGTCCTGGGGAGCGCCGAATCCGCCGGGGGACGGCTCGTTGGGCAGCTGGGGCGGCTGGGTCATGGCGTGCGTACCTCGGAAGAAGGGGGTGTGTGGGGTCGGGGCCGGGGTCTTCCGGCCGGATTCCGTCGGGTGCCGTCGTGAACCGTCACTTGCCGAACACCATCATCGTCTTCTGCTCCTTCTCCTCCTCGTCGTTGGAGGCGCTGACGCGCCCGCTCATGATGAAGGAACGGCCGCCCGCGTAGGCGATCTTGGAGGTGAAGAAGCTGCTCTCGATACGGGTCGTCGAATCCGGGTGCTGGAGCACCACGGTGGGGGTGCCGCCGGCCGGCGGGAGCGTCGCGATGGCCCCGCCCTTGTCGTACTTCGCCTCCATGTAGAGGAGCACGTTGCCGCCCTCCATACGCAGGGGCTGGAGGATCCGCTCGGCCGGGGCGTCGGCCTTCCACTTGGTCCTGCCGGTGTTCAGGTCGAAGGCGACGACCTTGTTGGTCCGGCCGGTGCCGCTGGTGTCGGCCTCGGTCGCGATGTAGAAGGTGTTGGCGTCGGCGGCGACGCCGCTGCACCCTTCGAGCTTCTCGCCGAAGATGCTGAAGTCGTGGCCGCAGTTGGTGGAGAGCTTGTCGCCCTTGTCGCTGACCAGCTGGGAACGGAGCGTGCCGTTCTCCTTGAGCGCCACGATGGACCACTGCTTCTTCTTCTCGTGGGTCAGCGAGACGATCAGCGGGCTCACCGAGTAGACCTTCTTGACCTCCCAGCCGCGCGGCGGCTGGTACGTCCACTTGGCCTTGCCGGTGGTGGGGTCGAGTTCCTGCACCTGGTGCTGCGGGTTCTGGATGTCGTCGGTGCGGCAGCTGGTCGCGGCGATCAGCTTGGGGCCGCCCGCGAACGCGAAGGGCTGGCAGTTGCCCGAGGGCTTGCCGAACAGTTCCTTGCCGTCGCTGACCCGGTACGCGTTGGAGTTTCCGGTGCGTCCGACGGTGACGGTGTCGCCGCTGATCGCCAGACCGATGTCGGACATCAGGTCCCAGGTGCTGTTCTTCGTGATCGACTTCTTCCAGCCGGCCTTGCCGGTGTTGAGGTCGATCATCTGGAGGTCGGAACAGTCGGCCTTGTCCGTGGTGCCGTTCTTCACGCCGATGACCATCTTGCCGTCGGCGGTCGGAGTGTTGGGCGTCGCGCACACATCGGCGGGGAGCGGAAGGGTCCACTTCTCCTTGCCGTCGGCGGCCGAGTAGGCGGAGACGGTGCGGTACATGGCCTTGACCACCGTGTCGCCGACGATCCAGGGCCCGTACACATCGGCGCCGTTGCGCGGCAGGTCGACGCCGTTCTGCTGGAGCCAGAGAACCTTCGCCTCACCCTTCTTGCGCCCGGCGTTCAGGTCGTCGTCCACGGCGCGGCCGTCGCCGTTGCCGTCGCCCTCGTCGACCGTGGGCGACCCGCTCGGCTGCTTGGTGCCGGTGCTCTTCTCGGCCACGGGCTTCTTGTCGTCGTCGCCGCTCACGGTGAACCAGACTCCGGCGCCGACGGCCAGGACGACGGCGAGCGCCGCGGCCGCGACGACGGCGGGCTTGCCCTTGAGGAAGCCGCCGCCCCCGGAACCGGCCGGTCCGCCGGGCACGGGCGCACCGGGGTACTGCTGGGTCGGATAGCCCTGACCCTGCTGGGTCTGCTGGCCGTACGGTCCCGGCTGCTGGGCGTACGGGCCCGCGGCCTGACCGCCGTACGGTCCTGGCTGCTGGGCGTACGGACCCGGGGCCTGACCCGGGGCCTGACCCGGCGCCTGACCCGGCGTCTGCGGATAGCCGTAGCCGGGCTGCCCTCCTGGCGGCGTCTGCGGATAGCCGTAGCCGGGCTGCCCCCCGGGCGGCATCTGCGGGGGCCCGGCCGGAGGCTGCGCGGGCGGCGGCGACTGCGGCGCCTGGGGCGCCTGGGGCGGCAGAGGCGGCTGCGCCTGGGGAGGCTGGCCCTGGGGCGGCTGAGGAGTTCCCTGCGGCGGCTCCTGCGGAGCCCCGAAGCCTCCCTGCGGCGGTTGCTGGCTGGGCGGCTGGGTCATCAGCACGTCCCCCTTCGTGCGGTCCGGTGCCCGTTTCGGTCTCCCCCGCGATTCCGTTGGGCTGAAATCCCCCCGGAAAGGAGCGAATCGGGCATGGCTTCCGCGTGTTACGACAGTCGAGCGGGGCTTCTTTGTACCACCCGCATCAGTTCGAACACGGGGTCGGCCCATCCCCTGTTCCCAAGGGAGAACCGCCTTGTGATGCCCTCGTTACGCCATGGCCGGACCTGATCCTCAGTCACCCGGGGCGACCGCCGCCGGCCGCCGGGGGGCGACCGCCGTCAGCCGCCGAAGGCGATCATGGTCAGCATCGCCTTCTCCTCCTCGTCGGTCACGCCGCTGACGGTGGCGTGCATGAGCAGGGAGCGCCCGTCCCCGTAGGCCACCAGCGGGTCGGAGAAGCCGCGTTCCACCTGGGCGGCGGACGCCGGATGCCGCAGGACCGGCAGCAGCGCGCCGCCCGTCGGCGCGAGCGCCATGATGCCGCCGCCCCGGCCCTTGGTCGCGCTCAGATACATCAGCACCCTGCCGCCCTCGACCCGCAGCGGCATCAGGGTCTGTCCGGCGGGCGCGGCGGCCCTCCACTTCGACTTGCCGGTGTTCAGGTCGAAGGCCACCACGGCGTTGGTCATGTCCGTGTCGACGTACTCGGGCTTCGTCGCCATGTAGAAGGTGTCCGCCTCGGCCGCGACCCCCACGCAGTTGTCGAGGTTCCTGCCCTGGGAGCGCTGTTCCTTCGTGCAGCGCGGCTCGTAGTCGTCGGTGCCACCGACGAGTTGGGAGCGGTAGGTCCCGTCCGCGTTGAGCACCGCGATGGCCCACTCCTCCTCCCCCTTCTTCAGGGAGACCACGAGCGGGCTGACGGAGTAGAACTGGTCGAGCTGCCAGCCCTTCTTGATCTTGTACGTCCACCGGACCCTGCCGGTGGCCGGGTCGATCCGCTGTACCTGCTGCTCCTTGTGGTCGTCGGCAGCCGTCTGGCAGCTGGTGGCGGCGATCGGGATGTCGCCGCTGACGAAGCCGTACGGCTGGCAGTTGCCGGGCAGCTTGCCCCACAGCACCTTGCCGTCACTGATCCGGTAGGCGTCCGTGCGGCTGGTCCGGCCCACGGTCACGACGTCCCCGTTGATCGCCATGGTGACGTCGGAGAGCCCGTCCCAGGCGCCGGGCCGCGCGTAGCCCTTGCGCCAGCCGGCCTTGCCGGTGGTGAGGTCGATCATCTGGAGGTGGTCGCAGTAGGCGTCCTCGCTGGCGCTGTTGTTGACCCCGATGACGATCTTTCCGTCGTCGGCGGCGCGCGTCGGGGCGGCGCAGACGCTGGACGCCAGGCGCAGACTCCACTTCCGCCTGCCGTCGGCGAGCGAATAGGCGGACACCGTGCGGTACATGGCCTTCACCACGGTGTCGCCCACGATCCAGGGCCCTTGCGCGTCGGCGCCGTTGCGCGGCAGGTCGACACCGTTCTGCTGGACCCAGAGGACCTTGCCCTCACCGGCCTTGCGCCCCGCGTTGAGCGAGTCGGGAGCGGGAGCCGGGCTCACACCGTCCGTGGTCGGGTCGCCCGACGACTCCTCGCCGTTGCCCTTGCCGTCGGTGGGCTTCCCCGTGACGGACTTCCCCGGCCGGCCGTCATCGCCCGACACGGCGAACCAGACTCCGCCGCCGACGGCCAGGACTCCGGCGAGCACGGCGGCGACGAGGGCCCTGGTCCTGCCCCGGGACGGTCCGCCGGGACCGGGGGCACCGGAACCCGGGGGCTGCGACGGGAGCGTCGGGGGCTGCGGGTACGCCGGAGGCTGCGGCTGACCGTACGACTGCTGCGGCTGCTGCGGCTGCTGCGGCTGCTGCGGCTGCTGCGGCTGCTGCGGCTGCTGCGGCTGCTGCGGCTGCTGCGGCTGACCGTACGGCGAGTGGGCCGCGGGAGGCTGCGGGGCCGGTGCGGCCTGCGGGGCCGCGGGGGCCGCGGGGGCTGACCGTACAGGCCGGGCGGCGGATCGTACGGTGCCCCGAAGCCTCCCTGCGGCGGTTGCTGGCCGGGCGGCTGAGTCATCGGTACGTCCCCCTCGTGCGGTCCCGGACCGCGGGGTTCACGTCAACCCCGGGCGGGGCTTCTTTCTACCACCCGCCCCACCCGCACCTTCCGTACCACTGGCCCCGTCTTCACCGGCCCGTCACACCATGGCCGTCAGGCGTCCTCGGCCAGCTCCAGCCAGCGCATCTCCAGCTCATCGCGCTCCGTGACCAGTTCGCGCAGCTCGGCGTCGAGCTTGGCGACCTTCTCGAAGTCGGTGGCATTGTCGGCGATCTGCTTGTGCAGGGCCGTCTCGCGCGTCGACATCTTGTCGAGCTGCCGCTCGACCTTCTGGAGCTCCTTCTTCGCCGCCCGCGCCTCCTGCGGCGACACGGCCGGGGCCGGGGCGGACGTCCCGCCGGACGGGGCGGGCGCGGCGGCGGACGGGGTGGCCGTCTCCTCCATCCGCTGCCTGCGCTCCAGGTACTCGTCGATCCCGCGCGGCAGCATCCGCAGGGTGCGGTCGCCGAGCAGCGCCATCACGCGGTCCGTGGTCCGCTCGACGAAGAACCGGTCGTGGGAGATCACGATCATCGACCCGGGCCAGCCGTCGAGCAGGTCCTCCAGCTGGGTCAGGGTCTCGATGTCCAGGTCGTTGGTCGGCTCGTCGAGGAACAGGACGTTGGGCTCGTCCATCAGCAGCCGCAGGATCTGGAGCCGGCGCCGCTCACCGCCGGAGAGGTCGCCGACCGGGGTCCACTGCTTCTCCTTCGAGAAGCCGAACTGCTCGCAGAGCTGGCCCGCGGTCATCTCGCGGCCCTTGCCCAGGTCGACCCGGTCGCGCACCTGCTGGACGGCTTCCAGCACCCGCAGGTTCGGGGGCAGCTCGCTGACCTCCTGGGAGAGGTAGGCCAGCCGGACGGTCTTGCCGACCACGATCCGGCCGGCGGCCGGCTGCTCCTCGCCCTGCGTGCGGGAGGCCTCGGCCAGCGCCCGCAGCAGCGAGGTCTTGCCGGCGCCGTTGACCCCGACCAGACCGATCCGGTCGCCCGGACCGAGCTGCCAGGTGAGGTGGGTGAGCAGCGTCTTGGGCCCGGCCTGGACGGTCACGTCCTCCAGGTCGAAGACGGTCTTGCCGAGGCGGGCGTTGGCGAACTTCATCAGCTCGCTGGTGTCGCGCGGCGGCGGCACATCGGCGATCAGCTCGTTGGCGGCCTCGATGCGGTAGCGCGGCTTGGACGTACGGGCCGGGGCGCCCCGGCGCAGCCAGGCCAGCTCCTTGCGCATCAGGTTCTGCCGCTTGGACTCCTCGGTCGCGGCGATCCGTTCCCGTTCGGCGCGGGCGAAGACGTAGTCGCTGTAGCCGCCCTCGTACTCGTGGACCGTGCCGCGCTGGACGTCCCACATGCGGGTGCAGACCTGGTCGAGGAACCACCGGTCGTGCGTGACGCAGACGAGCGCGGAGCGGCGGGCCCGCAGATGTCCGGCCAGCCAGGAGATGCCCTCGACGTCGAGGTGGTTGGTGGGCTCGTCCAGGACGATCAGGTCCGGTTCGCCGATGAGCAGCTTGGCGAGCGCGATACGGCGGCGCTCACCGCCGGAGAGCGGGGCGATGACGGTGTCCAGGCCGTGCTCGAAGCCGGGCAGGGCGAGCCCGCCGAACAGGCCGGTGAGCACATCGCGGATCTTGGCGCTGCCCGCCCACTCGTGGTCGGCGAGATCGCCGATGACCTCGTGGCGGATCGTCGCCGACGGGTCGAGGGAGTCGTGCTGGGTGAGGACCCCGAGCCGCAGCCCGCCGTTGTGCGTGACGCGGCCGGTGTCCGCCTCCTCCAGCTTGGCGAGCATCCGGATGAGGGTCGTCTTGCCGTCGCCGTTGCGGCCGACGACACCGATCCGGTCCCCCTCGGACACCCCGAGGGATACGCCGTCGAGCAGGGCACGGGTGCCGTACACCTTGGTGACCTGCTCGACATTGACCAGATTGACGGCCATTTCACTCCTGTCCAGGGGTTCGTTCGACGTTCCCAGGGTACGGCGCGGCGGGAACCCCGAAGCCCCCGTCCCGGGCGGGGGCCGCGCTCACCTGCCCGCCCGTTCCACCAGGAACCAGCCGCCCAGTGCCATCGCGACGGCGGCCGGGGCGCTGACCCGTACCGCGATGAGCAGCGCCGTGTGACCTTCCAGCAGGCCGCCGAAGCCGACCATGGACAGGCCGAGCACACCGAGCAGGCAGAGGGTCGCGCCGAGCGCCGAGACGGCGCCGGAGCCCTTGCCGGGCACGGCGGAGACCGGCCGTTCGAAGGTACGGAAGACGGCGACGAGCCCGGCGGTGAGGGCCGCCGCCGCGGCGAGCCGGAGCGGGACCTGGGCCCACCAGGCGCCGGTGGCCGGTTCGGGCAGCGGGACGTCGAGGGCGAGCATCGCGCCGTACACCCCGAGCATCGCGGTGAGGTGCCACAGGAACGCGGTCATCGCCACCCCGTTGGCGGCGACGACGGTGCGCCAGACCCGGGGGCGGGCGACGAGGCGGGCGCCGGGTCCGCGCAGCAGCTCGACCGCGCCGACCAGCCAGAGGCCGTGGCAGAGCAGGGCGAGGGTGGGCGGGGCCATGTTGCTGACCTTCTCGCCGGGCATGCCGACCATCGACAGGGGGTACGGGCCCAGCGCCACCAGCACCGCGGCCGAGGCCGCCCCGGCACCGGCGAGCAGGGCGGGGCGGCGGATCCGGCCGTCGGCGCGCAGGAACCCGAGCTGGTGGACCGCGAGCCAGACGAAGGCGAAGTTCAGGAACGGGACGTACGGGACCGAGGCGGCGAACCGCAGGACGTCGACGGCGGCCGCGGCACCGGCGAGCGCGGCGAAGGCGCCCCAGCCGTAGCGCTCGTGCAGCCTCAGCAGCGGCGGGGTGAACGCCACCATGGCGAGGTAGATCCCGATGAACCAGAGCGGCTGGGTCACCAGCCGCAGCGTGACCCCGGTCAGCCCGCCGCCCCCGCCGAGCAGCTGGACGATCAGCGCGACCGCGCCCCAGACCAGAATGAAGACCATGGTGGGCCGCAGCAGCCGCTGGAGCCGGGCGCGCAGGAACGCGGAGTAGACGGAGTCCGTGGAGCCCTCGGGGCGCTTGCGGAGCAGCGAGCGGTAGGACAGGGCGTGCGAGAAGCCGCCGACGAAGAAGAACACCGGCATGATCTGGAGCACCCAGGTCAGCAGCTGGAGACCGGGGACGACGGCGAGCAGATTGCCGACGCCGTCGGAGGTGACGGCCGCCATCAGCCAGTGGCCGAGGACGACCGTGCCGAGCGAGGCGACGCGCAGCAGGTCGATGTAGCGGTCCCGGGTGGCGGGCGTCGCCCCGGCCAGGTCACGGACGCTTGATCCCGCACGAACACTTGATCCCATACGGGTACGGTCGCGCCGATCGCCCGGGGGCGGCAGCGCGGCCGTACTCAGTTCCGGTCTGAGTACCCGGTGTCAGAGGACGGTGGCACCGGGCGCGGGGGACACCGCGATCCGCGCGTTCCGGCAGGTGCCGGAGCCGAGCAGGGCGTCGGCCACCTTGCGGGCCGCGCCCTCGTCCGCCACCAGGAACGCGGTGGTCGGCCCGGAGCCGGAGACCAGCGCGGCCAGGGCGCCCGCCCCGGTGCCCGCGGCCAGGGTGCCGGCCAGCGAGGGGCGCAGGGAGAGCGCGGCGGCCTGGAGGTCATTGCTCAGGGCCACCGCGAGTGCGCCGGAGTCGCCGGAGCGCAGGGCGTCCAGCAGCGCCTGGGACGCGGCGGGGGCGGGGACGTCCGTACCGGCGGTGAGCCGGTCGAACTCGCCGTACACCGCCGGTGTGGAGAGCCCCCCGTCGGCAACCGCGAAGACCCAGTGGAAGGTGCCGCCGACCTCGACGGGGGTGAGCTGTTCACCGCGCCCGACGCCGAGGGCCGCCCCGCCGACCAGGCTGAACGGGACGTCGCTGCCGAGCTCGGCGCAGATGCCGAGCAGTTCCTCGCGGGTGGCGCGGGTGCCCCACAGGGTGTCGCAGGCCAGCAGGGCGGCGGCCCCGTCGGCGCTGCCGCCCGCCATGCCGCCCGCGACGGGGATGTCCTTGTCGATGTGCAGGTGTACGCCGGGGGCGATGCCGTGCCGTTCGGCCAGTGCGAGCGCGGCGCGGGCGGCGAGGTTGGTGGTGTCCAGCGGAACCTGGGCGGCGTCCGGGCCCGAGCAGGTGACGGTCAGCTCGTCGGCCGGGGTGGCGGTCACCTCGTCGTACAGGCCGACGGCGAGGAAGACATTGGCCAGGTCGTGGAAGCCGTCGGGGCGCGCGGCACCCACGGCGAGCTGCGCGTTGACCTTGGCCGGTACGCGGACGGTGACGCTCCGGGCCGCCGTACCGACAGTGCCGCTCATGCGTCGCTCCCGGCGTTCGGGGAGGGCGTGCCCTCGGCGGACCTGTCCTCGGAGGACCCGCTCCCGGCGGGCTTGTTCTCGGCGATGGCGGCGAACTCCTCGACGGTCAGCGCCTCGCCCCGGGCCTGCGGGGAGATCCCGGCGGCGACCAGCGCGGCCTCGGCGGCGGGTGCGGACCCGGCCCACCCGGACAGGGCCGCGCGCAGCGTCTTGCGGCGCTGGGCGAAGGCCGCGTCGACGACGGCGAAGACCTCCCGCCGGCTCGCGGTGGTCCTGATCGGTTCGGTGCGCCGGACCAGCGAGACGAGCCCCGAGTCGACGTTCGGCGCGGGCCAGAACACCGTGCGGCCGATGGACCCGGCGCGCTTGACGTCCGCGTACCAGTTGGCCTTCACCGACGGCACGCCGTAGACCTTGTTGCCCGGCCGGGCGGCGAGCCGGTCGGCGACCTCGGCCTGGACCATGACGAGGGTCCGCTCGATGCTCGGGAAGCGCTCCAGCATGGTGAGCAGGACCGGCACCGCCACGTTGTACGGCAGGTTCGCGACGAGCGCGGTGGGCGCCGGGCCGGGCAGCTCGGTCACCAGCATCGCGTCGGAGTGGACCAGGGCGAACCGGTCGGCGCGCTCCGGCATCCGGGCGGCGACGGTGGCCGGGAGGGCGGCGGCGAGCGTGTCGTCGATCTCCACGGCGACGACCCGGTCGGCCGCCTCCAGCAGGGCCAGGGTCAGCGAGCCGAGCCCCGGGCCGACCTCGACGACCACGTCGTCCGGGCGGACCTCCGCGGTGCGCACGATCCTGCGGACCGTGTTGGCGTCGATGACGAAGTTCTGACCCCGCTGCTTGGTGGGGCGTACGCCCAGCTTCGCGGCCAGGTCGCGGATGTCTGCGGGGCCCAGGAGGGCGTCGGGCTCTGTGCTGCTCACCCGGTAAGCCTACGGCCGCGGCGCGGTGCCGCCGTGCCGGTGCGCCCGCGGTGCCGCCGTGCCGTGTTCCGCGGGGCCGCCCGTGCCGTGTGCGGCGGCGCCGCCGTGCCGTGGGTCAGAAGTCGAAGGCCCGAGCGGTGTTGTCGTAGACCGCCGCCGCCAGCGTGTCCTCGTCGAGGCCCTTCACCTCCGCCATGGCGCGCAGGGTGACCGGGATGAGATACGGCGCGTTGGGCCGCCCCCGGTAGGGGGCCGGGGTCAGGAAGGGGGCGTCCGTCTCGACCAGGACCAGCTCGGTCGGCGCGACGGCCAGCGCGTCGCGCAGCGGCTGGGCGTTCTTGAAGGTGACGTTGCCCGCGAAGGACATGAAGTACCCGGCGTCCGCGCAGGTCCGGGCCATGTCGGCGTCGCCGGAGTAGCAGTGGAAGACCGTCCGCTCGGGGGCGCCCGCGTCGGCGAGGACGCGCAGCACATCCGCGTGCGCCTCGCGGTCGTGGATGACGAGCGCCTTGCCGTGGCGCTTGGCGATCTCGATGTGGGCCCGGAAGGACTCCTCCTGGGCGGCCATGCCCTCGGGACCCGTACGGAAGTGGTCGAGACCGGTCTCGCCGACGCCGCGTACGTGGCCGAGGGCGGCCAGCGCGTCGATCTCGGCGAGCGCCTCGTCGAGGGCCGCCCTGCCGCCCGGCGGCCTGACTCCGTGGTGCGACCGGCCGTCGGGGTCGCCGTGCACGATGCGCGGCGCCTCGTTGGGGTGCAGGGCGACCGAGGCGTGCACGGCCGGGTGCGCGGCGGCGGTCTCGGCGGCCCATCGCGAGCCCGCGACGTCGCAGCCCACCTGGACGACCGTGGTGACGTTGACCGCGGCGGCCCTGGCCAGGCCCTCCTCGACCGTTCCGTCCTGCATGTCCAGGTGGGTGTGCGAATCGGCGACCGGAACCCGCAGGGGTTCGGGCAGCGGCGGGGCTTCGGTACGGCTCATGCCCACGATCGTACGAGGGCACGGGCGTACCGGAGCACGGGCCGCGGGCTCACCGGCGGTGGAAGGGGTGCAGCAGGTCGGACAGATGCCAGTGGTGCGATGTCCGCGGGGCGCCGACGGCCACGGCGGCCACCTCGTCCTCCTCGGCGGGCTCCGGGGGCTTGGGGCTCTGCTGGCGCTGGAGCAGTTGCTGAACGGTGGAGACCCGGCCGGCCCGCATGATCCGGACCACGTGTCCACCGCAGTTCGTGCAGGTAGGAGTGGACAGCGGTGAAGGCACGCGCTCCCCGTCCGCCTTGTACACCACGAAGGCATGGCCGGAACCGTCGACG
Organism: Streptomyces sp. NPDC079020; assembly: GCF_044542225.1. NCBI lineage: Bacteria > Bacillati > Actinomycetota > Actinomycetes > Kitasatosporales > Streptomycetaceae > Streptomyces > Streptomyces sp. NPDC079020. The sequence continues at coordinate 346,643 of NZ_JBITUB010000006.1, forward strand.
TGGTGCTCTATCTCGTAGGCCTGTTCCCAGCCGTATCCACACCTCATGCAGGCGAAGGCGTACGCCTCATGCACGGTGGTTGCTGCGATCTCGCTCATACCTGCTCCTCTTGTCCGCCGGACAAGCACTCCGGGGATTGCCCGTCACCTTCCAGTGGACACCTCCGTATGGGCGGACGCACCAGCTCAGGGCCAGCATTGATGCGTTCTTGGCCTCCTTTGGCAGCCCTTTGCCCCCGCATGGCCCCGGGCAGGTACGCCCGTGACCGGCCACGCACCGACCGCTCGTGAGCGCCCTCCGCACCGGGCCGAATGCGCCCCGCGCACCACCCACCGTTCGCGTGAACGGAATATGCGTTGCCCCAGGCCATTGCCTTACCGGGAGCCATAGGAATTCATCATTCAATTGAATGAAGAAATTCCATGGCCAATCCGTCCGATTTGCGGCTTTACATTTCCTGTATTTCACTCGGACCGTACGCAGCACCCCACGTCCCGAAGGACGGGGAAACACCCGTGTTCACGACCGAATCCACTGCCACCGACATCGAGCTCGACCTCGACGCGGCCCTCAACCCGGGCGAGGCCGAAGGCTTCTACCGGGACTCGCGCGAGTGCGCGTACCTCGCCCTCCTCGGCGGCGGCTCGTTCCTGCTGCTCGCGCCGCCGACCCCCCGCCCGAAGAAGGGCTAGTCGGTAGCACATGGACCAGTCACATGCCTCGTCCCCGCTCGCGGGTGCCGTGCATGACCTGGCAACAGAGGTGGTCCTCGCTCTTCGGAGCGAGGACCACCTCGCCACGGTATGCGGCGCCGCCGGAATCGACGAGGACAACCGGACAGGAATCGCCGCGGTGCGGGTCATCGGGGCCGATCCGCTGCTTCCCAGTGTTCTGCACGGGCGCAATCCGCATCCCGGCGACATCGCCGTGCTCCACCGTGCCGTGCGGGAATTCCCGCCCCGGCCCGACGCCTCCGACGCGGCGGCCTGGAGCCACTGGGGCATGATGTCCGCCCTGCGCCGGACGGAACCGGCCACCACCGCGCCCGGACAGCCGCCGGCCGCCGCCGGACCCGGCGCCGACGAGCCGGACGCGGCGTGGCTCGAAGGGGCCCCTGGCAGGCCTTCACCCATCAGCTCTCCGTACTGGCGCCGCTTGCCGTCCCGGCCGCCTCGTCGGCCGTGCACCGCGCCGCCGCGCACCGGGTCGTGGACCTGTCCCGGGGATTCGTGCGCGCGGTGCGGCGGCGCAACTGGCTCCAGGCGGCGGGGGCCGGCCGCTGGCTGGCCGCGCTGGAGGGCCGGCCCGAGACCCTGGGCCTGGAACGCGGACTCGACTTCGTCGAGCTCATGGGCGGCCCGGACCCCCGGGTCACGCTGCACGTACGGGCGGCCCGGCTCATGGCCGGGGGGCGGGCGCGGTGACGGCGGCGACGGCCGCCGGTCCCGGCACCCAGCACGGCGGCACGACGGGCGCGGCGCTGTCCGTCCTGCCCCGCGTACTGCGCCAGGCGCTCGGCTGGGCCGACGCCCACCGCTCGGGCTTCGTCCTCCCCCAGGACGTGCTGGAGCCCCACACCCAGGTCAACCACACGCTCAAGCCGCTGGGCGAGCTGGCCCAGCTCTGCGCCACGATCCACCGCAGCACCGTCCCGGGCACCCCGGAGCACGGGACGGCCGGGGAACTCATCGCCTTCGCCTGGGAGCAGCTGCACACCGGCGACCTGCTGCTGGAACTGCTGCGCGGCGAACCCTTCGCCGCCTACCCGTACGAGATCTACGCCGCCTTCGCCGGACACGGGCTGCGCCACGAGGGCTTCGAGCGCCTGGCCGGGACCCTCTCCGCGACCAGGGGCTGGGCCCACACCGAGCAGCACGCCAACCGGGAGCTGGGGCTGATCAACTCGGAGCGGCGGGTCGGCACCGCCCCGCACACCGACCCGGGTCCGGTCCTCGCGCGCACCTGGCTGGGCGGGCTGTCCGAGCCCTGGATGTTCGAGGGGCCCTCCGGCTACGCGCTGACCCACACGGTCTTCCACATCACGGACTGGTGCTGCGTCCCCGAGCGGATGCCCGCCGACATCGACGCCTATCTGCGGGCCTGGCTGCCCCCCTGGATCGACGGCTGCCTGGAGAGCCGGCAGTGGGACCTGACCGGCGAACTGCTCGCGGTCGCCGCCGCCCTGCCGGGCCCGCCGCCCTCGGCCCTGCTGGACGCGGCCTGGCCCGCGCTCGCCGCCGCGCAGGCCGCGGGCGGCGCCGTACCGGAGACGGGTCCGCCGGCCGTCTCCGGGGACGGGGACGGGGACCCGTACCCCTTCCTCGCCTGCTACCACTCCACGCTGGTGACCGCATTCGCCGCCGCGCTGTGCCTGAAGCGGCTCATGGACCACCGTACGAAAGGAGCTGCCGCATGAGCGGCATCCAGCAGATCCATGACGTGGGCGCGCGGGCCCTGGGATGGCTCTACGACCACCGGGCGGGCTTCCGGCTGGACGACGACCCGCCCCCCGAGGTGGGTGTCCTGGACCGGTTCAAGCCGCTCGGTGAGCTGGCGATGATCAGCAAGGTCATCTTCCGGGAGGGGGTCGCCGGTTCCCGGCAGGCCGATCTGGCGCGCAAGCTCCTCGACCACGCCTGGCACGACCTGCTCGGCTCCGGAAGCCGGCTGGTCGACGGCCAGCGGCGCGAACCGCTCTGCCCCATTCCCATGGAGGTCTACGTACCGTTCCGGGAGCTGGGGTTCCGGGCGCCGGAGCTGGAGGCCGCCGTCCGGCTGAACCACCGGCTGACGAGCTGGGGCGCTCTGGAGGTCCAGCCCGCGCGCCGGCTGGGACTCAGCACCGTGGAGCGCCGCTTCGGGCTGGAGCCGAACGTGCCGGTCGACGAGGCGTTCCGGCGCACCTGGCTGTCCCGGCGGCCCGAGCCCTGGACCGTCGAGGGCAACATCGGCTACGACATCACCCACACCGTCTTCCATCTGACGGACTGGGGCGCGAATCCGGCCGGGCTGCCCGCCGAGGTGGCGGACTACCTCGCCCTCTGGCTGCCGGTGTGGCTGGACGACTGGCTCGACCTGGGCCGCTGGGACCTGCTGGGCGAACTGCTCGTCGTCGATGCCTGCCTGCCGGAGCCGACCCTGGACCCGGCCGCCTGGGCGGGATTCGCCGGGGCCCAGACGCCGGACGGGGCGATGCCCGTGATGAAGGCCATGCCGATGCCGGAGGGCGACGAGGAGTCGGTCTTCGACCTCCTCTACCACCCCACGCTGGTGGCCGCCTTCGCCTCGGCGCTGGCACTGTCCCGCGCCCTGTCGGACCTCGCCGCCCCGGCCCCCGCGTGACGGCCCGGCAGGACGTGCGCCGGGCCCCCGCCGGCCGTCCTTCCCAGGACCACGGCGAGCGGGCCCGGCTGCTGGACGGGGCCGCCCGGACCATCGGCTCGCCCGGCCTCGTGATCGCGCTCAGCCACCGGGGCCACCGCACCTTCCGGTTCGGCGGCGCGGAGCCCCGCGACGCGCCCCGCGACCGGCTCCACCACGAGCTCGGCTCCGCGTCGAAGCCCTTCACCGGGCTGCTGCTGGCCTCGCTCGTCGCGGCGGGCCGGCTGCGGTACGAGGACTCGGCGGCCGAGCTGCTGGCCCCGGGGCACCCGGTGCGTCCCGCCGTGCGCGCCATCACCCTGCGCCATCTGATCACCCACACCTCGGGCCTCCCCGGGCTGCCGGCCGACTTCTACCCGCAGGCGCTGCCCCGGTGGTCCACCGCCCCGTACGGCCACTACCCGGCCGACCGGGTCGTCCGGGCCTTCCTCCGCGCCCGCCCGCGCCACCGGCCGGGCACCCGCTGGCACTACTCGAACTTCGCGGTCTCCGTGCTCGGGCACACCCTCGCCGCCGCCACCGGCACACCCTGGGAGGTCCTGCTCCAGCGGGAGGTCCTGGGCCCGCTCGGTCTGGACGGCACGCGCGTGCGACCGGGTCCGCCGGGCAGCGATGCCGTGGGGCACCGACGCGACGGCAGGACGCTGCCCGCGCTGGACACCGGCGGATTCGCCGCCGCCGGGGCGGTGCGGGCGACGCCGCCGGACCTGCTCACGTTCCTGGAGGCGCATCTTCCGCCGGCCCTCGCGCCCACCCGCCCGCTGGCCGCCGCGCTCGCGGACGTACGGCGGCCGCTGCTGCGGCGCGGACTGCGGCACGCCCATACGCACACGCTGACCTGGTTCCGCCATCCGTCACCGCGCGGACCGGTCTGCTTCCATGCCGGAGCCACGCTCGGACAGCAGACGTTCCTCGGCTTCCGCCCGGACACCGGCACCGCCCTGGCCGCCGTGGTCGACCGGCGGGTGAGCAGGGCCGACCCGTTCATCGCGACCATCCACGAACTGCTGACGGAAAAGCTCTGACGGAAAGGCTCCGACGGAACGCCTCCGCCCGGCGCGCTCCGCCCGCACCGACCGGCGCGCCGCGCCCGGAGCGGTCAGGGCTTCGGGGGCCGGGCGGCGTTCTTGGCCGCGACGACCGCGTCGAACACCTCGCGCTTGGGCAGCCCGGCGGCCGCCGCGACCGCCGCGATGGCCTCCTTGCGCCGCTCCCCCGCCTCCTCGCGCACCTGGACCCTGCGGACGAGCTCCTCGGGGTCCAGGTCCTCGTTGCCGGAGTCCGTGGCTCCCTCGACGACCACGGTGATCTCACCGCGTACGCCCTCCGCCGCCCACACGGCGAGATCGCCCAGCGGGCCGCGCTTCACTTCCTCGTACGTCTTGGTCAGCTCCCGGCACACGGCGGCCCGGCGGTCCGCGCCGAACACCTCGGCCATCGCGGCCAGGGTGTCGTCGAGCCGGTGCGGGGCCTCGAAGAAGACCATCGTGCGGCGCTCGTCGGCGACCTCCCGGAGCTTGCCGAGACGCTCGCCCGCCTTGCGGGGCAGGAAGCCCTCGAAGCAGAACCGGTCCACCGGCAGCCCGGACAGGGCGAGCGCCGTCAGCACCGCCGACGGGCCCGGCACCGCCGTGACCCGGATGTCCTTCTCGACGGCCGCGGCGACGAGCCGGTAGCCGGGGTCGGAGACCGACGGCATCCCGGCGTCCGTGACCAGCAGCACCCGGGCACCGCCCGTCAGCGCCTCGACGAGCTCCGGCGTGCGGGCCGACTCGTTGCCCTCGAAGTAGGAGACGACACGCCCCGTGGTGTGGATGCCGAGCGCCTGGGTGAGGCGGCGCAGCCGCCGGGTGTCCTCGGCGGCGACGACGTCGGCCCGCTCCAGCTCGGCGGCGAGCCGTGGCGGGGCGTCCGCCACATCGCCGATGGGGGTCCCTGCGAGTACCAGCGTTCCAGTCGTTCCAGTCACAACAACCATCCTCCCAGCCCGGGAGCGCGCCTCGCACAGATGCGTTCCCTACGATGGCGCGGTGACGAGTACTGCGCCCGAAGCCCAGCAGGGCCAAGACGCCGGGGACCAGCACGGCGAAGAGCCGCATTCCTGGCAGCGGCGGCTGCGCCGCTTCGGCCATTCGCCCCGGCCGGGGATCGGGCTGCGCGAGCGGCTGGTGCCGCCGTACACCCGCCCGGGAGCCCGGCTGTGGGCGGTGCTCGGCGTGCCTCCGACGCTCGCGGACCGGCTGGTGCGCTGGTCGGCCTGGGGCGGGCCGCTGCTGGTGGCGCTGGTCGCCGGGCTGCTGCGGTTCCACAACCTGGGCGAGCCGGACGCGGTGATATTCGATGAGACGTACTACGCCAAGGACGCCTGGGCCCTGGTCAACCAGGGGTACGAGGGGGCGTGGCCCAAGGACATCGACAAGCTGATCCTGAAGAACCCCTCCGCGGTGGAGATCCCCGTCGAGCCCGGCTATGTCGTGCATCCGCCGGTCGGCAAGTGGATCATCGGGCTCGGTGAGCAGATGTTCGGCTTCACACCGTTCGGCTGGCGCTTCATGGTCGCGCTGCTCGGCACGGCGTCCGTCCTGATGCTGTGCCGGATCGGCCGGCGGCTGTTCCGGTCCACGTTCCTGGGCTGTCTGGCGGGCCTGCTCCTCGCGGTGGACGGTCTGCACTTCGTGATGAGCCGCACCGCGCTGCTCGACCTGATCCTGATGTTCTTCGTGCTGGCCGCCTTCGGGTGTCTGGTGATCGACCGCGACTGGGCGCGCCGGAAACTCGTCGCCGCGCTGCCCTACGACGAGGCGGAGGGGGTGCTGCGCCCGGACGCGCACATCGCCGAGAACCTGCGCCTGGGCTGGCGGCCGTGGCGGATCGCCGCCGGTCTGATGCTGGGGCTGGCGTTCGCCACGAAGTGGAACGGCCTCTACATCCTGGCCGCGTTCGGCGTGATGGCGGTGCTGTGGGACGTGGCCGGGCGACGCACGGCGGGCGCGGTGCGGCCCTACCGGGCGGTGGTCCGGCGCGATCTGGTGCCCGCGTTCGTCTCCACGGTGCCGGTCGCGATCGGCACGTACGTGGTCTCGTGGACCGGCTGGATCGTCACGGACAAGGGCTACTACCGCAACTGGGCGGCGACCGAGGGCAGCGGCGGCAGCTGGACCTGGCTGCCGGACTGGCTGCGCAGCCTGTGGCACTACGAGAACCAGGTGTACGACTTCCACGTCGGCCTGACCTCCGGCCACACGTACGAGTCCAACCCCTGGAGCTGGATCGTCCTGGGCCGCCCCGTCTCGTACTTCTACGAGGAGACGAGCGGCTGCAAGGAGTCCTCGACCGGCAAGTGCGCCAGCGAGGTGCTCGCCATCGGTACCCCGCTGCTCTGGTGGGCCGCGTGCTTCGCGCTGCTGTACGTGCTGTGGCGCTGGTTCTTCCGGCGCGACTGGCGGGCGGGCGCGATCGCCTGCGGTGTGGCGGCGGGCTGGCTGCCCTGGTTCTTCTACCAGGAGCGCACGATCTTCCTCTTCTACGCGGTCGTGTTCGTCCCGTTCCTGTGCCTGGCCGTGTCGATGATGGTCGGCGCGCTGCTGGGGCCCGCGGCGGGCACGGGGGCGAAAGCGGAACTGGGCCTGGCGTCCGACGACCCCGGCGGCGAGAGACGCCGGACGCTGGGCGCGGTCGCGGCGGGCGTGCTGATCCTGCTGATCGTGTGGAACTTCATCTACTTCTGGCCGCTGTACACGGGGACGTCGATCCCCGAGGACGCCTGGCGCGACCGGATGTGGCTGGACACCTGGGTGTAGCCACCACCGGACAGCATTCCGGTCCGGTAACAACACACTCACCAGCCGTCACCACCCCTTATCGTTCCTGACAGCTCCCCCTTGAACACGTTCAAGGGGGACTCCTGGGGAGGGGGACTGCACAGATGCGCAGTGGAGCGAAGGTCGCCGTGGTCGGCGGAGTGTTCGTGCTGGCGGCCGGAGGGGTCGGCTACGGGGCGTACAGCATGGTCGGGGGTGGCGACGGCGGTACGGATTCCGGGGCCGCCTCGTCCAGGAGCGCGTCGCGGGAAGTGAAGACGGGACCGCTCAGCGAGGCGGAGATCACCGGGACGTCGAAGGACTTCCTCACGGCGTGGGCGGCCGGGGACGCGGCGGACGCGGCCGCTCTCACGAACAACGAGTCGGCCGCCGAGCCGCTGCTCGCCGGATTCGCCGAGGACGCCCATGTCGGCAGGGCCGTGATCACTCCCGGCCCGGCGGTCGGCTCGAAGGTGCCGTTCACGGTGAAGGCGACCGTCTCCTACAAGGGGAAGACCAAGCCCTGGTCGTACGCCTCGGAGCTGACCGTGGTGCGGGGTGTGACCACCGGAAAGGCCCTGGTCGACTGGGAGCCCTCCGTCGTCCATCCGCAGCTGACGGAGGGTGCGACGCTGAGGACGGGCGAGTCCTCCGTCGCGCGGATCGAGGCGGTGGACCGCAACGGCAAGGTGCTGACCAAGGAGAAGTACCCGTCGCTCGGGCCGGTCCTGGCAACCCTGCGCACCAAGTACGGCTCCACGGCCGGTGGCACGCCCGGCATCGAGACCTGGATCGAGGACGCCGACGCGAACGCCCCGGACCGGACCCTGCTGACCGTGGCCGAGGGCAGGCCCGGCAAACTCCGGACCACCCTGGACGCCGGTGCCCAGGCGGCGGCCGAACAGGCGGTCAAGAAGTTCGGCCAGGCGTCGGTGGTCGCGGTCAAGCCCTCCACCGGCGCGATCCGCGCGGTGGCCAACAATCCGGTGACCGAGTTCAACGTGGCGCTCCAGGGCGAGCAGGCGCCCGGCTCCACGATGAAGATCATGACCGCCGCGCTGCTGATCGAGAAGGGCCTCGCCACCGCGAACGGCGCGGCCGAGTGCCCCAAGGACGTGATGTACCAGGGGAATTCGTTCCACAACCTGAAGTACTTCGACCTGCCGGACGGCAGCACCTTCACCCAGAGCTTCGCCCGGTCCTGCAACACGGCCTTCATCAAGCTGATCGACGACGTGAAGGACGACGCCGCCCTCGCCAAGGAGGCCCGGGACGTCTTCGGGATCGGCCTGGACTGGAAGACCGGCGTCGTCACCACGGACGGCAGCGTCCCGGAGGAGACCGGCGGCGTGGCCGCGGCCCAGTACATAGGCCAGGGCACCGTCCAGATGAACGTCCTCAACATGGCGTCCATCACGGCGACCGCCCGCACCGGCACCTTCCGCCAGCCCGTCATCGTCCCGCAGTCGCTGGACAACCGTCAGCTCGCCACGGCCTCCCGCTCCCTGCCCGCGCACGTGTCCCAGCAGCTCACCACGATGATGCGGGCCACCGCCGCCTGGGGTACGGCCCGGGACGCCATGGCCTCGGTCGGCGGCGACAAGGGCGCCAAGACGGGCTCGGCCGAGGTCGACGGACAGGGCACGTCCAACAGCTGGTTCACCGGCTTCAGCAACGACCTCGCGGCGGCGGCGGTCGTCCAGTCCGGCGGCCACGGCGGCGACGCGGCGGGCCCGGTGGTGGCGGACGTGCTGCGCGCGGGCGGCTGACCCGGCAGGCCCGTCCCCCCGCTCCGGCCGGCCGGCCCGTCCGGTCTCAGCCCCGCGGTTCCGGCGGGCCCCCCGCGTCCCCCGGGTCCCGCGGGTCCGGCCAGTCACCCCGCCCCGCCACATCGAGCACCAGGGCGGCGATGTTCCACGCGTCGTCGTCGCCCCGGTGGTGACGGCCCTCCAGCGGGAGGCCGGCGGTCTGCAGCGCCTGGGCCATGCCGGGACGCCTGCGCAGCCCGTACGAAGAGGTGAAGGCGACCTTCGCGTTGGCGTGCCGGTGACCGAAGGGGTACTCGGTGCCCGTGTGGCGGCACTGGCGGGTGAACTGGTTGCGGTCGTAGTCGCCCCAGCTGGCCCACGGGAGCGCGCCGGTCCGGTGCTCGGCGGCCAGCAGACGGCAGGCCTCGGCGAAGGGCAGGCCCGCGTCCACCTCGGCCTGCGTCAGCCCGGTCAGCTCGGTGCAGAACGGACTGACCCGGGACCTGGCTGGCCGGACCAGCAGCCGGTGCTTGGCCAGGCGTTCGCCCGCGCGGAGATCGACGACGGTGAGCCCGATCTCGATGATCTCGCTCACCTGGCCGGGCGGCGGCTGCCCGTCCCAGCAGGTCGCCTCGACATCGACGACGTTCAGCAGTGTCTCCCCAAAGGTCATGGGGGCGAGGGTAGAAACCCCTCGCCCCCACGTCACCCCGTTTTCACCGCCGGGCGGTGAACCGACCCGCTACGCGGAGAGCTTGATCGAGTTGATCGGGGTCAGGTCCACGTCGATGAACTGCCCCGGAAAGCCCTTGGTACCGCAGTCGCCGCCGTCGTACTTCTTGCAGAGCTGCACGGACGCTCCGCCGGTCTGGTTGTTGAAGACCCGGTGCATCCCGGTGTGGTTGACCAGGTTGTGGGCGCCGTACGTGAAGAACTCAAGCTCCGGATCGTCGCCGTTCCACGACGCCTTCGGGTAGACGCAGACGTACCCGGACCGGCACCCGTGCACCGTGACGGCCTGCGTGCCGGCGTCGGCGGCCTGCGCACCCGCCCCCGTCACCAGTACGGCCCCCGCCGCGAACGTGAGTGCCGCTGCCGCTCGTACGAACCTACGCATGTCGTTCCTTCCCTGTGCCGTGTCCGGTGGACACGGCACTTCCCTGTGGAATCACTGTCGGACCGCCGGACGCCCTCCCCGCAACGCTTCCGTTGCCGTGACGCCCGGCATGGAAAGAGCTTGGCCCCGCAGCCGCTCCGGGCGCCGCACGCTTTCATCCGGATGAAAGCGTCGGGAGAACGGGCGCCGTATCAGGGCCCCGGATCGACGCCCAGGTCGGGTCAGGACCCGCACCGAGACCCGGATCGAGGCCAGGGTCAGGGGCTGGTCGTTTCGAGCAGCGTCAGGCCCAGCGGCGAGGGAATGTGCAGGACGAACCGGCCCTCCCGGCGGCTGGAGGCCAGCCCGGCCTCGCGCAGAATCGCCAGCTGCTGGCTGGTGTTGGGCAGCGACGAGCCGACGGCTTCGGCCAGTTCGGACGTCGTGGCGCAGCCGCGCGCCGCCACCTCGCGCAGCAGCGCGGCCCGCGTCGGCCCGAGCAGCTTGACCAGGGAGGACACGGACCCCGCCCCCTCCGGACCGGCGGGCCTGTCGACGGGCCGCTCGACGGACTTGGCCACCGGGTAGACCAGCATCGGCATCAGCGCGTCGTCGACCAGGGTGATCGGCATGCGCCAGCAGAAGTAGGACGGCACCAGGAGCAGGCCGCGCCCGTCGAGGTACAGGTCCCTCTCGACCGGATACTCCACCTCCAGCACCGGCGGGCTCCACCGGGCCATGGGCCGGAAGGTGCCCAGCAGCGCCCTGGTCCCGCCCGCCGACAGCTCCCGGGACCGCCAGGCGACGTCGAGCGCCACCGCCTCGTCGATCCGGTGCCGGAACGGTGCGACGAACACCTCGTCGTAGGAGCTCAGGAGTCCGCCCAGTGCGCGCAGCGCCGTGGTGTCGCCCCGGGCCAGCTCCGCCCCGGCGAACGGCCGCACCCGCACCCCCGCGACCGCGCTCTCCCCGCCTTCCGCCAGCAGCACCAGCTCGTCGCGCAGACGGCGTCGCGGCGTCGAGAGCACTCCTTCGATGCCCTGCCGGAGGTCGGTGGTGCCACCGTCCACGGCGGGCGTCAGGAAGTCCGGGAAGTACGGGCCGAACGGCACCAGGCTGCGCAGGGCGAGCGCGGCACCGCGCGCGGCGGCGTCACCCTTCAGGCGCGGGGCGACCGCACGCCGCCACGGGCCGAACACGAGCGGCCCTTCCTTGGTCTGTAATCGGCAGACGCTGCAGACGATCTCCCACAGCGGGTCGGGTCGGCGGGCGATGCGGATGTACTCCAGGTCCCGGCCGGTGAAATGGACGCGCAACAAGATTTCCCCCCTTGTCGTACTTCCCCATAGGCCCTTACCCACCGACGCCGGGTCAGGGAGCCTCGGTTGGCACAGGCACCCATCCGGCCACGTTTTGACCGGAAGTCACCGACATCATCCGGAGTGCGGCACTCCGGAAACCGTCTGGTGCCCGCCCGGCACGGTTCAGTAGCGTGCGGCACATGAGCACCCCCGAAACCGCGCCCGAAACCGCCGCGCGGCCCTTACCGGCGTGCTGAACAGCTGATGCCGTGACTCCCCCGCACTTGTCACCGCACCAGGGCGGCGGGGCGGGGGCCTTTCGTCATGTGCCCGCTGCCGGGCACGGACTACCCGAGGGCAGCCAGGGCGGACGCCACGCGAGCACGCGCGACGGCCCCCCGCACCGCACCCTGCGACAGGCGCCCGAAGGCCCTTGCGTACAGGTCCACTTGGCTCGGCTCCGTGAGGGTGGAAGCGGCGTCCAGACTATCCGCGTGCACCCTGGCATCGTCGAACATCGTGAACGTCGGCATGGGCCACACCGCTCGTCGGGCCGAGAACGGCAGGATTCCCACGGCCACGTTCTGGAGATCCATGACCCCCAGCAGATGGCCCAGCTGCGCGGCCATGGTCTCGACCGTGCACAGCCGATAGTGCAGGACCGATTCCTCCAGAACGAACGAGAACCGGTGTGCACCATTGGTCAGCACCGCGTTTCGCCTCATGCGGACCTTGACGGCATCGGTCACATCGTCGGGTGCCCCTCGGAACTCCGCGATGGAAGACAGCAGGGCGGTGGCGTACCCGGGCGTCTGGAGGAATCCGGGGATCACGTCGGAGACGTAGACCCGGAACAGACGGGTTCGCCGGTACAGGCTCTCAGCGGACTCCTGCACCCGGCGGAGGCCGGTGCGCTGGAGTCGCCTCCACTCGATGTGGGAGTCCGCGGATTGCCTGTTCGCAGCGATCAGGTCCGGCGCCTGGCTGTCGGCGTCGCAGGCTCGGCACCATGCCCGGATGTCCGCGTCGGACGGTGGCGTTCTGGCGTTTCCGATGCGGGATGCCTTCGCATCCGACCAGCCGCACCGGACGGCCAGCTCCCGCCCGCTGATTCCGGCATCCCTACGGAGATCGCGCAGCCGGCCCGCCAGTTCTTCGCGGGCCTGCTGAACGCTCGATGAAGGGTGCGGGGGCATGGAGCCGGCTCTCGTCAGATCGCGTACAAGTGGTGCGGAACCGCTCGCTCCCAGACGGCTTCGAAGGCCGACGAGCAGAGCTTCACGGTCTCCTCGTCCGAGGTGATCTCATCCTCGACCACCGCGCCGTCCCCTGAGAAGTGGTGCACCCGCAGGAGCTCACCGTCGAAGAGCCAGAAGTCGTTTCCCGGGAGGGCAATGTCCGTGGCCCGTCGTCGCGGTAGCCATCGGACCTCCTCCCCCGCCGTCACGTTCGCGTGGGTCACGTAATGCTCCCAGCGGATGTACTCCGTCACCGGCTCGGAGACGATGCGTGCCCGACGGATCGACACACCCCGCGCCACGGAGTCCGTGATCAACTGGTCGTACGGGGGCCACCAGGACTGCCGGTCTTCCCAGTTGATCCGCACGCCGCGCTGCCACGCGTCGAACCGGTCGGTGGACGCGTACGAGTCGCGCATCTCCAGGTGGACGGCCGACCGCTCGCACCGGCCGAGCAGCTCAGCGAAGCCGGGCGCGCTCGACGGCATCGCAGGCCTCCCTGATCATCGGAATCATGCGGGCGGGAAGCCGCACGATGGCCTCGCCCTCAGGGACCGACCCGTTCGCCGGGCTGGTCGCCTCGCACTGGGCCTGAGCCCTGCCGCCCGGCTTCCATCCTTGCAACAGAATCTCCTGAGCTTCTGTGCCCGCCCACACCGTCGGGCAGTGATCCCGATCGGTGTTCGGATCGATGCCGACGAACTCTACGGCCATGACCGGCTCCCTGGTCCACGTACGTGCTCGGGTTTGCTCGGGCTTGCACAAGCTTCGCCGAGCAGCAGGAACAGCGTCAATATCAGTCTCAGCCAGGTGAGTTGATGTGCAAACTCGTGCAAGTTCGTAGTGCCCCGGACGGGCGTCCTTCTAGCGTCGACTCGCATCGTCGGCCCCGACCCCCGGTGAGAATCTGCCACCAGTGGCCCCGGCCGGCCGTGGGCCGGGGGCATGCCCCCGCGCACCCCAAGGCTTCCGAGACTCCGCAGAAAGTCCGTAATCGACAAGAGGAGCGATGGCATGGGATGGGGAACGGGAAAGGGCGGAAGCGGTGGCAGCGGGCAGCACTCCGGGGGAAAGGACCCGGGCACGTCCAAGCCGTCGAGCGACACGGTCAAGCCGAAGGACCCGCCGAAGCACAAGAAGGACGAGTAGGTGACGACACCGAATCTCGCAGCGTCCGAGCAGATCGCCATCCGTGACCTGCTCGGCGCAGTGAACAACGACATGGATACGCCGTTGCGCCCTGAGTGGGAGCGAGCGGCATGGTCCATCACCCGGTCCGCCTTCATTCCTGAACGTGTCTATCTGGGTGACCAGTTGGTGCCCTGCGACCGCGCAGGCGCTCCGGAGGCGTGGCTTCGGGCGGTGTACGTCGATGACTCCGTGGTGACACAGATCAACGACGGCGAGGAGCCCACGGACGGAGATCGGTGGGCATCGTCATCCGCTTCGGCTCCGTCCATCGTGTTCCGGATGCTGCACATGCTCGATGTGGCGCCGGAACAAAGAGTCCTGGAGATCGGCACCGGAACAGGGTGGAACGCGGGTCTCTTGGCCTACGTCGCCGGCTCGGAGAACGTGACGACCGTCGAAGTGGACCCCTTGTTGGCGTCCAGAGCGCGGGCCTGTCTGCGGAAGTCGGGGCTCGGCGTGGAAGTCATCGCCGGGGACGGCGCTATGGGACACGCGGACGGCGCGCCGTACGACCGGCTCGTGGCCACGTGTTCCGTGCGGTCCGTCCCTCGCCCGTGGCTCACGCAGGTGAGGCCCGGGGGCATCATCCTCGCTCCGTGGGAGTCGCCGTGGATCTGTTACGGACTGCTGCGCCTGACCGTGGACGACGGTGGGACGGCTTCGGGCCGGTTCTCTCCGCACAGTGCGTTCATGCTCATGCGGCAGCAGCGGACCAACCTGCGGATTTTCCGGGACGTGGTGCGCGACGACCATCAGCCCGACGAGTCGACCACCATCCTGCCGCCGTGGCAGGTGGCCGGGGAAGAACTCGCCGCACGGTTCGCCATGGGGCTGCAGCTCCGTGACGTGTGGTGGACGTGGCACGACAACCCGGACGTGGAAGGGGTGGCATCCCGCCTGTGGCTCGCCACGACCGATGCCACGTCGTGGGCTGCCGTGGACTGGGACGGCAAGTCCGACACCCGGTGGACGGTGTGGCAGCACGGCCGCCGTCGGCTCTGGAACGAGGTGGAAGCGGCGCACGACTGGTGGGCGCTGCATGACCGTCCCGGCCCGGAACGATTCGGTCTGACGGTCACAGCCACAGGAGAGACTCCGTGGCTGGACACCCCTGAACGGCACGTCCCCACAAGTGGCTGATCAGCGAGACCGCCCCGTCCGTGCGCTTCTGCCCGAGGCGTCGGACGGGGCTTGTCGGGGAGGACGGCCCTGCTGATCCGCGCGGTGGCCGCACTGTGGAGCGCTCGCCGGCCCGGATCGACACGGGCACCCATCCGGCCACGTTTTGACCGGAAGTCACCGACATCATCCGGAGTGCGGCACTCCAGAATCCGTCTGGTGCCCGCCCGGCACGGTTCAGTAGCGTGCAGCACATGAGCACCCCCGAAACCGCGCCCGAAACCACGCCCGCGACCGCCGCCTCCCCGTCCGCCGCCGCTTCCGATGCCCACCCCCGGTTCGCCGAAGCGCTGCGCGAGCTGGGCCTCCAGGTGGAGGTACGCCGGTTCCCGGACGCCACCCGCACCGCCGCCGAGGCCGCCGCGGCAATCGGCTGCGAGCTCAGCGAGATCGTCAAGTCGCTGATCTTCGAGGCGGACGGCGTACCGGTCCTGGTCCTGATGGACGGGTCCTCGCGCGTCGATGTGGAGCTCGTACGGAAGGAGCTGGGCGCCGGGAAGGTCAAGCGCGCCGGAGCCGACCTGGTCCGCGAGACCACGGGGTACGCGATCGGCGGCGTACCGCCCTTCGGCCATGTGACGAAGACCCGCGTGCTGGCGGACCGCGGACTGCTGGACCACGCGGTGGTGTGGGCGGCGGCGGGCACCCCGCACACGGTGTTCCCGCTCGACCCCAAGACGCTGATCGCCCACGCGGGCGCCACGGTGGCCGATCTGCGCGAGCAGACCAAGTGACCCCTCTGGTCGCGTTCGCGGTCCTCATGGCCGCGATCACACACGCCTCGTGGAACGCCATCGCGCACGCCATAAAGGACCAGCTCGTCTCCTTCACCCTGATATCCGGGGGCGGCCTGCTGATCGGCGCGGTGGCCGCCCTGTTCGTCCCGTTCCCGGCCGCGGAGGCCTGGCCGTACCTCTTCGTCTCGGCCGCGCTGCACGTGGCGTACATGCTGCTGCTGATGCGCTCGTTCACCCTGGGCGACTTCGGCCAGATGTACCCGATCGCCCGGGGCACGGCCCCGCTCGTGGTGACGGTCCTGGCCGCGGTCTTCGTCGGCGAACGCCCCGACGCCTGGGCCACGGCGGGCGTCGCGGTCGCCTCGGCCGGACTCGTCGGCCTCGCCCTGTGGGGCATCCGCGGCTCCGGGAAACGCCCTCACTGGCCGGCGATCCTGGCAGCCCTCGGCACGGGCCTGGCCATCGCCGGGTACACCACGGTGGACGGTGTCGGCGTACGCGCCTCGGGCACCCCGGTCGGCTACATCGCCTGGCTGATGATCCTGGAGGGCCTGGTCATCCCGGCGTACGCACTCTGGCGCCACCGCGCCGAACTCCTGCCGCAGCTACGGCCGTACGCGGCCCGGGGCCTGCTCGGCGCGGCCCTCTCGGTCTCCGCGTACGGCCTGGTCCTGTGGGCCCAGACAAAGGCCCCGCTCGCCCCGATCGCGGCGTTGCGGGAGTCCTCGATCATCGTGGGCGCGGCGATAGGCACCCTGTTCTTCAAGGAACGTTTCGGCGCCCCGCGCATCGCCGCCGCCGGGCTGATGGTGGTCGGCATCGGGCTGATGCTGCACACGAGTTGACGCACGGCCCGGCACTGCGGTCACCTGCGGAGCCCGATGCTGCGCGCCCCACAGTTCACCCGCCCTCCCTGACGAGCGGATCCCAGCCGAGACCGTGCGGGTCGTCGCCGGTGAAGACGTGCTGGGCGTCGGGGGTCACGTACAGCCCGAAGTCGAACATGCCGGGTCCCCCGCGCCGCTCCCATTCCCGCCAGGCCCGCGCGACCTCCCCGGCGAGGTCCCGCGGACCGCCCCGGCGCCCCTCCACCGCCGCACCGCCCTGGTCGAGCGTGGCCCAGGACGAGCGGCCGTCGCTGAGCCAGGCCCGCGGGGCGCCGGAGCCGGGACGGGTGTCGATCTGCACATCGGGAAGCAGCACACGCAGCGCGAACCGCACGTCTGGATGGTCCAAGCACCGTACGGGCCGGGGGAATTCGACCGGGTCGCCCGCGTGCCCGCCCCGGACCTGCTCGAAAGGGGTACGCGGCGCGGCGCCGCGAGTGGGCATGAAACGGGCGGGTGCCTGTATCCAGCCGACCGCCGAGGCGCCGTCCGGCGCGACGGTGAGCGCCACACACCCCGTGTGCCCCCACGGTGTGACGATCCGGCCGCCGGGACGGGTCTGCTCGACCCATTTCCACGGCACGCTCTCCACAGCGTACGTGGCAATCACCCGGTCGAAGGGCGCGCCGTCCGGCAGCCCCCTGTTGCCGTCACCGACCGCTACACGTACCCGGCGCCCCGCATCCCCGATCCGGCGGCGGGCGCGTGCGGCGAGTTCCGCATCGACCTCGACGCTGGTCACCTCCCCGGCGCGTTCGGCGATCAGAGCAGCGTTCCACCCGGTCCCGGTGCCCAGTTCGAGCACCCGGTGCCCGGACTCCAGGACCAGGGAGTCCAGCATGGTCGCCACGATCGCCGTGCACGAAATGCTGGACGTGGGCATGCCGTCGGTGACCTGCGTGACCGTGGAGCCGTACGGGCCGGGATGGACCGCGGCCGCCCACGCCTCCGGTACCTCGGAACGGCGTACCGCTTCGTAGCGCCCACCCGCCCAGACCCAGACGACCGGAGGGGCGAACAGGTCCCGGGGCAGGGATTCCATGGCCTCACGGACCCAGGGCGAGTCTGCGGGCCACAAGGCCCCGCTGTCCATGTCCATCGCGGTCAGCGAGGACTGCCGGTGGTCTTCCAGCACGAGCCGCTACTTCCGGCGGGTACCGGTCGGCGGAGGAGAGGGCGGAACCTGCCCGTCACTGTTCCCGGGCGGCGGCTTCCCCTGCGACGGATCGGGGCTCGGCTTGCCGTGCGTACCCATGATGACCTCCTGATCACGTTGTGCGAACTGACCCGATTTTCTCGTGAACCGTGTCCTCGTCCGGTCGGGTCCGGGAGGTTGGCCAGAACCAGTCCATGGCAACGTCCGGGGAGCGCAACCAGCGTGGGTCCGGCAGCCGCACACTGCCCCCGCGCTGGGTCCGCCAGGCATACCGTCGTCACATCACGATCTCGGCACCCAGTGGAGCGATACCGACCTCGTAGGCGCCCTGCGCGCATTCGCCGAGGCCACCGGCCTCGCCTCACTGCACGGCGCCGACCAATAGCCCTCGGACGACGACGTGTTCCACGGCATCGCACTGGCCGGCGATCCTGGCGGCCCTCGGCACGGGCCTGGCCATCGCCGGGTACACCACGGTGGACGGAGTCGGCGTACGCGCCTCGGGCACCCCGCTCGGCTACATCGCCTGGCTGATGATCCTGGAGGGCCTGGTCATCCCGGCGTACGCACTCTGGCGCCACCGCGCCGAACTCCTGCCGCAGCTACGGCCGTACGCGGCCCGGGGCCTCCTCGGCGCGGCCCTCTCGGTCTCCGCGTACGGCCTGGTCCTGTGGGCCCAGACAAAGGCCCCGCCCGCCCCGATCGCGGCGTTGCGGGAATCCTCGATCATCGTGGGCGCGGCGATAGGCACCCTGTTCCTCAAGGAACGCTTCGGCGCCCCGCGCATCGCCGCCGCCGGGCTGATGGTGGTCGGCATCGGGCTGATGCTGCACACGAGTTGAGCACACCGCCGTAAAAAGGGTGGGCCGGCGGGACCGATGAGTTCCGCTCCTTTGTGTGGTCAACATCGGTGAAGCAAGCGGACAGACGGGAAGAGCACATGGGACAGCTGGTCGTAGTCAACTTCGTATCGCTGGACGGCGTCATGCAGTCGGTCCTCTCGGCCGACGAGGACCGGGACGGCGGGTTCGATCAAGGCGGTTGGGTGCTGCCTTATGTCGACGAGGTGGTCGAGCGGTTCATGAGCGAGGCCACGGCCAGTGCCGGGGCCCTGCTCCTGGGCCGCAGGACGTATGAGATCTTCGCCGCCACGTGGCCGCATGCCGACATGAACGACCCAGCCGTGGCCGCGATGAACGCGATGCCAAAGTACGTGGCTTCCCGCACGCTCAGGGATCCGAAGTGGGCGAACTCCACTCTCCTCGGCGCTGACCCGGCGGAGGAGGTCACCCGTATCAAGGCCGCGTCCGAGGCCGAGACGGTGGTACTGGGCAGCGGAGGGCTGCTCGGAACCCTGATCGAGCACGACCTCGTCGACGAGTACCGGCTGCTGGTCTTTCCCCTCATCCTGGGAAGTGGGAAGCGGCTCTTCGCCGATGGCAGGACCCCTCGCCGCCTGACGCTCACCGCCACGCGGCCGACACCGTCCGGGGTCCTGATCAACACGTACCGCACCCGCGCCGAAGGCTAGCTTCGCCGTTTCGGCCGGGATGAGGCCGGAAGCGGGGAGGAACGACGAAAGTGCCTTCTGAGCTGGGACGATAAACCTTGTCGAGGGGTTCGGTCGGTCCGAGCGGAAGGCACTTTCTGCGCGCGGGGTATCGGTTCTCGTCCCAAGTTCCGCCTCTCCACCGACGGTTCGGGACTGGTCGGGCGCGCGGGCACCACCCCCGATGGGTCCGCTACCGTGCGTCGCGCATCCCGAGAATGTACGCGGCGGTATGAGCGACGGCACAGTCTTCGTCATGTTGACAGATCTGCGAGGGCACGTGAGGCCGTGATTCCGGGAATATCCGCGAGCGCCTGTGCCAGCCGGCGACGTGCGGACGATTCAACGGTGCCGTGGGCGAGGCGATCAACGAGCCCGGTGGCGATCCGGTCCGCCGACGTGGGACGGCTCTCACGCCGCGAGATCACCGGGCGGACGGTTCCACTGCGCGGAGTCCCACCCGCCTGCCTCGGCCTGCCCGCCAGGAGTAGCGACGGACAGACCGGGGCGGGATCATGAGGTACGGGCTACCCCGGCGGCGGGATACAGCTACACCTCTCCATCACGCGCCGCCCCCTCCTCGTGGCCGCCGGAGACTCGGACGAAGTCCGTGACGATCCGCCGGAAACCTGTGTGCCCGGTCCGCGCCGCGTGATCGACGCACCACACAGGCTGGGCGGACATCGACGGGGACGGCTCGCAGAACTCGCCGCACGAGGCGCACTCGGCCGCGACGACCGACGGTGAACCGGACGCGTCCGCACATACCGCCCAATCCGCCATGCACAGCCCACCCGGCTTCCGCCCGGGCAACGGTCCCGGGTCCGCCGGGGCGGCCACCAGCACCATGGACGCCGCAGGAACCCGGAGCGGGTAGGCCGCCAGGAAGTCCAGGACCACGGCCATACCGCCGGTCGCGTAGCGTTCGAGGCGATTACCCATCACCTCCTGCCACTTCCCCCACACGCACACCTGGTCGCCGCGCCGCACCCGCACGGCGGGCACCTGACGCTCACCGCGCACGACCCGCCTCCTCGGCCACCACATGGGCCCAGACGAACTTCCCCGGCCCGTTCCGCTCCCCGATACCCCAACTCCGCGCCAGCGCCGACACAATGAGAAGCCCCCGCCCGCCCGTGGAATCCGGCGCGGCATGACGCGTGACGGGCGGAGCCTCCGATGCGTCGTGCACCTCGATACGGACCCCACCCCCGACCGGGATGCTCCTGCCGGGCCCTCTATCGTGAAGGGATGACCTCACCTGACCGTAGCTCAGCCGAACGCGAGGCGGCGGAGGCAATCACCTATCGCGTGGCGGAGAGCGAGAGAGACAAGTCCGCCGTCATCACGGGTGAGTTCAGCTCGGATACCGTCTTCGAAGTGGTCGGTTCCGAGGGCGGGTTCACCTTTCGGCCCGTCCGGCTGGACCCGCCGATTCACAAGGTCTTCCCCGACGACGGGCCCGAGGCCGCCGATGAGACATCGGAGGGCAAGCGGCGGTTTGTCGCGCTGGATGGCGAACTCGTATGCGGCTATGCCGATACGGAGTATGAGCCCTGGAACCGGCGGCTGACTATTGCCGATATCGAGGTGGCTGGGCCGTACCAGCGCCGGGGAATCGGGCGGACACTCATGAGTTACGCCATCGGCTGGGCCCGGGAATGCAGTGCCGGGCACGTGTGGCTGGAAGTGACGAACATCAACGCTCCGGCCATCCGCGCCTATCAGCGGATGGGGTTCACCTTCTGCGGTCTGGACACTTCCCTCTACCGCGGTACCGAGTCCGAGGGGGAGACGGCACTGTACATGAGCCTCTTCCTCGACTGATCCGCTGGCCGGTAGCCGGTCCAGCGCTTGGACATGGAGACGCGGATGTCCTCTGAGCTGGGACGATGGGACTTCCTACGGTTCCACGTCCGCAGAGCAAGAGGACACCCGGAAGAGCTGGGCAGACCAGCGGATTCCTCCTACCCGCATCAAGCCCCAACCCCCGACCCCCTGCCCCAACAGCCCCAACAGCCCCGGAAGATCACTTCGAGATCCGGCCGGTGGATCGAGGCTTAGACGTGCTGGATTCCGGTGGGGGCTTTGGGTCAACTCCCCTTGCCCTCGTCGGCAGTCGGAACATGGAGCACCCGGGTGTACGGCAAGTCGGCCGCCGACAGAAAGCGGCGTCCCGTGCCGTTACGAGTGATAGAGCGCGCGGGCGCGGTCGGTGTCGGCCGGTCCGTCCTCCCCGACGGGGAGGCAGTGGTTCAGCTGCCGGGTCTGCGTTCTGCCCGCCTGGCGGTTCGTCGTCGTCGCCCACGGCGGGTAGACGCGGAACCCGCGCTTTCCGCCCGCACCGTTCCTCGACATGATGTCCCGTTCGCCGAGCACCTGGCGCGGGAAGACGAACTGCCCGAAGTGCCCGCCCTGGCCTTATCCGAACCCGCCACGGTCTGTCTCACGAGTCCGGCGACCCCACCGGAGCGGTCCTCCGCACCACACCCGCCGTCTGGGCCACCCTCGTACGCACCCTCAAGGAGAGCGACCACCATGGCTGATGCCCTCTCAAGGGCGCGGCCCCGGAGCGCCTGCTCCAGGTGCGGTGGGCAGTTCGACTCGGACGGTGAGGCCACCGCCGGGACGGGGGGTGGCGATGACTTCGCCGTGGTGGGTCAGGGTGATCGCCCGGACCACGGCCAGTCCTAGCCCGGATCCGTCGCTGCGGTGTTCCCGGCCGCGCTGGAACGGTGCGAAGAGGGCGGGGATTTCGTCCTGGTGCAGCACCGGGCCGGTGTTGCCGACCTCGATGAAGGAAAGGGTGCCGATGGTGCCGGTGGTGACCGTCGCCGTGCCGTCACGGTGGTTGTGCCGCACGGCGTTGGCCAGCAGGTTCAGTGCGATCTGACGGAGCAGTGAGGGGTCGCCCGCGACCGGGGCAGACTCCGGGGCCGCGGTGATCCGGATGCCGGCTGTCCGGGCCTCGTCGGCCAGGTCCGCCAGGGCGTCCCTGGCGGCGTGCCCGAGGTCGACGGGATGCGGCGTCAGCTGTCCGCTCTCGCCGCGTGCCAGTGTGAGCAGAGCCGCGATCAGGCGTTCACTGCGGGCGTTGGCGTCCAGTGCCCGCTGGACGGCGGGCCTCAGGTCGTCCGGGACCCGGCCTTGGGCGAGTGGGATTTCCAGGGCGGTGCGCTGGAGGGTGAGCGGGGTGCGCAGTTCGTGCGAGGCGTGGGAGGTGAAACGGCGCTGGGCGGTGAGGCTGCGGTCCAGGCGGTCGAGCATGACGTCGAAGGTGTCGCCGAGTTCACGGACTTCGTCGTGCGGGCCGGTCAGGCCGAGCCGTTCGTCCAGGGTGCTGCCGGTGCCGATCCGCCGGGCCGCAGCAGTGACCTGGCTGAGGCGGTGCAGTGAGCGGCTGCTGCCCCACCAGGCGAGCAGTCCGGCAAGCGCGGTGAAGACGGCGAGCAACAGCATGGAGCGCAGCAGCAGATCGCTGAGGACGGTGTACTGAAAGTCCTCGAAGCGCTGGGCGGGAGTGGCGAGCGCGGCGGGTATCGAGGGGCCTTGCGGCGCGGTTGTGGGGATCGGCGCCGTCTGGGCGGGAGCCATTTCGCTCGTGGGGACAACGCGGTAGCGGTTGTCCTTCAGGAACTGGCGGGCGCTCAGCCAGTTCAGCAGGAGCAGTCCGCCGCCCAGGGTCGCGAAGACCGCCGTGGTCATCAGGGTCAGCCGGCCGCGCAGGGGCAGCCCGCGCAGCGAGAAGCGACGACCGGTCCGGGCCCGGTTCACAGCCGGTACCCGTAGCCGGGGTCGTTGGTGATCAGTGGCGGTTTGCCGAGCTTGCGGCGCAGCGAGTGGACGGTGACCCGGACGGCGGTGGTGGCCGGGTCCAGCGCCGCGTCCCACAGGCTGTCCCGCAGCTGGTCGGTGTCGACCGGGGCGCCGTCCGCGGCCAGCAGCAGTTCCAGTACTCCGAGTTCCTTGGGTGTCAGTTTCAGTGGCCGGCCGTCGCGTTCGGCGATCCTGCGTACGGTGTCCAGGTTGACGCCGTGCCTGCTCAGCACAGTGGCGCTGCTGCCGGCGGGGGAGCGGCGGCCCAGCGCGCGCAGCCGCGCGACCAGCTCCAGGTACGAGAAGGGTTTGGCCAGGTAGTCGTCGGCGCCCTGGCCGAGGCCGTCGACCAGGTCGGCGAGGGCGCCGGCGGCGGTGAGCATCAGGATTCTGGCCGGGTAGCCGGCGGTGTTCAGGGCCCGGCAGACGGCGTCCCCGCTCAGGGTGGGCAGGTTCCGGTCCAGGAGCAGGACGTCATATTCCGCGGCGGCCGCCATCTCCAGCGCGCGGGCGCCGTCGTGGGCGACCTCGCAGACCATGCCCTCGGCGCGCAGGCCCTCGGCGAGCATCGCGGCCAGGTCCACCTCGTCCTCGACTATCAGCACTCGCATTCTCATCCATTCCACTCGCCGCGCTCCGCGTTCCGCGCCGTCGGGATCTGCCCTGCTCGTGCCAACGATGCCTCGGCGGGTGTTAGCCGGCGGTTAGGCACTCACTCACCCACGCGTAACTCGTCGGTCCGTAGACATGGCGGAGGCAGATACCGACGTCCAGCAGGGAGAGCAAACATGCGTACCAAGACTGTACGGACCGTACTGGCGGCGGCCGCCGTGACGGCGGCGCTGGTGATGACCGGCTGCTCCTCACAGGAATCCGCGCCCAGCGTGGCCGGGGGTGACGGCGCGGGAAAGGGTAAGCCGCAGGACGACGAAGCGGTCCGGCGGGCCTGGGTGGACTGCATGCACAAGCAGGGGCAGACCAGCGTCGAGCAGGACAAGGACGGCAACATCACCTTCCCGGCCACCGGTGTCGACAGTCCCGGCTCGGCCAACGGCCTCGACGCGGCGAGCAAGGTCTGCGACGCCAAGGTCCCCGGCATCCACCAGGTCCAGCAGAAGGGCAACGAGAAAGCCGTCGAGCAAGCGCGCGCCTTTGTCGCGTGCGCGCGGAAGAACGGCTACGCGGACATTCCTGACCCCGACCCCAAGAGCGGCATCCTCAACTTCACGGCGAAATCGTTCAACTCCGCCGCGTGGGACGCCATCCAGCCGGCCTGCGGCAAGCTCCCGATGCCCGGCTACTCGATCGGCCAGTGATCATGAGCCAAACGGTGGAGACCACCACCCCCTCCGGAACCTCGCCCGCCCCCGCGCGAAAGAAGCGCCGCAGGATCGTCGTCCCGCTCGTCCTGATCGCCGTGCTCGGCGGTTCGGGTGCGCTGGCCGTGACGCGCCCCTGGGAGCAGGGCGGCACCGCCTCCCCGCAGCCGGCCGTCAGCCACGGCACCGTCGCGGTGCAGAAGGGCTCGCTGTCCACCGGCATCCAGGTCGGCGGCAAACTCAGCTACAACACCCCGACACCCGTCATCGCCTCCGGCCAGGGAACCATCACCGCCCTGCCGGCCGTCGGTGCCGTCGTCAAGGCGGGGGCGAAGTTCTTCGAGGTCGACGGACGGCCCGTGGTACTGCTCACCGGGGACCGGCCGATGTGGCGCGACCTCGGCCCCGGGGTCAGTGAAGGACCCGACGTCGGACAGCTCAAACGCAACCTGATCAAGCTCGGCCACGCCGACGGACTCGGCCTGACAGCCGACCAGAAGTTCACCCCTGGGACCGTCACCGCCGTCAAGCGCTGGCAGAAGGACCTCGGTGTGAAACAGACGGGGACGGTCACGCGCGGCAGCGTCGTCATGCTGCCCCAGGCGACCGTGCGCGTGCAGCAGCTCGGCGCACAGCTCGGCTCGGCCCTCGGGGCCACCGCCGTCATGACCGTGACCGGCACCGACCTGATAGCCACCGCACAGCCCGCCGACAACCAGCTCTCCCAGTTCAAGCCCAACGGCCGGGTGACGGTGAAACTGACCAACGGCAGCACCATCAACGGACGCATCCGCTCAATGGTCCGCGGCGGTACCGGCAACGACGGGGACAGCGGCTCGGACGACTCCGGCGGCGCGGACAAGACCACTGTCACCATCGCGCTGGACCACCAGCGCCAGGCCAAGCAGGCCGGGCCCTCCTCCGCGACCGTCACCGTCGTCGGCGAGAGCATCAGCGACGCACTCATCGTCCCCGTCACCGCGCTGCTCGCCCTGGACGGCGGCGGCTACGGAGTCCAGGTCGTCAGCGGTACCACCACCCGGCTCGTCAGGATCCAGCTGGGACTCGTCGCCGACGCCAAGGCGCAGATCACCGGGGACATCCGAGCCGGAGCCCAGGTGGTGATCCCGAAGTGACGCCCAGGCAGCCATCCGACAAGGCACCCGTACTGGAACTCTCCGGCATCACCAAGGAATACCCGGGATCACCACCACTGCGCATCCTGCACGACATCGACCTCACCATCGAAGCCGGAGAACTCCTCGCCGTCGTCGGCCCCTCCGGCTCCGGAAAATCCACCCTCCTCGCCCTGCTCGGCTCCCTCGACCGGCCCACCGCAGGGAAGCTGCACTTCGAAGGACGCGACCTGTCCGCACTCTCCGACCCCGAACTGGCCGCCCTGCGCGCCCACCGCATCGGCTTCGTCTTCCAGCAGTTCTTCCTGCTGTCCGGCCTCACCACGGTCGAGAACGTCGCCACCGGCCTCCTCTACAGCGGCGCCCCCGCCTCACGCCGACGCGCCGACGCTACCGAAGCCCTGCACGAGGTGGGCCTCGGGCACCGACTCCACCACCACCCCGACCAACTCTCCGGCGGCGAGAAACAGCGCGTCGCCATCGCCCGCGCCCTCGTCGGCAACCCCGCACTCCTGCTCGCCGACGAACCCACCGGAGCCCTGGACAGCGTCTCCGGCGCCGCCGTCGTCGAGCTGCTGCGCACCCTGAACACCAACGGCACCACAGTCGTCGTCATCACCCACGACCGCGAGCTGGCCGCCTCCTTCCCCCGGCGAATCGCCCTCCACGACGGCCGCATCGACATCGACGAACGCGGCCCGCACCCCGCAGGAGCTGGCCGATGACACCACCCCTGCGACGCACCCGGCTGCGCCCGACCGACACACTGCGCCTCGGCATGATCGGACCACGCACGCGCAAGATGCGCTCCGCCCTGTCCGCGCTCGGCATCTCCCTGGGCATCGCCGCCGTCATCGCCGTGACCGGGATCTCCGCCTCCAACCAGGCGCACCTGCTGGAGCGCCTGGACCGGCTCGGCTCCAACCTGATCACCGTCGCCCCCGGCAGCGGCGCCGACCAGAAGCCGGTGCCACTGCCTCCCACGGCCGAGAAGATGCTCGCCAACATCGCCCCCGTGCAACAAGTCACCGCGACCGGGGCCACCAAAGCCCAGGTCTACCGCAACGACCTCGTCCCACCACAGCAGACCAACAGCCTCACCGTGCTGGCCGCCCGCCTCAACCTGCTCGAAGTCCTGCACGCCACACTGCAGAGCGGGAACTGGCTGGACAAGGCGAGCGAGAACCTCCCGGTGACCGTCCTCGGCGACAAGGCCGCACTCCGGCTCGGCGTCACCGCGCCCGGCGAGCGGGTCTGGCTGGGCGGACAGTGGTTCATCGTCACCGGAATACTGGCCCCGAACGAACTCGCACCCGAACTCGGCACCGCCGCACTGGTCGGCTGGCCCCAGGCCACCGCCCACCTGGGCGCGGACGGCACCGCCGCCATGGCCTACCTCAGGGCCCACCCCGAACGCGTCCCCGACGTACAGTCCGTTGCCGGAGCCACCGCCGACCCCTCCAGCCCGAGCACGGTCGCCGTCAGCCGCCCCTCCGACCTGTACACGGCACGGGCCGAGACCAAGAACTCCCTCACCGGACTCGTCCTCGCCCTCGCCGCGGTCGCCCTGCTCGTGGGCGGCGTCGGCATCGCCAACACCATGGTCGTGGGAGTGATGGAACGCCGCGGCGAGGTCGGACTGCGCCGAGCGCTGGGCGCCCGAGGCGGACAGATCGCCCTTCAGTTCCTCATCGAAGCCGTACTGATGGGCTTTGTCGGAGGAGTCGGAGGACTGCTCGTGGGCGGCCTGACGGTCTACGGCTACGCCCTCGCACAGGGCTGGCCCGCCGCCATCCCGCTCTACACGGTCATCGCCGGCCCCCTGGTATCGGTACTGGTAGCGGCCGTCGCCGGAATCTACCCGGCACTGCGCGCGGCCAGGGTGTCCCCGACAGACGCCCTGCGCTCGGCCTGACCGACGACGCCGAAATCGTCTGCTGGGCCTGACCACACAGCGGCAAACGGGACGGGCGGATTCGCCAACGCCCGTCCCGTCCCGTCCCGGCCACCCGTCCCGTCCCATCCGCCCGTCCCGTCCCGGCCACCCGTCCCGCCCCATCCGCCCGTCCCGTCCCCGGCCTGTTCCTCCGCCCTACCCCTCCGAGAGCGCCCTCCGGAAACCCGTGTTCACGGCCAGCAGCCCGCCGTCCACGCGCAGGGTCGTCCCCGTGATCCAGGACGCTTCGTGCGAGGCGAGGAAGGCGACGGCGGACGCGATGTCGTCGGGTTCACCGACGCGGCCCAGGGGGTAGAGGGTGGCGATCCGGTCCAGGTCGGCTTCGCGGCCCGCCCAGGCGGGGGTGCGGATCGTGCCGGGGGCGACCAGGTTGACGCGGACGCCCCGGGGGCCCGCGTGGCCCGCCAGGGTGCGGGTCAGGCTGGCCAGGCCCGCCTTGGCCGCGCTGTAGGCGTGGCCGCCGAAGTCCTGTTCGCCGTTGACCGAGCCGATGTTGACGATCGCGCCCCGGCCCGAGGCCACCAGATGCGGCAGGGCGGCGCGCGAGCAGCGGTACGGGCCGGTGAGCGTGACATCCAGGTCCCGCTGCCAGACCTCGTCCGTCTCGTCCTCGAAGAGCGGGGTGTCCGCACCGGCCGAGAAGGCGTTGTTGACCAGCACGTCCAGCCCGCCGAAGGCGGTGACGGCGTGGGCGACGGCCGCCTCGACGGCCCGGCGGTCGCCGACGTCGCAGGGCAGGGACTCGGCGGTGCCGCCCGCCGCGCGTATCCCCTCGGCGGTGTTCTCCGCGCGGGCGGCGTCCAGGTCGGTGACGAGTACGGCGGCGCCCTCGGCGGCCAGGCGGCGGGCGGTCGCCGCGCCGATGCCCTGGCCGGCGCCGGTGATGAGGACACGGTGACCGTCGAAGCGGGAAGGAGTCATAGGGCCGACCGTACTGCTCTGACCAGTGCCTGAGCACGGGGATCGGCGGTGACTCCCTTCTGCAGACCGTTCGTCACATAGCCGAGGGCGATGCCGGATTCGGGGTCGGCGAACCCGAGCGAGCCGCCCCGGCCCGGGTGTCCGAAGGAGCCGGGGGCCAGCAGCGGGGCGGCCGGGCCGTGCAGCATGTAGCCGAGGCCGAAGCGGGTGCTGACGACCAGCACCCGGTCCGGGCCCGCGGATTCCTCGGTACGGGCGAGGGTGAGCGTGGCCGGGGCGAACAGCCGGTGGCCGTCGACCTCGCCGATCATCGCGGCATAACAGCGGGCCAGGGCACGGGCGGTGGCGATGCCGTTGGAGGCGGGGAGTTCGGCGGCCCGGTAGGCGGCATCGTTCTCGTCGGGGAACGGGGCGATGGCGCCGAAGGCCCGGCGGGTGAGGGATTCCGGGTCGCGGTAGGCCTCGGTGACACTGCGTTTGGGGCGCACGCGCAAAATGCCGCCCTCGGTCGGGGCGGGCGGCGGTTCGACCGCGCCGATCCGGCCGACGCGGTGCGCCTCCTCGACGGGGAGCCCGAACCAGAAGTCCAGGCCGAGCGGGCGGGCGATCTCCTCGGCGATCCAGCGGCCGATGGTCCGCCCGGTGGCCCGGCGGACCAGTTCGCCGATGAGCCAGCTGTAGGTCTGGGCGTGGTAGCCGTGGTCGGTGCCGGGCTCCCACTGCGGGCGCTGGGCGGCGACGGCCCGCGCCCCGCTGACCCCGTCGGCGGCCTCCGCGGGGGTCAGGACACGGTCCAGCGCGGGCACTCCGGCCCGGTGGGCGAGGAGGTGGCGGACGAGGACGCGTTCCTTGCCGTTCGCCTTGAACTCCGGCCAGTACGTGCCGACCGGGGCGTCCAGGTCGACCTGCCCGCGCTGGTGCAGCATCAGCGGTACGGCGGCGGCGATGCCCTTTCCGGCCGAGCGGACGACCTGCACGGTGTCGACGGCCCACGGTTCGGTGCCGTCGACATCCTTCGTACCGGCCCACAGGTCCACGACCTTGCGCCCGTGGCGGTAGACCGTGACGGCCGCACCGCGCTCCCCGCGCCGCTCGAAGTTGCGGACGAAAGCGTCCCCAACCGGTTCGAATCCGGGTGCCACCGTGCCCCGTACGTCCACGCCTGCTCCTGCGCTCCCGCTCATACCCCCCATGGTGCATCGCGTGGCGGGCCGGACGCGTGGCGGGTCACCCCCCGTTGACGGATACGGAGCGCGGATCGAAGCCGAAGGGCAGCTCCAGCCGGTGCGCGCGCATCAGTTCCCCGTCGCTGAGCAGATCCCGCGTACGGTCGTCGGCGGCGATGACGCCCTCGCTGAGGATGACGGCGCGCGGGCACAGTTCCAGGGCGTACGGCAGGTCGTGCGTGACCATGAGCACGGTGACGTCCAAGGAGCGCAGGATGTCGGCGAGTTCACGGCGCGAGGCGGGGTCGAGGTTGGACGAGGGTTCGTCCAGGACGAGGATCTCCGGCCGCATGGCGAGGACGGTGGCCACGGCGACGCGGCGGCGCTGCCCGAACGACAGATGGTGCGGCGGTCTGTCCGCATACTCCTCCATGCCGACCTGCTTGAGCGCGAAGAGGACCCGCTCCTCCAGTTCGGGGCCGCGCAGCCCGGCCGCCGCGGGCCCGAAGGCGACGTCCTCCCGGACGGTCGGCATGAACAGCTGGTCGTCGGGGTCCTGGAAGACGATGCCGACCCGGCGGCGGATCTCGGCGAGGTTCCGCTTCGCCACGGGGAGCCCGGCGACCCGCACGGTGCCCGCGCCCGCGTCGAGGATGCCGTTGAGGTGGAGTACGAGGGTGGTCTTGCCCGCCCCGTTGGGCCCGAGGAGGGCGACCCGTTCGCCGCGGGCCACGGTGAGGTCGACGCCGAACAGGGCCTGGTGGCCGTCGGGATAGGCGTACGCGAGACCGCTGACCTCCAGCGAGAGGGTGGGGGAGGGGTCCGCGGGCGGGGGGCTGTTCATAGGGACCATCCCAGCAGACAGATGACGAGGGCGAGCACGGGGAGCGCCGAGGCGTGGGCCCACTGGGTGCGGGTGGCCGTCACCTCGTCGATGACCGGCATGGTGCCGGTGTAGCCGCGGCTGACCATCGCGAGGTGGACGCGTTCGCCGCGCTCGTAGGACCGGATGAACAGGGCCCCCGCCGATGTGGCGAGGACACTCCAATGGCGTACGCCGCGCGCCTCGAAGCCCCGGGAGCGCCGGGCGATCGACATCCGCCGCATCTCGTCGGTGATGACGTCCCCGTACCGGATCATGAAGGACGCGATCTGGACGAGCAGGGGCGGCATTCTGAGCCGCTGGAGGCCCAGCAGCAGGGACCGCAGCTCGGTGGTGGACGCGAGGATCACGGACGCGGCGACGCCGAGGGTGCCCTTGGCGAGGACGTTCCAGGCGCCCCAGAGGCCGGGGACGCTGACGGAGAGCCCGAGGACATGGGTCTGCTCACCGGGCACCACGAACGGCATGAGCAGCGCGAACGCGACGAACGGCACCTCGACGACCAGCCGCTTCAGCAGCAATCCGGCGGGGATGCGGGCCGCGGCGGCGACGGCGCCGAGCAGGGCCGCGTACAGCGCGAAGGCCCACATCGCCTCGCGCGGGGTGGTGACGACCACGACGACGAAGCAGAGGACGGCGACGAGCTTGCAGTGCGGGGGCAGACCGTGGACGGGTGAGTGCCCGTGCCGGTAGAGCTTGTGGGCGTGGCCGGCGCCCATGTCAGACGTTCTCCCCGGTGCGGTGGGAGCTGTCGTCGGCCCGGTCGGCGCGCCGTCTGCGTACGGCCCGGAAGACGCCGCTGCCGACGACAATCGTGGCGCTCACGCCGATCACTCCGGCGAGGCCCCCGGAGATCCGGGCGTCGGTGACGTTCCTGACGCCGTAGTCGGCGAGCGGGGAGTCCGCGGCGGCGTGCTCCTCGGCCTTCTTGTCGATGCCCTTGTCGGCGGCGACCTTCTCCAGGCCGTCGGGGCTGGCGGAGGCGTAGTAGGAGACGAAGCCCGCGAGGAGCAGGGCGGTGACCAGCCCGGCGGCCCGGATCCCGCGCGTGGAGCGGGTGGCCGTCGGGGCGGGCGCGGCGGAGGAGCCGGAGGTGACGGGGGCGTCGATCAGCTCGCCGTCGACGCGGAGCTTGAGCGGGGCGGCGAGCCCGCGGGCGGCGTGCACGAGGTCGGGGCGGACGGCGATGACGGCACCCACGGTCAGCGCGGTGATCACGGCCTCCCCCACACCGATCAGTACATGGACGCCGGCCATCGCGGTCAGGACCTTGCCGATCGGGATGTCGGTGGTGCCGCCGATCCAGTAGATCAGGGTGAAGGCGCAGGCCGCGGCGGGTACGGAGACCAGGGCGGCGACGAACGCGGCGGTGGTGGCCGAGCGGCGGGTGCGCGGCAGTATCCCGGTCAGGCCGCGGAACAGGGCGTACGCGACGACCACGGTGACCACCCCCATCACGGTGATGTTCACCCCGAGCGCGGTGAGGCCGCCGTCCGCGAAGAGGATGCCCTGCATCAGCAGGACGACGGAGACACAGAGCACCCCGGTGTACGGCCCGACCAGGATCGCGGCCAGCGCCCCGCCCAGCAGGTGCCCGCTGGTACCCGCGGCGACCGGGAAGTTCAGCATCTGCACGGCGAAGATGAAGGCGGCCACCAGGCCCGCGAGGGGAGCGGTGCGCTCGTCCAGTTCCCGGCGGGCTCCGCGGAGGCTGACGGCGACGGCGCCCGCTGCGACGACTCCCGCGGCCACGGAGACGGGTGCGCCGATGAATCCGTCGGGTACATGCATGAGGTGGCTCCGCTTCCTGCGGTTTCCGCGTCTCTGCGGGCGGGGTCATGAACCCGTCAATGATAGGACCCTGTTGCGAACAGTGTGCAAGAGCAAGCAGGTCACAACTGGATGCCTTACCCCTATCCACTCCCCGCGCATCCGTCGCACCCCCCGGTCCAAAATATGGGACATTGGAGTGCAGACTTCTACATACAGGAGGAGCCGGCTCATGTCCCCCGTGATTGAAGAACGTGCCCGCGCCCGGCTCATCACCGACGGCCCCCTCACCCGCCCCGTCCCCGTGGCCCTGCGCTACGACGCGGCCGTCGACCCCCGCACCGTCCATGTCAGGCTGCCCGGCGGCAGCGACTGGGCGTTCGGCCGCGATCTGCTGGAGCGCGGCCTCCGCTTCCCCGCCGAACGGGGCGCCGTGCGCGTCTGGCCGTGCGGCCGGACGCAGCTGATCGTGGAGCTGCACTCGGCGGACGGCGTCGAGGTGTTCCAGTTCGAGAACGCGACGCTGATCCGCTTCCTCGGCCGGACCCACGAGGAGAACGCGCCCCCGCAGCCGGCCACCCGCGGCGCCTGACGGCCCCCGCGCATGACGAAAGCCCCCGTGCCGCTCGCACGGGGGCTTTCGTTCTGCGCCCGGTCCCCGTCCCCACAGGTACCGGCGCTTCCGGGGCCGCGCTCCGCTCGGACGCGGGCCCCGGGGCTCCTGAGCTCCTGGGCCCCATCCGCCCC
Organism: Streptomyces sp. NPDC079020; assembly: GCF_044542225.1. Classification (NCBI taxonomy): domain Bacteria; kingdom Bacillati; phylum Actinomycetota; class Actinomycetes; order Kitasatosporales; family Streptomycetaceae; genus Streptomyces; species Streptomyces sp. NPDC079020. The sequence goes on from NZ_JBITUB010000006.1 coordinate 379,621, forward strand.
GGGAGGGGGGCCGGGGCTCCTGGGCCCATCCGCCCCGGGAGGGGGCGGAGTCACCGGGCTCAGACGCGGGTCAGCTCGCGCTCGTCGTCACCGCCCGGCCCGGACCCGCCCGGCCCGGACCCGCCCTGCCCGGACCCGTCCTGCGCGGCGGACGCGTGCGTCTCGCCGAGCTGCATGCGCAGCCCCTCGCCCTCCACGTCCACATTGGGCAGCGCCCGGTCCAGCCGGCGCGGCAGCCACCAGGCCCGCTTGCCGAGCAGGGCCAGCACCGCGGGCACGATCGCCATCCGCACCACGAAGGCGTCGAAGAAGACGGCGATGGCGAGCGAGAAGCCGATCATCTTGATCATCTGCTCGCTGGAACCGATGAAGCCGGCGAAGACCGCCATCATGATCACGGCCGCGGCCGTGACCACCCGTGCGCCGTGCTTGAAGCCGGTCACGATGGCCTGGCCGGGGCTCTCCCCGTGGATGTACGCCTCCCGCATCCGGGTGACGAGGAAGACCTCGTAGTCCATGGCCAGACCGAAGACCACACCGACCATGAAGATCGGCATCATCGACATGATCGGGCCGGTCTGCTCGACCCCGAAGAGCGAGCCGAGCCAGCCCCACTGGAAGACCGCGACGACCGCGCCGAGTGCCGCGACGACCGAGAGCAGGAAGCCGAGGGCCGCCTTCAGCGGGACGAGGACCGAGCGGAACACCAGCATCAGGAGCAGGAAGGCCAGCCCCACGACGAGCGCCAGGTAGGGCAGCAGCGCGTCGTTCATCTTCTGGGAGAAGTCGATGTTCATCGCGGTGGCGCCGGTGACCAGCACCTCCGCGCCGGAGTCGCTCTTGACCTCGTCCCCCGCGTCACGGATGGCGTGGACCACGTTCTCCGTCTCGGCCGAGCTGGGCCGGTCCTGCGGGATGACGGTGATGGTCGCGGTGTCGCCGGCCTTGTTGAAGGCGGCCGGGGTGACGGCGACGACGTGCGGGAGCGACTCGATCTCCTGGGAGACCTGGCTGACGGTGCTCTTGCCGTCCGAGCTGTTCTTCGTGTCGACGACGACCATCAGCGGCCCGTTGAACCCGGGGCCGAAGCCGTCCGAGAGCATGTCGTACGCCTGACGCTGTGTGGTGCTCTTCGGCTGGGCGCCGTCGTCCGGCAGGCCCATCTCCAGCGAGGCGGCCGGTACGGCGACGACACCGAGGCCGATGACACCGGCCAGCAGCACCCACACCGGCCTGCGCAGCACGAACCGCGCCCAGCGGGTGCCCATGTTCGGCTTCGCGTCGGGGCGGTTCTCCGCCGCGGCGGCCTCGCGCGCCTTGCGTCCCATGACCCGCTTGCCCGCGAAGCCCAGCAGGGCCGGGACCAGGGTGAGCGCGATGAGGACGGCGATGGCGACCGTACCGGCGGCGGCGAAGCCCATCTTCGACAGCATCGGGATGTTCACGACGGCCAGGCCCACCAGGGCGATGATCACGGTCAGGCCCGCGAAGACGACCGCGGATCCGGCCGTTCCGACGGCCCGTCCGGCGGCTTCCTCGCGCTCCCGGCCCTCGGCCAGTTCGGCGCGGTAGCGGGAGACGATGAACAGCGCGTAGTCGATGCCGACCGCGAGGCCGATCATCATCGCGAGCGTCGAGGTGGTGGAGCCCAGGTCCAGGACGTTCGCCAGCGCCGTGATCGTCGAGACACCGATGCCGACGCCGATGAGCGCGGTCAGCAGCGGCAGTCCGGCGGCGATCAGCGAACCGAAGGTGATGACGAGCACCACCGCGGCGACGGCGACCCCGATGACCTCCGTGATGCCGGTCTCCGGGATCACCATGAGCGCGTCACCGCCGATCGCCACGGTCATCCCGCTCTTCTCGGCGGAGGTCCCCGCGTCCTCCAGGGCCTCACGCGTCGGGTCGGTCAGCTCCATCGGGTTGACCTTGTACGAGACCGAGACGTACGCCGTGGAGCCGTCCTTGCTGACGGCGTTGGCCGTGTACGGGTCGGCGACCGAGGCGATCTGGTCCGATCCGGACTTCAGCTCGTCGACGATGCCCAGGACCTCGGCCTTGTTGGCGGCGTCGGTCACCTTCTGCCCGTCGGGTGCCTTGAAGACCACGCGGGCCGTGGCGCCGTCGGCGCTGCTGCCCGGGAAGCGCTGTTCCAGCAGGTCGAAGGCCTTCTGGGCCTCCGTACCCGGAATCGAGAAGGAGCTGGAGGTGGCGGTGGACGCGGAGGCGGCACCGAATCCGGCGAGCGCCAGCAGTGCCACCCAGACAAGGGCGACAAGGCGGCGGCGCCGGAAGGTCAGCCGTCCGAGCTTGTAGAGGAATGTGGCCACGGGGGCGTACTCCCGGTCAGGTCGTGTGCGTGGAAATGGGCGTGCGGAACCGGCCCGACGACGCCGCGAGGTGCGTAGCCGTCGCCGGGCACCCGTCAGGGGTTCCGGGACAGCCCTCGGAGCGGCGTGTCAGGTGGAGCGTCGGGGAGAGGGCCGTGCGTGGGGTGCGGGGAAATCAGACGCCGAGGGCGGGGAGGACCACGGAGTCGACATAATCGATGAGAAACGCCTGGTCGACGGTGCGGTCCTCGACCAGCTGCCGAGCGGCGAACGCGCCGATCAGCATGTGCGGGATGTATTTCAGCGCCGGATTGTCCGGACGCAGCTCACCCCGGTCCACGGCCCGTCGCAGCAGCAGGTCGAAGCCGTTCGTCTCCGGCTCGATCAGCAGTTCGCGCATGGCCTTGTGCAGATCGGGATTGTCGTGGACGGCCCGGCTCAGACCCCGCATCAGCGCGGAGTCCTTCTCCATCTGGCAGTCGTCGCTGCGGTGCAGCACGGCGTGGATGTCCCCGCGCAGCGAACCGGTGTCGATCTCGCCGAGATCCACCGGCTTGTTGTTCCGCAGCGCCTTGACGACCAGTTCGGCCTTGCTGCCCCACTGGCGGTAGAGGGTGGCCTTGCTGGACCGGGTACGGGCGGCGACGGCGTCCATGGTCAGGGCGTCGTAACCGACCTCACGGAGCAGGTCGAGGACGGCGGCGTACATCTCACTCTCACGCTCGGGTGTGAGCCTGGTCCGTGCCATGTGCCGGCCTCCCTCGGGTCTCGCTTCCTCGGCCCCGCTCATCATCGAACGAAACCGTTTCGTACACCTGACCGTACTCCCCCGGCTCAGCGAAACGAAATCGTTTCGCTTGTGCGCTGCACCACAAGTTGCCCCGGGCCCTTCGCGCGGAAAGCATTGGAGGGTGAGTGACGACGTCGCGTATCTCCGTTTCCCGCACCTCCACCAGGACTTGATCTGCTTCGCGGCCGAGGACGACCTCTGGGTCGCCCCCCTCGCCGCGGCAGGGCACCGGCCCGACCGGGCATGGCGGGTCACCGTCGACCGGACCAGGGTCAGCCATCCACGCTTCTCGCCCGACGGCAGCCGCATCGCCTACACCACCTGGCGAACACTGGACCCCGAGATCCATCTCGCCCCGGTCGAGGGCGGCCCGGCCCGGCGGCTCACCCACTGGGGCTCGACCGATGCCCGGGTCTGCGGCTGGAGCCCCGACCCCGGCGACACCTCCCAGATCCTCGCCGTGTCCTCGCACAACCAGCCGTTCTCCTACTTCTCCTGGTCCTACAGCGTCCCCACCGACGGCAGCCCCGGCGGCCGCCTGCCCTGGGGGCCGGTCTCCGACATCGCGGTCGCGGACATCGACGGCGAGCGGCGCACCCTGCTGCTCACCGGAAAGCCACCGCACGAACCGGCCGCCTGGAAGCGCTACCGGGGCGGTGCGACCGGGCGGCTGTGGCTGCACGGTGAACGGCTGCTGCCGGACATCGGCGGCCATCTGGACTCGCCCATGTTCGTCGGCCGCCGGATCGCGTTCCTCTCCGACCACGAGGGCGTCGGCAATCTGTACTCCTGCCTGATGGACGGCTGCGATCTGCGGCGCCACACCGACCACGACGCGTTCTACGCCCGGCACGCCTCCAGCGACGGCCACCGGGTCGTCTACCAGTGCGCGGGAGACGTGTGGCTCGTCGAGGACCTGGAGGCGCCGGACGCCACGCCCCGGAAGCTGGAGGTACGGCTCGGCGGACCCCGGACCGGGCGGCGCACCTACCAGGTGCCCGCCGCCAGCAACGTCGACTCGCTCTCGGTCGACGAGACGGGCCGGGCGAGCGCCGTCTCGGTACGCGGCAGCCTGTACTGGCTCACCCACCGCGACGGCCCCGCCCGCACCATCACCGACGCCCCGGGGGTCCGGGTCCGGCTGCCGGAGATGCTGGGCAGCGGCGGCCAGGTGGCGTACGTGACGGACGCGGACGGCGACGACGCGGTCGAGATCGCCTACCTTCCCCGGGCCAGCGGCGACCGCGAACCGCGCAGGCTCGCCTCCGGGAAGCTCGGCCGGGTGCGGGAACTGATCTCCGACCCGGCGGGCGAACGGCTGGCGATCGCGTCGAACGACGGGCGGCTGCTGCTCCTGGACACGGCGGAGGAACCGGAACCCGTACCCGCGACGGACGCTGAGGCGGACGCGGAGACGGACGCGGAGACGGACGCAGAGGCGGAGAAGGGCGCGGAGACGGACGCGGACGCTGAGGACGTACCGCGCGGTGCCACGCGGGCCGATCTGTACCGTGCGACGCACGCCGAAGACGCGGAGGCGGACGCGGACGGGGTCACCGAACTCATCCGTTCCGTCAACGGCCCCGTCCGCGACCTGGCCTTCTCCCCCGACGGGGCCTGGCTCACCTGGTCGCACCCCGGGGTCGGCCGCTCGCTGCGCCAGATCAAGCTGGCCCGGATCTCCGGCCCCGGTGCCCCGGTGATCGTCGACGTCACCAACGGCCGCTTCGAGGACGAGAACCCGGTCTTCACCGGCGACGGCCGCTATCTGGCGTTCCTGTCCTGGCGCGGGTTCGACCCTGTCTACGACGTCCACACCGGCGACCTCTCCTTCCCGCTGGGCTGCCGCCCGTATCTGGTCCCGCTCTCCTCGGCCACCCCGTCCCCCTTCGCGCTCTCCCCGGACGGCCGCCCGGCGGCGGGCGGCCTGGACCCGGTGGACATCCCCGAGGGCGGTACGGGCGAGGGGGCCACGGTCACCGTCGAGTTCGAGGGCCTGGAGAGCCGGGTCACCCCGTTCCCGGTCTCCGCCTCGAAGTACTCGGCGCTGCGCCCGGTCACCGGCGGCGGGCTCGTCTGGCTGCGCTGGCCGATCTCGGGCGCGCTGGGCGAGACGTTCGCCAACCCGGCGGACATGTCGGGCCGGCCCACCCTGGAGCACTTCAACATCGCCAAGGCCCGCAAGACCGAACTGGTCGACCACCTTGACTGGTTCGCGGTCAGCGGTGACGCGAGCCGGCTCGTCGTCATGGACGACGGCGAACTGCGCGCCGTACCGTCCAACGAACCCGGCGACAACGACTCCACCGTCTACATCGACCTGCGCCGCATCCTGCACGACGTCGACCCGGCGGCGGAGTGGCGGCAGGCGTACGCCGAGGCGGGCCGGATCATCCGCGCGTACTTCTGGGAGCCGGACATGTGCGGCATCGACTGGGACGGGGTGCTCGGCCAGTACCGCCCGCTGGTCGAACGGGTTGCCTCCCCCGACGAGTTCGCCGACCTGCTGCGCGAAGTGCTCGGCGAACTGGGCACCTCGCACGCGTACGTCACCCCCGCCCGCCGCAACGAGGGACCGCCGCACTACCAGCGGGCGATCGGGCTGCTCGGCGCGAACCTGGTCTGCCGCGACGGGGAGTGGCAGGTCCGGCGCATCCTGCCCGGCGACTCCTCCGACTCCAAGGCGCGTTCACCGCTCGCGGGTACGGGGATCAGGGAGGGCGCGGCCCTCACCCATGTCGACGGCCGCCCCGTCGACCCGGTGACCGGCCCCTACCCGCTGCTGACGGCGGCGGGCGGCACAACGGTGGAACTGACGTTCCGCCCGGCGGGCGAGGAGGGCCGGCCCCGGCGCATCGCGGTCGTCCCGCTGGTCGACGAACGGCCGCTGCGCTACCAGGACTGGGTGGCCAAACGCAGGGAAGTCGTACGGGAGTTGAGCGGCGGCCGGTGCGGCTATCTGCACATCCCCGACATGGGCGGCTCGGGCTGGGCACAGTTCAACCGGGACCTGCGGCTGGAGGTCTCGCGCCCGGCGCTGATCGTGGACGTCCGGGGCAACGCGGGCGGCCACATCAGCGAACTGGTCGTCGAGAAGCTGACCCGCAGGATCCTCGGCTGGGACCTGACGCGCAACGCCCAGGCGGTCAGCTACGCCTCGAACGCGCCGAGGGGCCCGGTGGTCGCGCTGGCCGACGAGGCGACGTCCTCCGACGGCGACATGATCACGGCCGCGTTCCGGCTGCTGCGGCTGGGCCCGGTGGTCGGCCAGCGCACCTGGGGCGGCGTGGTCGGCATGACCGGGCGCCACCGGCTGGGCGACGGCACGGTGATCACGGTGCCGATGAACGCCGCGTGGTTCGACACCTACGGCTGGTCCGTGGAGAACCACGGCGTCGAACCCGATCTGGAGGCGCTGCGCACCCCCCTGGACTGGGCGGAGGGCCGGCACGCGGTGCTGGACGACGCGGTGCGGGTGGCGCTGGACCTGCTGGCGAAGCATCCGGCGGCGACCCCGCCGACGTACGACACGGTGCCGGACCTGCGGCGCCCGCCGCTGCCCCCGAGGTAGCCGCTCGCCCCGGCCGCCCTGAGGCGGCCGGGGCGAGCGACTGGAACGGAGCGCGCCCGGCGTCACCCCCCGCCGGGAGCGATACCCGCGGCGGACCGGCTGTCGGAACCGGCCGGTTCGCGCTTCGGCAGCCCCCACCGGACGGGCGCCCCCAGTTCGCACCAGACCGTCTTCCCGTACGGCAGCCGCTCGACGCCCCAGCGCCACGCCACCGCGTCCACGAGCGTCAGCCCCCGCCCCGACTCCTCGCCGTCCGCCGCGGCTCTCAACGTCGGCCAGGCACACGGTTCGGGGTCGCTCAGCTCGACCCGCATCCCCCCGGAGCGGGTAACGAAGACCCTGAGCGTGACCGGGGTGCCCTCGCCGAGATGCACGATCACATTGGCCAGCAACTCACTGACGCAGAGCAGCAGATCGGGCGAGTCCTCGCCCTCGCACCACTCCCTCAGGGAGCGCCGGATCTCCGGTACGGCCTTCGGCACGGCGAGCAGATCCACCGTGTAGGGCAGCGGGGTCATCCACCGGCCGCCGACCGCAGCACCTCGGCCATGCGGCGCGCGGTCGCCACATTGCAGTTGCCGAGCGCGACCAACGGCGGCCGGCTGCCGCGCCCGGCGAGGGTCAGCGGATCGACGCCGAGCGACGGCAGGGTGATGCCGTGGGCCGTGAGCGCGGCACGCAGCGCGTCGATGTCCGCGCCGATGTCGTAGCCGGGGCTGTCTTGAGTGTCGTCCATGGGGGGAGCATCCACCTTCCGTTGCACACTGTGACGAACGCCTCACACGCTGCCGTACATACGTCTACCTTGAAAGGGTTTCCCGCTCCACAACGCACAGCGCGAAAGGTGGTCAACGTGGCTACGCGCAAGGACATCGACGGCTCGGCCGGGGTCCCGCAGTTCTACGGCAAGGAACTCCGCTTCAAACGGGAGGAGGCGGGCCTGACCCTGGAGAAGCTGGTGGCCGGCAGCTTCTACGGCATCACGTATCTGAGCGAGATCGAGCACGGCAACCGCCGGATGCCCGCGGACCTGGCCAAGCATGTGGACCGGGTGCTGGGGACGGACGGGTTCTTCGAGCGGCGGTGCGAGGACGTGCGGCAGGCCCGGCGCAAGGGGCACGCGGAGTATTTCGAGCGCGTGCTGGAGGCAGAAAGGCGCGCCGAGAGCATCGAGCAGTGGTCACCGACAGTCTTCCCTGGGCTGCTCCAGACCGGTCCGTACGCACGGGCCGTTATCTGTGCCGAGCGCATGCCGGAACTCCAGGAGGAGACCACTGAGAAGGTCAATGCACGGCTGGAACGCGCACAGCTCTTCGAGAAGGACCACCGGACCCCGCAGTACTGGAACATCCTGAGCGAGTCCCTGCTGCGCCTACCGATCGTGCCGTCGCAGCAGATGGCCGAGCAGCTCGACCACATCGCCGAGCTCACCAGGCGCGGCCGGATCTTTACGCAGATCATCCCGTGGAACGCGGGAGCGCACACCCTCATGCAGGGCAACGCCTTGGTTCTGGACTTCGCAGACGCCCCTCCGTTCGCCTACACAGAGGGCCAGCACCACGGAGTTACTGTCGATGATCCGGGCCTCGTGAAGCAGTATCAGAGGTCGTACGATCTGCTGAGGGCCACCGCCTTGCCGCCGGAGGTGTCCCTCGCAATGATCGAGAAAGCGGCAGAGGACTACCGAAATGGCGCGCAACCACGTCGACTTGAGCACCGCGATCTGGCGTAGGAGCAGCCACAGCAACTCTTCCGGAGGCGACTGCCTCGAAGTCGCGGATGGCCACCAAGACCTCGTCCCCGTCCGCGACTCCAAGCGCCCCGAGGGGCCGGTGCTCGTTGTGCACGCGTCCGCCTGGTCGCCGTTCGTGGAGTCCGTCAAGGCGTCCTGACGCCGCTGCGGGCTTCCTGAAGTACCTTCCGGGCGACCGCGGTTCGCCCGCGCGCACGCCCACCGCACCCGGGGACCCGGATGCGGTGGGTGAGTCACGGACGACGCGCGAGGGCGCGCAGGCGCGTCAGCGGTCGCGGCGCTCGCCGAGGGCGGTCGCGGCGTCGCGGGCCATGTCGCGGTTGTTCTGTGACGTCTCCGAGGCCTGCTCGGACGCGTCCTGCGCCCGCTCTGCGCCCTCGTCGCGGGCCTGGTTCGCCCTCTTCCGGGCCTGGTCGGCAAGTTCCTGCGCCTTGACCTTGAACTGGTCTGCGATACCCATGCCGTTCACTCCTGTGGGGGGTGTGGGGTATGTGGTGGGGGGAGCCCCTGAAGGGCCCCGCCCAGCCTCGCACGGCACGGCGATCACCGCATTTCGATCACTTACGCAGCGTGCGCGCGTGCTGGTCCGCCGCTCCCCCGGCCCCCACCAGGCCCTTGGGGACGTTCTCCAGCCGGGATCCGAACCGCTTCATCTCCCGCTGCCCGGCCACCCCGATGACCGAGGGCAGATAGCCGCGCACCGACTGCATCCCGCGCAGCCACCACTGGGCGTACACATGCGGGGAGCGCCGTTCGACGCCTGCGACGATCCGGTCCACCGCCGGGCCGAGGGGGTAGGTGCGGTTCGACGGCCAGGGCAGCCGCTGGCGCAGCTCCCGCATCACGTCGTCCGCGTCGGCGCCCCGCACCATGTCGGTGTCCGTCCAGGACAGGTAGCCGACCCCGACCCGGACACCCCGGTGGCCGACCTCGGCGCGCAGGCTGTGCGCGAACGCCTCCACGCCCGACTTGGAGGCGCAGTAGGCGGTCATCATCGGGGCCGGGGTCATCGCGGCCAGCGAAGCTATCTGGAGGTAGTACCCGCGGCTCTCCATCAGCACCGGCAGGAATGCCCGCGCGGTCACCGCGCTGCCGATCAGGTTGACCTCGATGACCCGCCGCCACGCCTCCGGGTCGGAGTCGGCGAACGGTCCGCCCGAGGCGACGCCCGCGTTGGCGACGGCGACGTCGACCTTGCCGAAGCGCTCCTTGACCTCGTGGGCGACCTGGACCATCGCCGTGTGGTCGGTGACGTCGGCGTACCAGTGGTCGCTCTCCCCGTGCAGCCGCCCGGAGACCTTCTTCAGCTCGTCCGGTTCCAGGCCGACCAGTGCCAGGGTCGCGCCGCGTGCCGAGAGTTTGCGGGCGAGCAGTTCGCCCACGCCTCTCGCCGCGCCCGTGACGACGACGACCTGTCCTTCGAGACTCCGCCTGCCGCTCATGCGACTTCCTCCTTCTCGGCCGTGCCGGCCCCGTCCGCCTCGACGTACCGCACCACTAGTTCCCGGATCGCCGCTGTGACCGCTTCCGGCGCCTCCACCGGAGTCATATGTCCCATGCCGGTGAGCTCGGTCAGCCCGAGGCACTGGGGCAGCGCGGCGGCGATGGCGCGCGCGTGGACCGGCGGGGTCAGCCGGTCGGCCGTGCCCGTGATGACCGCGGTCGGTACCCGCAGTCCCCGCACGCCCGCGTCCAGGTCCAGGTCCGCGAGCACATGTCCCCAGGCCACCCTCGCCCGTCTCGGACAGGCGTGCACGATGCGGGAGCATGCCTCGACCCGCTCCGGGGCCGAACCCGCCCCCATCGTGCCGTACTTGAGGATCCGCTTCGAAACGGGCGTGACCGGTCCGAGCGGTGCCCGCGCTCCGAGGACCGCACGGGTCATCCGGGTCCGCAGCGCTCCCGCCCGGAGCGGCACGACGAGCGCCTCGTCGACCAGCCGTGAGCTGCCGGTGCTGCACAGCAGTACGGCGGCCGCGTGCTCGCGCAGTCCGGGCCGGCGGGAGGCGGCCATCAGCGTCATCCCTCCCATGGAGTGACCGGCGAGCACCGCCTTGCGCCCCGGTGCGAGGGTGGCGGCCAGCACGGCTTCGAGGTCGTCGGCCAGCGCGTGGGTGCTGTAGCCGCCGGGCCCCGCCGCGGGCGTCAGCCCATGGCCGCGCTGGTCGTAGGCGATGACGCGGTGGCCGGCGGCCAGGTCCCGGATCTGGGCGGCCCAGAAGCCGGTGTTGCAGGTCCAGCCGTGCGCCAGCACCACCGCGGGGGCGTCCTGGGGGCCGTGCAGTTCGACATGGACCCGGGAGCCGTCCACGGAGACGGCGGTCAGTACGCGGTCCGGCACCGGGGCGGCGGGCGCCTGCCGGGCGGCGTCGCGGCGCAGCGGCCGGCTCATCCCGCGAGCCCCTCGGCGACGGCCGCCCCGGCACGCGCCTGGGCGGGCACGTTCCGCTTCGGGATGCGGATGACCTCGTACTCCGCGAGGTCCATGGTCCGTGTCTCCTTGCGGAATTCACCCGTCGTACCGGGCCAGACCGTGGTGTTGCGCCCCTCGGCGTCCAGGTACCAGCTGGTGCAGCCGCCGGTGTTCCACACGGTCCGCTTCATCCGCTGCTGGACCCGGTGGTTCCACGCGTTGACGGCGGAGGGGCGGGCGCCGAACGCCGCCCTGCCGCCCAGGACGTCCAGCTGGCGCAGGTAGTCGGCCATGTAGTTCAGCTGGGATTCGATCATCAGAATCATGGAGGAGTTGCCGAGACCGGTGTTGGGCCCGATGATCGTCATCCAGTTGGGGAAGCCGTCCGCGGTGGCGCCGCGCAGCGACTTCATGCCCGTCCTCCAGTGCTCTGCGAGCGTGATGCCGGCCGAGCCGACGACCCGGTCGGCGATCGGCATGTCGGTCACATGGAAGCCGGTGCCGAAGATGATGGCGTCGACCTCGGTCTCCGTACCGTCGGCCGCGACGACCGTGGAGCCGCGTACCTCGGCGAGCCCGGAGGCGACCACGTCCACATTGGGCCGGGCGAGCGCCGGGTAGTAGGCGCTGGAGAGCAGTATGCGCTTGCAGCCGATGCGGTACGAGGGGGTCAGCTTGGCCCGCAGCACGGGGTCCTTGATGGACCGGGCGATGTTGGACTTGGCCATCTTCTCCACCAGACCCAGCTGGTCCGGGTGCTTGGTGAAGGCGCTGACCTGCAACTCCCGGATGCCCCACAGCAGTCCGCGGCGCGCGGCGCCGGTGAGGGGGACCGCGCGGTGCAGCCAGCGTTCGGCGCCGCTGATGGTGCGGTCCACGCGCGGCATGACCCAGGGCGGGGTGCGCTGGAAGAGGGTCACCCGGCCGGCCTTCGGCTGGATCGCCGGGACTATCTGGATGGCGGAGGCGCCGGTGCCGATCATGGCGACGCGCTTACCGGTGAGGTCGTAGTCGTGGTCCCAGCGGGCCGAGTGGAAGACCTTGCCCGGGAATTCGGCGAGCCCCGGGATGTCCGGCATCTTCGGGTCGGACAGCGGGCCGGTCGCGGAGACGACGACGTCGGCGACGATCGTGGTCCCGTTCGCGGACTCGATCACCCAGTGCAGTTCGTCGTTGTCCCAGCGCATCATCGTCACCTCGTGGTTGAGGCGCAGGTGCGGGCGCAGCCCGAAGGTGTCCGCGACATGCTCCAGATAGGCGCGGATGTGCCGCTGCCCGGAGAAGGTGCGCGGCCAGTCGGGGTTGGGCGCGAAGGAGAACGAGTAGAGGTGGGACGGTACGTCGCAGGCGCAGCCCGGGTAGCTGTTGTCGCGCCAGGTGCCACCGACCGAGCCGGCCCGTTCCAGCACGACGAAATCGGTGATGCCTTCGCGGCGCAGCCGGACGGCGGCCCCGAGGCCCCCGAATCCGGATCCGATCACCGCCACGCGTACATGCTCGTGCTGGGCCATGCTGCCGCCTCTCGCGATACATCCACGACTCCGCCAGCAATCACTGGCACTGTTGGGAGAGTAGAGCAGCTCCGTACCGATGGGTAGGGGGCGGACCGGGGAAAGTTACCGGCGGTACAACATAGGGTGCCCCTGTGGCTGAAGGACGCGAGCACCGTGAATACCGCATGGAGGAGCTGGCCGGGCTGGCCGGCATCACCGTGCGGACCCTGCGCTTCTACCGGGAGCGCGGCCTGATCCCCCCGCCCCGCCGCGAAGGCCGCATCACCTGGTACGACGACCACCATCTGGCCCGTCTGCGCACCATCGCCGGTCTGCTGGAGCGCGGCCACACCCTCAACGGCATCGCGGATCTGGCCGCCACCTTCGAGAGCGGCCGCGATGTCGCCGAGGTGCTGGGGCTGGGCGAACCGACCGAGGAGACCCCGGTCCGCCTCACCCCGGAACAGCTCGCGGACTACTTCGAGGGCGAGGTCACCCCGGAGAACCTGGCCACCGCGCTCGATCTCGGCTACCTGGCCACCGACGGCGACGAGATCGTGCACATCAGCCGCCGTCTCCTTGAGGTGTCGGCGGAGCTGGTACGGGAAGGGGTGCCGCTCTCCACGGTGCTCTCCTCGGGCCGCCGCGTCCGGGAACACGCGGACGCTCTCGCCGAAATCTTCGTCCGGGTACTGCATGCCCATACGGCGGAGACCGAACCGGCCCAACTCCGGCCATTGGCGCGCGCGGTGGTGGACGCGGAGCTTTCCATGGCACTGGACCGGCGGCTGCGCCGTGAGGACGGCACCCAGCCCCCCAAGGCGCCGGAGGCGGGCGGACCGGCGGACCGGCACACGGCAGACGGGGAGTAGCGCACGCCCGGGTGACAGCGCACGCCCGCGCCGTCACACCTCCGCCTTCACACCCGTTCCTTCACGCCCGTACCGCCGCACCGCCACGTCCGTACCGCCACACCGCCACGTCTGTACCGCCACACCCGCACCGCCACGCCCGTACCCTCGTGTCACGCTCGCGCCCGTCGCCCCCTCACGTCACACCGGCTCACGCCCGCGCCGCTCCGCACCCGAGGGCGCGCAACGGCGCGGCCACCCGTCACTTGTCGTACACGACCGCCACCGGCGCATGGTCGCTCCACCGCTCCTCGTGCGTGGCGGCCCGCTCGACCCAGGCCTTCACCGCGCGACCGGCCAGCCCCGGGGTGGCCATCTGGTAGTCGATGCGCCAGCCGGAGTCGTTGTCGAAGGCCCGCCCCCGGTAGGACCACCAGCTGTAGGGGCCCTCCACGCCGGGGTGCAGCGCGCGCACCACGTCCACATAGGCGGCCTCGCCCAGGACGCGGGTCAGCCACTCCCGCTCCTCGGGGAGGAAGCCGGAGTTCTTCTTGTTGGACTTCCAGTTCTTGAGGTCCGCCTCCTGGTGGGCGATGTTCCAGTCGCCGCACACCACGACCTCGCGCCCCTCCGCGGCGGCCCGCTCCCGGAGCCCCTTCAGATAGGGCAGGAAGGCCGCCATGAAGCGCTCCTTCTCTTCCTGGCGCTCGGTGCCGACCTCACCCGAGGGCAGATAGAGGCTCGCGACCGTGACGCCGGGCAGGTCGATCTCGGCGTACCGCCCGCTCGTGTCGAACTCCTCGCTCCCGGCCACCCCGAAGCCGCCGAAACCGATCTGCGTCCGCTCCGGCGCCTGCCTTGAGTAGAGCGAGACCCCGGCCCGCCCCTTGGCGGCGGCGGGGGCGTGCACGGTGTGCCAGCCGTCGGGATCCCGCACCTCGGCGGGCAGCTGGTCCGCTTCGGCGCGGACCTCCTGGAGGCAGATCACATCGGCGTCGGTCGACGCGAGCCACTCGACGAAGCCCTTCTTCGCGGCGGCACGGAGCCCGTTGACATTCACAGAGGTCACATTGAACATTTAGGCACCATACCGACATCGCCGATCCGCATAGATGTACCATACTCCGTATGAATATCCAGACCCAGCCGTTCGATCACCCCGACGCCGTCAAGCTCAACGATCAGGTGCAGCTTGAGTACGCCGAGCGCTACGGGGACGGCGAGGGCGATGCCACACCCCTCGACGCCACGATGTTCGAACCGCCGAACGGTCTGTATCTCCTCGCCTACGACGCGTCGGGCAACCCCGTGGCCACCGGCGGCTGGCGTGCCCAGGAGCGGAACGAGGAAGGCTACGCCGACGGCGACGCCGAGCTCAAGCGCATGTACGTGGTGCTCGAAGCCCGCGGCAACGGACTGGCGCGGCGTCTGCTCGCCGCCCTGGAGGCCGACGCGCGGGCGGCGGGCCGCACCCGCATGGTGCTGGAGACCGGGGACCAGCAGCCCGAGGCGATAGCCCTGTACACCTCCAGCGGCTACGCGCCCTGCGAGAAGTTCGGCCACTACCGCACGTACGACAGCAGCAGGTGCTTCGCCAAGCCCCTCCAGCAGGCCTGAGCACCGCGAACGCCGCTCCGGCGGGCCCGGCGGCCGCTCCGGCCCCGGGCCCGGGCCCGGGCCCGGACTCCGCGCACGCCGCTCACAGCCGCGCGAGGAACTCCAGCAGCGCGGCGTTGAACTCCTCGGGCCGCTCCAGGTTGGGCATATGGGCGGCCCGCCCGACGACCACGATCCCGGAGTCCGGGACCAGCCGGTGCATGGCCTCCGCCTCCGCGACCGGCGTATAGGTGTCGTCCTCCCCGACGACGATCAGCACGGGGACCCGGGCCCCCGCGAGCGAGTCGCGGTAGTCGGGGCGCTCGGCCCGGCCCCGCAGCGCCGCCGCGGCCCCTTCCGGTGCGGTCGCCCGCATCATGTCCAGGACCCGCGCGGCGACTTCGGGCATCCCCGTCACGTTGTACGGGGCGACCATCTTGTCGATGACCTCGGCCGCGTAGCCGTCCAGCCCCTCGGCGAGCAGCCGGTCGGCCAGCCGGTTGCGGAAGGCCTTGCCGTCCTCGGTCTCGGCGACCGGGGAGGTGTCGGCGAGCACCAGGGCGGCCACCCGGGACCCGTACAGCCGGTGGAACTCCATGGCGATCTGGCCGCCCATGGAGAGCCCGCCGACCACCGCCCGGCCGATGCCCAGGTGGTCCAGCAGCTCGGCGGTGTCCCCGGCGAAGTCGGCGAGCAGGGTGCGGCCCGGGACGACCGCGCTGTCGCCGTACCCGCGCAGATCCGCCGCGATCACCCGGTACCCGGCCCGCACCAGCGCCTCGGCCTGCGGGTTCCACATCGTCCGGTTGAACGGGTGCCCGTGCACCAGGACGACCGGCAGGCCGTCGGAGGGCCCCCGGTCGTCGTACGCGAGGGCGTTGCCGTTCCCGGTCACGAAGTCCATTCCGTCCCCATCCCCACTGTCCCGCCCGTCGCCGGCGGCCGGCCGGCCGTCCCGCCACACCCGATCATCGTGCATGCCGCTCAGCGCACCCGCGCCACACCCACGTAGAAGCCGCTGCGCTCGCTCTCCGGCGCGGGCTCCCGCTGGTACCACTCGGTCGCGGTGACCAGGCCCGGCGCGACGAGGTCCAGCCCCTCGAAGAACGGCTCGACCTCGGCACGGGTACGCATCCGCAGGGCCATGGCGCCCTTCCGGTAGGCGCTCTCGGTCTCCTGGCGGAGCTCCGGGTGCTGGTCGGCGGTGCCGTGCGAGAGGACCAGGAAGCTGCCCGGGGGAAGGGCGTCCACGAGCGTGCGGGTGATGCCGTACGGGTCCTGGCCGTCGGGCAGGAAGTGCATGAGCGCGATCAGCGACAGGGCGACGGGCCGGTCGAAGTCCAGCAGCTCACGGGCGTGTTCGAGGATCGCCTCCGGCTTCGTGACATCGGCGTGGAGGTAGTCGGTGGCGCCTTCGGGGCTGCTGATGAGCAGCGCTTCGGCATGCCGCAGGACGATGGGATCGTTGTCGGCGTAGACGATCCGGGCCGACGGCACGATGTCCTGGACCACCTGGTGCAGATTCGGCGCGGTGGGAATGCCGGTGCCTATGTCGAGGAACTGGTCGATCCCCCGGTGCGCCAGCCAGGCGGAGGCCCGGTGCATGAACGCCCGGTTCCGCGCCGCGTTGGCCCGCGCCTCGGCGGGCAGCTTCTCGCCGACCGCCTGGTCCACCGGGTAGTTGTCCTTGCCGCCGAGGAGCCAGTCGTAGACGCGCGCCGGGTGCGGCTTGCCGGTGTCGACGCGGGGGTGGGGCAGTTCGGCAGTCACGGGACGCTCCTCCGTGCGGTGGTCGCGGGCGGGACGGTGCTCGCCCCGGAGCGAGGCGGCCCGCTCGGCCACCGGCACCGGGAACCCGGGCGAGCGGCACCAGCGTAGGCGAGGGGGCCGGATACGGGGTCCGGATACGGGGTCCGGATACGGGGTCCGGATACGGGGTTCAGCCGCCGGCCGCCCCGGCGGGGATGAGCAGCGCGGTGATGTTGTCGTGTCCCCCGGTGTCGAGGGCGTGATCGACCAACGCGCGGGCGCCGCCCAGAAGTCCGCCGCCCGCCGCCGCCCCGGACCGGCCGCGGGTCAGTACGGCCCGCAGCGCGTCGGGGTCGGGCAGACCACGGGTGAGCCCGTCCGTGCACAGCAGCAGACAGCCCGCCCCGCCCGGCCGGTAGCTGCGGATACGGGCCACCGGCGCACCGGCGTCCGCCCCCAGCCAGGCGGCCAGGGCACCGTGTTCGCCGGTGTCGTCCTCGCTCATCCGCTTCCCCGGGCCCCGGTCCGGCAGCCAGTAGGCACGACTGTCGCCGATCCACGCGCTCCAGATGCCCTCCGGTCCCGCGATGCCCGCGACATACGTGCACGCCGGGGCCGCGTCCACCGACGCCGCGAGGGCCGCGACCGCCCGCCCGGCACGAACGGCCGCGTCGGCGAGCGCGTCCTCGGGCAGAGCACCCGCCGCCAGCCCCGCCACCACGGCGTTCGCTCCTGTCTCGGCCGCGACCTGGGCGGCCCGTTCCGACCGGGGCGACATGGACACACCGTCACAGACGACGCCGACCGTCCAACTGCCCACCCCGGTCAGCACCATGGCGTCCGCGTTGATGTCCCGCCGCCTGCCCCGGTCGCTGACCCCCGCCGCACCGCCGTCCGCGGTGAGCTCCACATGCGCGCGGAAGGACGGCTGTGCCGCACCGCAGTCCCAGCAGCGGCCGTCGGGGGCCACCGTTCCACCACAGGCGACGCAGCCGGGAATCCGGTTCATGGTGACGGATCATGCCAGAACCGGCGGGACGTACCCGTGCCTACCGGCCTCGGCCGGAGCCGCAGAAGGCGGCTTCGAGGAACGCGCCGACCGCCTTGGCCTGTGCGTCCTTCTCGGCCTTGTCGCCGCGCGGGGTGTAGGACAGCGCGACCTGCCGGCCGGCCGTGCCCCAGAGATGGGTGCCGTATCCGAGGACCGTGCCGGAGTGGCCGAGCACGGTGGTGCAGGACAGGGGGGTACTGGCCAGGCCCATCCCGTACGCCAGTTTGTCGGAGCCGGTGCTGAGCATGGTGGTCATCTCACGCTGCTGCTCGGGGGCCAGCAGCTTCCCGTGCAGCAGGGCCTTGTCGAACCGGAGCAGGTCCGCGGTGGTGGAGATGATGCCGCCGCTGGAGCCCGCCCACGAGGCGTTGTGGCGGGTGACGTCGATGTCGGTCTTGACGGGGTTCGGCGTACCGGCGCCGTCGACGGTGGTCCAGTAACCGTGCGCGTGGCGGCCCGGGATGACCGCGGAGGCGCCGGGCAGGCTGGTCTTCGTCATCCCGAGCGGGCGCAGGATGCGGTGGCGGATCTCGTGCGCGTAGGAGTTCCCGGTCGCCGATTCGATGATCATGCCGAGGAGCGTGAAGTTGGTGTTGGAGTACCGGTACTTCGCGCCGGGCTCGAAGTGGGGCGGGTGGGCCACGGACTTGGTCACCAGCTCGCGTGCCGTGAAGGTACGGTTCAGCCCGCCCGCCGCGATCCAGTCCCGGAAGCCCTGGGCGTCGGTGGGCTCGGGAAATATCTCGGTGGTCTCGTTGATGACGTCGAACAGTCCCGTGCGGTGGTTGAGCAGTTGGCGGACGGTGATGTTCTGCCCGTTGGGCACCAGTCCCGGCAGATGACTCTCC
Source organism: Streptomyces sp. NPDC079020 (assembly GCF_044542225.1). NCBI lineage: Bacteria > Bacillati > Actinomycetota > Actinomycetes > Kitasatosporales > Streptomycetaceae > Streptomyces > Streptomyces sp. NPDC079020. The sequence continues at coordinate 398,066 of NZ_JBITUB010000006.1, forward strand.
ACGGAGTCCTCCAGGCCGAGCCGTCCCTCACCGACCAGCTGGAGCGTGGTGGTGGCGACGAACATCTTGGTGACACTGCCGATCCGGAACCGCCCGTCCTCCCGCACCGGCGCCCCACCCACGAGATCGGACACCCCCGTACTCCCCCGCCAGGTCCCGCCCCCGTCCCGGACCTTGGCTATCGCGGACACCGCCCCGGCGTCCGTCACTCCGCGCAGGGCTGCTTGCCGGTCATCCTCACCGGGCCTGGAGGACGGAGCGGCGGCGGCCCCCTCCGCACCGGGCTCCGCGGCGACAGCCGTGGGCGCGGCCACCGCCAGGAAGAGTGTGGCGACAACGGCACAGGTCAAACGACGTGACACGGGAATTCCCCTCGGTCGGACGAACGCGTGTTTGCCGGTTCCACCCTTCCAACTCCTCCACCACCGGTCGTCCGCCCGGATGAGGACTTACGTGTAGGGCACCGGCAGTACCCGGACCGAGGCGCGGGACACCTGAGAGGTATGTCGCAGCCGGGCCGGACCTGCACCCCGTGGAGTCGCGCGCACACGAACGGTGAACAAGATCCGGACACGCAAGTTGTCCTGAGAGCAGGGTGTTTGACGCATCAACGAACCCTCGGGGACACGCGCGCGGGCGGCGACTTGGTCAAGGACGGTTCCATGACCATGAAGACTCACTCAAGAACCGCATGGCGTGCCATGCCTGCGCCATGCCTGCGCCGTGGCGCTGAGCGCCGCGTGCTGGGGCCTCGGAAGTTCAGCAGGCGCGGCACCCTCGGAGCCTGCCGGTGACGGGTACTACGAACTCCGCGTCGCGCACTCGGACATGTGCCTCGATGTCGCGGCCAAGGCCCTGCACCACGGCGCGAAGGTCGTCCAGGCCACCTGCACACCCGGCAACACCAACCAGGCGTGGAACATCAAGCCGCTGGGTGGGGACCGTTTCCACATCAGGACCCTGCACTCGGGCCTGTGCCTCGATGTCGCACATGCCGGCAGCGCTCATGCCGCACGGGTCGTCCAGGCCGACTGCCACGGCGGCGACAACCAGGCCTGGGGATTCTTCGGCGGGCCGCAGTACGAGCGCAGGGCGGACGGCCAGGAAATGCCGAGGATCCACGCGAACTACAAGCTTGAGGCCAAGCACTCCGGGCACTGTCTCGATGTCGCGCACAACAGCGTGAGACACGGCGCGGACGTCGTCCAGGCCCAGTGCTCGGCCCCCGGATACAACCAGCTGTGGCGCCCGGTGCCGCGATAGATCCGGCCGACGGGCGGGCAGCCGGACACAGTGCCGCACAGCTCGCCGGATATCTCACCCAGCGGTGCTCAGTCGACGCCGCTGAGATAGACCCGGCTGGTGCGGTCGTCGACCTGCGCCACCGCGACCTGCAGCCAGTTGAGGTTATCCTCGCACGGCGCGCATACCTGGCCTTCGCGGACCCTCGCCAGCAGATCGGGCTCCGGCAGCCCGAGGTGCGAGAACGGCGTCGTCGGGTTCAACTTACGGGCGAGTGGCTGTTCCCGCAGGCTGAGCGGTTGCTCCGGCTTCAGCTGCGTGAGAAAGCCGTCCACCGCACCGGTGGGCAGAACGAAGGACAAAAGCAGGCCGTCGTCCTGGAAGCCCTTCTGGTAAGCGGCTTTGGCCTCAGTCGCTGTCGAGGGCACCTGCACCTGCAAGGTCTTGGCGACCGATTCCACGGTGACCCCGTCCATCCAGTACGGCACCTGCCGTCCCGGTGAGCGGCTCACGTTCCGACCCCCCTGCTCGGCCGTCGACCCCGTGCATCCGACCAGCAGACCAGCGAGCAATCCCACGCCGACGACAAGCAGCGGGCGCCCGGTCCTCACTCGCGTCAGGCTCACCGGGCGTCCCCGTTCCGGCCGATGTCGGTACGCGTGCCATCCCGCCCCGGCTCCTTCGGGTCGGGCCAGGCGGCGCCCGAACCCATGTCGTGCTGCTGCACCGAGCTGCTCCCCCTCATGTCGAACTCCCTTGCCTGTCCCGTCGTGTGCATGCGGGCCATGTCGGCGTCGGTCACCGTGGTCGGACCGATGGGCGTGGCCTTCCCGGGGTCCCAGTTGTACCGGTCCCACACATTGACCTGATAGTCGATGCTGACCTGCGGCTTGCCGTCCGGGCCGGGGACCGCCGTCACTACACCCGTGGTGTTGGTCATGGCGCTTCCCACGGCCAGGTACCAGTTCGCTGTCCCGTCCGACCCCTTGTCGTGGGTGTAACCCTGACCCGCGGTCTCTACCGGGATCGCGATGGGTTTGCCGCCCGACTGCGCGAAGGCCTCCAGCGCCTGGCGGCGCCACGCGTCCTCCTGTTTGGCACGCGTCGCCGCCGACACGTCCTGCAGGACCGTGTCGTTCTCGTCACTCAGCATCCGGTCGACATCGAGGTCGAGCGTCCTGCCGGTCCCGTTCAGGTAGTGGTCCATATGCCGGGCCGCATCCGTCTTGCCGACGAAGTCACCGCCGTTCGAGATTCCGTTGGCCTGGAACTCCTCCCAGTAGTCCCCGAAGCCCGGTGAATCGACATCGTATGGTCCGGCCCCGTTGTCGGCGGCAACCCGCTTGACCGAAGGGGACAACAGGCCGGCCGCCAACAACTCGTCCTTGTGCTGCGTCCACAGCTGCGCCCGGGACTCGGGGCTCAGGGACTGCCACAGCCGCCGCAGTTCCTTGCGCTGCTTGTCGTCGGCGTCCTCTCCCAGGCCGGCGAGTTTCATGGCGCGGGGCAGCATGTCCTGATCGAGTGACGTGTACGACGCGTGGCCGGCGTTGTTCGGATCACTGCCGTGGCTCCCACGCAGCGCCCGTACCGCAGCTGCGTCCACCTCGGTGGCGTGGCTCACGATCCCGGTCAGTGTGTCGGCGTACCACTGCATCATGTCGCGTTTCCGCTGACCGGGCCCATCCACCTCGCAGATGACGGCGTCCGCGATCACTACGGTTCCGTCCTTGCGTCCGGTGACGCTGAAGCCCTTCTCCTTGGCCTCGGCGGTCACGCTTCTGGCCTTCTGCTGGATGCTCTTCAGCTCGCTGTGCGCATCATCGAGGACACTGAAGATGCTCTGCGCCTCCGCGTGGAGGTCCCCGAACTCCTTCACCGTCTTGTCGACGAAGGCTCGGGTCACGCCCTCGTTGGCACCCGCCCAACGTGCCTTGTCAGCCTTCGCCTTCATACCGTCGCGGGCCTCACCGCCGAGCCGCTGCATCTCCCCGGCCACGCGCTTCCAGTCGGCTACCGCCGTCCCCAGTTTACCGAGGTCGAATTCCATGAGCTCTGTGTAGTTCATGACGTGCTCGTCCTCTACTACTTGAAGTACTCGGCGAGACGGGAAGCGGGCACGGCCGAGCCGTCCCTGTTCCGGAGGGACGCGGCGATCGCGGCGTCGTCCTCGGCGTGTGCCTTCTTCGAGTAGTCCAGGTGGTTCGAAATGTGCGCACAGGCCTGGAGAACGCTCTTGACCTGAGAGGTCCATACAGACACCGTCGTCTGCAGCTCATCACCGAGGGCGAAGCCGCTGCCCTTCAATGCTGCTGCTGCCTGCATCGTGGAGCCGGCCCCCTCCTTGTCGGCGCCGGCTCCGGCGATGTCGGCCTGCTTGCGCAACTGGCTGTGCAGCATGAAGGCCTCGTGGCCGACACCGCCGAGGTCGTCCTGGTTCACGACGAGGTCGGCCTGTCCGCCGCCCCCTGAGCCGCCCGGCAGTTGGTTGAGTCGCATCGAGGCTTGCCGACCGGCGGCCACCGCTGCCTTCGAGTTCTCCCACTCATCCCACGCCATCGCGCCATTCCACCATGTGCCTGCGACAACTTGATCGACTGGCAGCGGAGCGCAGTCGGCTTCCAGCCAACGCTGCAACGTGTCGAGGGTCAGCGATCTCCAGGTCTCCGGCGGCACCCGCGAATACGCCAGTGGCGGATGCGCCGACAGGACAGCCACTGCCTCAGCCAGGCCTGGGAGCGCATCCACAAGCCGATCCGCCGTACCGACGAGGGCCTCGACGGCCGCCTCAAGAGTCCGTTCCGGCTCCACCGGGCCCAGCCGGCAGCACGAATCCGCACCGCACGGCATCGGTCGACATCCGCCGGCCAACCTCTGATCGGTCCGCGTCACAGCCGCACACGAGGCATTCGAGCCGGTCATCTCCCGCAAGGGCACCCCCAGCATCAAGGGCCTGGGAAAGCTCCGCTACGTAGTCGAGCAGCCCTTCGCCCTGCTCGACGAAAGTGGAGCTTCAAGTCCAAAACTGGGGGCGCCCCGGACCGCGCATATCCCGACTACGCCGAGGTGCCCGCACCTTTCGCGCCGCCCTTGCCCAGGTTCCAGCGCTCGACGGTGAACATTCCGGGGGCGAACCGCTCGACCGCGCCGATGATCAGGTCGGGGTGAGTCGGCCTCCGGCGGCTCCAGAGGGACTGTCCGAGGGAGTGGATCAGAACCACTCTCGGCCTGCCGGCGCCGTTCGGCTTCCCCGGGTGCGCGCCCGGCTTCAGTACCAGCAACAGGTAGCTCCGCCTGCTGTTGAACTGAACCTTGTCGATATCAGCCCACCGCACGGTCTCCGTGCGGTGACGCCACACCTTGCTCATACCCGTTGAATCGATACGCAGACCCGGATGCAGCCACACAATCACGAGCAGCGGCAGCAGGGTCACCACTCCTCCGATCACCGGCAGCCCCACGTATCCGCCGACGCCCATCCAGCCCATGGACTCAATGCCTTCACCCATGATCAACACGTTGATCACCAATGAGACGAGTCCTTCGAGGAGCACCAGGCAGAGCATCCCCGCGAGGACCAGAGCGAGGTAGAACCCGCCGCGGCGGAGCCGTTCCGCGGGGAGCGATAGCCCTTCGGTGGAGCTGGAGGGTGTGGACATGATGTTTCCTTCATTGAGGCTCGGGCGGCGCGTGCACGTCGCGCAACTCTCCGCCGGCGAAGCGTGATGGGACATCCCGTATGAACTGTCCAAGGGATGCCTGCTGATCCGAGAAGTCGACGCACCCGGTGCCGGATCGGGCGAAAGCCCGGCACCACGATCGCGGCGCCGGGTGTCGTTGTACCGAGTTCGCAAAGGGGTCATGGGCGGGGTCTTCTTGAGACGTCTCCAGCAGTTGGGGCTGCAGGCCAACGACCTGAAGACGTCGTGGAGTTCGGGTCGGTGTTCCCAGCGGACGGCGAGGCATTTGAACTGGTGGAGCAGGGCGAAGGTCTGTTCGACGACGTACCGGAGCTTACCCAGACCCTTGATGTTCGGTGCGCCCCTGTGGGAGATGACCGGCAGGATCCGGCGTGTGCGGAGTTCACCGCGGACGGCCCGGGAGCCATACGCCTTGTCCCCAAGCAGGGTCTCGGGGCGCATGCGGGGGTGGCCCACGCGTCCGGCCACGGGTGGGATGCTGTCCACGAGGGCGCGGGTCTGGGTGACGTCGTTGACGTTCGCCGCAGTGATCATGACCTTGAGCGGGGTGCCCTTGCCATCGCAGATCAGGTGGCGCTTGCTGCCCGTCTTCCCGCCGGTCGACCGGCGGCGGCCCGGTTGCAGCGCCCCTTTTTTCGCGCGGATGTGGGAGCCGTCCACGCACACACGAGACCAGTCGAGTTCGCCGGCTGCGTTCCGCCCGGCGAGCAGGATGCGGTGCGGCTGGTCGAAGACCCTGGCCCGCTGCCAGCGGCCCAGGCGCCGCCAGCAGGTCTGCCCGGAGCCGAACCCCAGCTCCAGCGGCAGGAGTTGCCGGGCTATGTCGTTGCACAGAACGTACAAGATTCCCTGCAGGCACAGCCGGTCGTCCACCGGCTTCGGCCCCGGTGACCGATCGGGCCAGGGCGGGAGCAACGGTTCAATCAGCGCCCACAAGTCGTCGTGCACGATCCACGGTCGAGTCGTCGCACCCTCCCGAACGACCAGATCGCCACAACGGTCATGCCGGACCGGGGCATTTCAACAAGATCCCGTTACGAGCTCCACGGAATCCATGAATTATTCCCCGCGAAAAGCGCCAGAGCCGCGGCCGTTTCGCCCAGACGCTGTTGAGCGCCATCCGACTCATGGTCGAGAACCTGCGGACATCGAGTCCTTCCTGCGCGACCAGCGCCTGTGAAAGGAAGAGAACTACACCCTCGGCGACATCCCCGAGACTTCGGACCCGTACGAAGACCCTGTCGAGGAGCCGGAGTCGAACAGCTCCGCCCCACCGCCCGCACCATAGAAGCAGCGTCGGCGAAGCAGGCACAACCACACAGCCATCAGCGCGTCGCAGGACCGCTGATAGCGGAGGAATCGCTGTCTTGCCGTGCGCCACCGGTTTCGCTGCGGCGGGAGTCACGACGAGGTCCAGGTCGCCGAACTGCCGGCCACTGCTCGGCTGCGGAGCCGTTGGCCTCGTCCGTGGCATCGCTGTTCAGTGCGCGGTAGCCCCGGACCCGGGCTGCTGGAGTTCACTCTGGAGCGCCAGTCCCCACGCGTCGGCATCCAGAGCCTGTGGCCCGCCTGAACCGCGCCTCCTGCATCAGTCCGGCTCGGCATCCGTGCGAGTCACTGATCAGATGGTCACGGACGTGTGGCTGCGCGTGCTCTCGGGAGCGACTGCCGGGCGGGCTGTCGGTGGCACCGTAGATGATCGGGGGCATGACCCGTGGTTCCCAAGATGCCTTGCGCTCTCTTACCCTGCGGCATCTGCCGCCTGAGGTTGCCGAGAAGTGGCTCGGTCTGCTTCGCCCTGGTACGCGTCTTGAGATAGCGGCTGGCTCCGACGACGTGGTCGGCCGGCTTGGCGGCCTGCCCGCCTTGCCGGCCACCGCGGAGTGGCCGGCATGGGATGGTCACGGTCCGCTCTCCTTCATCGCCTCGATCGACTGCGCGCGCCTGCCGGCTGCTGCGCTGGACATCTCTCTGCCCGCGGCGGGGACGCTGCTGTTCTTCTACTTTGATGGTCAGTTGGACGACGGCGATGCTCTCGTTATCGCTGAGGACAGGGAGAGCTGGGCGGGCGCTCGCGTGCTCCATGTGGCGGCTGCCGAGGAGGTGGCGGAGCGCAGGACGCCTGCGGGGCTCAAGCCGTATCCCGTGGTCCCACTGACCGCTCGGGTGGAGATGACGGCGACCGAGCCCTGGCATCCGTCCGTCCGGGCCGCCTTCGCCCCGGGCGCCCCGCTGGGGAACCGGTACGACCACCCCGTCTGCTCGCAGGAGTTCCTTGAGGCGCTGTGGGAGTTCGACGATGAGGCGGGGCATCAGATCGGCGGGCACGCTCATTCGGTGCAGAACCCTGTGGAGATCGAGATCGCGGAGGCGGTTCTGGACGGCGAGGTGTCCTGGGACGACCCGCGGCTGTCCGAGGAGGCGGGCAACTGGGTGCTGCTGGCCCAGTTCGACAGCGAGGACGCCGCGGACATGATGTGGGGCGATGGCGGAGCCCTGTACTGGCTGATCCGCCCGGAGGATCTGGCCGCGCGGCGCTTCGAGCGGGCGATGTTCACCTGGCAGTGCAGCTGATGGCCCCCACGCCTCCCGCCTCCCGCCTCCCGCCTGGGGAGTCCAGTACACGCTGAGCCTGCCGGGTGAGGACGCTGCCCCGCCGTCTGCGGAGCATCCGCGATCAGCGTCCCCGCCGACGCAGCCGGAGACCTGAAGAAGGCCAGGTTCCGGCAGGACAGCCCCTACCTCAGCCCCACCTGCGAGCGGATTCACCAGCCGGTCCGCTCCCACAACGTGGGCCTCAACGGTCGCCTCAAGAGCGCCGGCATGAACATCGGCAACCCGATGCACCGCCGAGCACCCGAGCAGGCGTCGAACGACTCCTGAAACGACGAAGATCCCGCCCGATCTTACGATCGGACGGGATCTTCTGAACTCTTCCTGAGCAAACTCAAGAACAGTTGCGTTGTGGACCTGTGGGGATTTGAACCCCAGACCCCCTCGATGCGAACGAGGTGCGCTACCAGACTGCGCCACAGGCCCTTGCAACGAGTGAAACTCTAGCACCCCCAAAGGGGTGCTTGGAAATCCGTTCCCCGCTGGTCAGCCGCGTCGGAGTCCCGGGCGCCTCATTCGTTGGCCGCTCGGGGTCGGTCCTCGTCGTCGTACTGGTCGAAGAGGGGGGTCCTGCCCCGGTCGCGGGTGCGGCGGGGCTGGTTCGTGCGCCGGCGTGGTGCCGGGTCCGCGGCGGGGACCGTGGGGTGCGAGGTGCCGGTCTGGGTGGGCTCGGCCGTGCTGGAACGGGCCGCGCTCCAGGTCTCCGGGTCACCGACCTCCACCCCGCCCGTGGCGCGCGGGGCCACCGGGGCGGTGACATAGGTGGGGAGCGGGACCGGGACGGGCTCCCAGCTGTCGCCCTGGGCCGGGCCGCGGTCGCGCTGCTGGTCCACCCACTCCGCGTGGTCCGTCTGCTCGACGAGGGCGCGGCGTCCGGCCTCCTGCGGAGAGACCACGGGCGCGGGTTCCGGCTGGGGGTGGTGCGCTTCGGGCTCCTCGTCGGGCTCGGCGGGAGCCGGTGCCGCGGGCTGGTGCCGGCGCGGGCGGCTCTCGCGCAGACGCTGCGCGGCCACCTCCGCCCGGCGGCGGTCCATGGTGAAGGCGAACCGGCGCCGCTCCTGGGCGCGCAGATGCACGATGTACGTGCTGAGCAGCACAGCGGGCACGGCGGGCGCCCAGAGGAAGCTGAGCCCGCCGACCGCCGCGACGACCGCGCCGAGCGTGAAGCCCAGGAACAGGACGACGGTGGTCCTTCTGCGCCGGGCCAGGACCTGCGAGCGCTTGGCACGCCGCACGCGCTCGGCGTCCGCGCCGCGCGTGCGCTGCTGGGGCGGGCGCGCCGGTTCGGGCCGGTCCATCGCCTGGTGACCGGACGCGGGGCGGTCGTGCGCCTGCCGCTCGGACGCCTGACGGTCCGCAACCGGACGGCCGGGCGAGCGGTCGGGGGCGTGCGCCGGGTCGTGCATCCGGACTTCGGTATGCGCCGGAGGCGCGGAAAAGGCCCGGACGTCAACGGATTCCATTCGGTCCGTTTCCGCGTCCGGGTCGACGTCGGGCCCCGCCTCCTCGGCGGTGCGGTCCCGCAGCTCCTTGGCGTACCGGCGCTCCATCGCCGCCCGTCCGGACAGCAGCCGGATGGCGGTGCTGAAGCGTTCCGTAGGACGGGCTTCATTGAGCTCGTCCTGCCTGCGGAGCCACATCGGCACCAAGTAGGCGGCCCAGGCCCCGACGATGACTGCGTAGATGAGGCCGCTGCTGCTCACGCTCACACCGTAGAGGGGTTTGCACGGAGGGATCCGCCAATTGGGCCGGTGTGTCGCACGATCAGGCTGGTATCAGGGACTTTTTTTGTGATTGTTCAGATCAACCGATGATGTTTGCGGAGACATCGACATCACACCTCGGCCGAATTCGAACACCTATTTCATTCCTTTGGGCTGTGCGGAGCCCTCGGCCGCACCCGACGCCATCGCCGGAGCATCCCGTCAGGCACTTCCTCGGCGGTCAGCGCGAAGATCAGATGGTCCCGCCACGCCCCGTCGATGTGGAGGTAGCGCGGACGCACCCCTTCCGAACGGAATCCGAGTTTCTCCACGACCCTTCGGCTGGGCCGGTTCTCGGGGCGGATGCACACCTCGATCCGGTGCAGGCCGACCGTGCGGAAACAGTGGTCGACGGCGAGTGCGACGGCCGTCGGCATCACACCGCGGCCCGCCACGCTCTGGTCGACCCAGTAGCCCACGTGCCCGGAGCACATCGAGCCCCAGGTGATCCCCGCCACCGTGAGCTGGCCGACGAGCCGGCCCTCGTACTCGATGGCGAACGGCAGCATCCGGCCCGCGTTCGCCTCCGAGCGCAGATGCCGGACCATCTGCCGGTAGGTGGGGCGCTGCGCCACCGGGCCGCCCGGGGCGGGCGGTGGGACGGTCGCCTCCCAGGGGCGCAGCCACTCACGGTTGCGCCGGTTGACCTCACGCCATTCGCGCTGATCGCGCAGTCTGATCGGGCGGAGGACGACCCCGCCGTCGGCCAGGACCACCGGCCAGTTCGACACGTTCAGCTCGGGCTCCCCGGTCGGGGGTGATCGCCGCCGCGCAGCTGGTCGACGGCGTGCACCAGCAGCCGGCTCAGCACCGTGAGGCCGTCGCGCACCCCGCCGGTGGAGCCCGGCAGGTTGACGATCAGGGTGCCGCCCGCGACGCCCGCGAGGCCGCGGGAAAGGGCCGCGGTGGGGACCTTCTCGCGGCCCTCGGCGCGGATCGCCTCGGGGATGCCGGGGATCTCGCGGTCGAGGACGCGGCGGGTGGCCTCGGGGGTGCGGTCGGTGGGCGAGACGCCCGTACCGCCGGTGGTGATGATCACGTCGTACCCGGCCGCCGCCCCGGCCCGCAGGGCTTCCTCGACCGGGTCGCCGTCGGGGACCACCTGCGGCCCGTCCACGGCGAAGCCCAGGGCGGTGAGCGCCTCGGCGACGATCGGTCCGCCCCTGTCCTCGTAGACACCGGCCGCGGCCCGGTTGGACGCGGTCACGACAAGGGCGGCGTACGGGGTCGGCAGGGCGGAGCCGGAGGGGGCGCTTGCCGCGTGCGCACCGGGCGTCGGCGCGGCTCCGCGCGACGGCGTGCCGGGCGCCGTCATGCGCCCGCCTCCTCCGGCGCGGTGCGCCGGTAGTCGCCGGACTTGCCGCCCGACTTCGCCTCGACCCGTACGTCGGTGATCACCGCGCTCTTGTCGACCGCCTTGACCATGTCGATCACGGTGAGCGCGGCGACCGAGACGGCGGTCAGCGCCTCCATCTCCACCCCTGTGCGGTCCGTGGTCCGCACGGTGGCCGTGATCTCCACCGCGTCATCGGCGACGTCCAGATCGACCCGCACGCCGGAGAGCGCGAGCGGATGGCAGAGCGGGATCAGGTCCGGGGTGCGCTTGGCCCCCATGATCCCGGCGATCCTGGCCGTGGCGAGGGCGTCGCCCTTGGGGACTCCCTCGCCGCGGAGCAGTTCGATGACACGCGGCGAGACGAGGACCCGGCCGCCGGCGCGGGCGACGCGCGTGGTGACGTCCTTGTCCGAAACGTCGACCATGCGGGCCGCGCCCGCCTCGTCGAGGTGCGTCAGCCTGTTCTGCGTACTCAACTAACTCCGCCTAGCGGTAGGGCGCCGGTTGCCCGCGCGGCCCGCACCGGGGTGCGGGCCCGGGGCCCGGGGGGTGTCCCCCGGGAAGGCACAGCGGCAGACACCGTACCGCCACCGGCCCGCGGTCAGCGGAGCAGGATCACCTCGGTCTCCGTGCCGGGCTCGGCGGAGGTGACGTCCTCGGGCAGCACGATCAGCGCGTCGGCCTGGGCGAGGGCGGCGATCAGATGCGATCCGGAACCGCCGACGGGCGTGACCGTGCCCTCCTCCGCGTCGTACGTCCCGCGCAGGAACTGGCGCCGGCCGGCCGGGGAGGAGAGGGCCCTGCCGGTCTTCAGCGTGGCCGTGGCGGTGGGCCGGTGAACATCCGTCAGGCCCATCAGCGCACGGATCGCGGGCCGCACGAACAGCTCGAAGGAGACATAGCTGGAGACCGGGTTGCCCGGCAGGGCCAGCAGCGGGGTGTGGTCCGGGCCGATGGAGCCGAAGCCCTGGGGCTTGCCCGGCTGCATGGCGAGCTTCCGGAAGTCGATGCCGCTGCCCGGCTCGTCCTCGTCGCCCACGGAGGACAGGGCCTCCTTGACCACGTCGTAGGCGCCGACGCTGACGCCGCCCGTGGTGACCACGATGTCGGCGCGGATCAGCTGGTCCTCGATCGTGGCCCGCAGGGTCTCCGCGTCGTCGGTCACCGCTCCGACCCGGTAGGCGATGGCTCCGGCGTCCCGGGCGGCCGCGGTCAGCGCGAAACTGTTCGAGTCGTAGATCTGCCCGCCCGTCAGCGTCTCGCCCGGCTGCACCAGTTCGCTGCCGGTGGACAGGACGACGACCCGCGGGCGGGGGCGCACGACGACGGTCGAGCAGCCGATCGCCGCGAGCAGCCCGATCTGCGCCGGGCCGACGATCGACCCGGCGCTCAGGGCCAGATCGCCCGGCCGGACATCGCTGCCCCGGTCCCTGACATGGGCGCGGGCCTCGACCGGCCGGTACACCCGGACCTCGCCGCCGGCCCCCTCGGGAGCGTCACTGTGGGCACGCATGGAGGCGGCCGGGCCCTCGCCCGAGCCGCCGTCGGTCCACTCGACCGGGACGACCGCGTCGGCACCCTCGGGCAGCGGGGCCCCGGTCATGATCCGGGCGGCCTCCCCCGGCCCCACGGCCCGGCCGTCGGCGAGTCCGGCGCTGCCCGCCGCGACATCGCCGATGACCGTGAGGACGGCGGGGAACTCCTCGCTCGCACCCTCGGTGTCGGCCACCCGGACCGCGTAGCCGTCCATCGAGCTGTTGTCGAAGGGCGGCAGGGCGATCTCCACGACGACGTCCTTGACGAGGACGCAGCCCTGGGCGTCGGGCAGCTGCAACTCGATGGGTTCGAGGGGCTTCACTGCGCCGAGGATGTCGTCCAGGTGCTCGTCCACCGACCAGATCGTGCTGCTCAAGGTGCTACATCTCCTCGGTGACGTATCTGCGGAGCCAGGCCCGGAAGTCCGGGCCCAGATCTTCACGTTCGCACGCGAGTCTGACAATGGCACGCAGATAGTCGCCGCGGTCGCCGGTGTCATAGCGGCGGCCCTTGAAGACGACCCCGTGCACCGGACCGCCGATCTTCTCGTCGGCGGCGAGCAGTTGGAGGGCGTCGGTGAGCTGGATCTCGCCGCCGCGGCCCGGCTGGGTGTGCCGCAGTATGTCGAAGATCGCCGGGTCCAGGACATAGCGGCCGATGATCGCCAGATTGCTCGGCGCCTCGGACGGGTCCGGCTTCTCCACGAGATCGGTGATGCGGACGATGTCGCCCTCGACGGTGGCGTCCGCGGCCGCGCATCCGTACTGGTGGATCTGCGACGGGTCGACCTCCATCAGCGCGATGACGCTGCCGCCCTCGCGCTCCTGGATCTCCACCATCCGCGCCAGCAGCGGGTCGCGCGGGTCGATCAGGTCGTCGCCGAGCAGCACCGCGAAGGGCTGGTCGCCGACGTGCGGCGCCGCGCACAGGACCGCGTGCCCCAGACCACGCGGGTCGCCCTGCCGCACATAGTGCATGGTGGCGAGGTCGCTGGACTCCTGGACCTTGGAGAGCCGCGCGGCGTCCCCCTTGCGCGTCAGCGCTGACTCCAGCTCGTAGTTGCGGTCGAAGTGGTCCTCCAGAGGACGCTTGTTGCGGCCGGTGATCATCAGTACGTCGGACAGGCCCGCGGCCACGGCCTCCTCGACGACATACTGGATCGCGGGCTTGTCGACGACCGGCAGCATCTCCTTGGGAGTGGCCTTGGTGGCCGGCAGGAAACGCGTACCGAGACCGGCTGCCGGAATGACGGCCTTGCTGATCCTGGGGGACGGCTCATTCATGCGCAGAACCATAACGGGTGCGGATGGGCAGAAGATGATCCTCCGGTTAACTTTGGCCTTAAATAAGCCCATACGAGAACTGCGTGAGCAACCGTTGAATACCGACAATTCAGGAAAGGCGCCCCTGCGGCGCGAACACCTCGCCGCACGACGGCTCCTGAGCGCGGAGGAGGCCGGCCGCACCGCCCGGCTCCTCTCCGCCGCCGCGCTGCGCGTCCCCGAACTGGCCGAGGCCCGCACGGTCGCCGCCTATGTGTCCGTGGGGCGCGAGCCGGGAACGCGGGTGCTGCTGGACGCGCTGCGCGCGCGGGGCGTACGGGTGCTGCTGCCGGTGCTCCTGCCGGACAACGACCTGGACTGGGCGCCGTACGAGGGCGCGGACCGTCTCGTACCCGCCGGACGCGGGCTGCTGGAACCCGCCGGGGTGCGCCTGGGACCCGCCGCGGTCCTCGACGCCGATACGGTCCTGCTGCCCGGCCTCGCGGTGGACGCGGACGGCATGCGGCTGGGCCGGGGCGGCGGGAGCTACGACCGGGTGCTGGCCAGGCTGTCGGCGGCCGGGGCGCATCCGGTGCTGGTCGTGCTGCTGTACGACGACGAGGTGGTCGCGCGGGTCCCTCAGGAACCGCACGACCACCCCGTGGATGCCGTGGTCACGCCGTCCGGAGTACGGCGCTTCACCCCGCCGCCGAACCCATGAGCCCGGCGGGGCGGTGAGCCCGGCCGGGTGGTGAGCCCGTCGGGGCGGTGAACCCGGCGGGACGGTGAGCCCGTCCGGGTGGTGAACCCGGCGGGACGGTGAGCCCGTCCGGGTGGTGAACCCGTCGGGACGGTGAACCCGTCGGGACGGTGAACCCGTCGGGGCGGTGAACCCGTCGGGGCGGTGAGCTCCGTGGCCGGTCCGGTGTCCGGGCGGGCCGGTCGGCTTCTCGCCGGACCGGCCCGCACCGTCATGGCTTCAGCGTCAGTGTGTCGACCGTGGCCTGGCCGACCGCGTTCGTCCCGAAGGACCAGTCGAGCAGTTCGCCGTCGACCCACTTGTCGGTCTGGTCGGTGTAGTGGGCACTGAACGCGTGGCCGGAGGCGCCGGTCAGGTTGATCCAGCGGGACTTGTCCCAGTCCCCCACGTTGACGACCATCCGCATCGACGGCACCCAGATGACCTCGTAGCCGCCCGCCGCGTTCCAGCCGGTGGCGTTGACCGCGGCCTCGCCGCCGCCGATGTTCCAGGGACCCCGGTTGAGGGCCCGCTGGAGAAGACCGGGGCCTTCGGTACCGAGAGTCTGGTTCCTCAGCGTCAGCTGGTGCAGCCGTCCCCAGCTCCAGGTGCTGATGTCCTTGCCGAGCTTGGCCGTCAGCTCCCAGCGGGCGTCCTCCATGGCGGCGGCGAAGAGGTCGTCGCGGCTTTCGAGCGCCTCGTCACGGCCCCGGGCGGGCACCTTCCACCACTCGTTGTCCGGGTCGTCCACGATGTTCCGGACCACCTGGTACCAGCGGTCGCCGCCGTCCGGCTGCGCCGAGTCCGGGTCGCGCTGACCGCATTCCCGTACGAGCTTGTGCCGCTCGTCCACCGGGCCGGTGCTGTCGGCCGGGCGGACGTTGAGGCAGTCGCCCTCGGCACGCAGCTCCTTGGGCAGCTTGTTGCCGAAGGCCAGCTTGAGGATGTTGCGCCAGACCCCGTTGAAGTACGCGGCGGCGGCCGAGTCGGGCTCCTGGGTGTAGTCCCAGCCCTCCAGCAGCTTCTGCGCCTCGCGCACGCTCTTGTCGGAGATGTTGATCTTCAGCAGCTTGGGCACCAGCAGCGCGGCGATCTCGCTGTTGTTGTCCATCTGCATCTTCTGCATGTCGTCGGTCGAGATCTTCTCGCCGCCCTTGATCTTCGACGCGACGAGGTCGTTGATCCGCTGGCTGCGGGTGCCGTAGCCCCAGTCCTTGGTGAGCAGGTGGGGGTACTTCTTCTCGTCGATGACCGCCTGGTTCGCGGTGACGATGTAGCCGCGCTCCGGGTTGTACTCGTAGGGCAGCGCGGCGAACGGGATCGGGTCCTTCTTCCAGCCGTACTCCGAGGTCCAGCCGGGGGTCGGCAGCGTGCCGTCGCCCTGGACACGGACCGGGATCCGGCCGGGTGCCTGGTAGCCGATGTTGCCCTTGGTGTCCGCGTAGATGAGGTTCTGCGAGGGAACCTCGAAGTGCTCGGCCGCCGCCCGGAAGGACGTGAAGTCCTTGGCGCGGTTGAGCTCGAAGACGGCGTCCATGGACTTGCCGGGCTCCAGCGCGGTCCACTTCAGCGCGACCGCGTAGCCACCGGCGCGGTCGGGGGCGGCGTTGGTGACGGGGGCCTTCTGGCCCACCTTCTCCAGTTCGCGGCTGCGGTCGGAGACGAGCGGCCCGTTGTTGGTCTCCCGCACCGTGATGTGCCGGCTCTTGCCTCCCGCGACCTTGATGGTCTCCTCGCGGGTGGTGAACGGCTTCACCTTGCCGTCGTACTGGTAGCCGTCGCCGGACACCTTCTCCAGGAAGAGGTCGGTGACGTCCGCGCCGAGGTTGGTGAAGCCCCAGGCGATGTCCTGGTTGTGGCCGATGATCACACCGGGCATCCCGGAGAACGTGTAGCCCGCGGTGTCGTACTGGCAGGACTTCGAGATCTCCCGGCAGTGCAGTCCCATCTGGTACCAGAGCGAGGGCAGCATCGGTGCCAGGTGCGGGTCATTGGCCAGCAGCGGCTTGTCGGTGGTCGTGTGCTTCCCGGAGACGACCCAGGAGTTCGACCCGATGCCGTTGCCGTTCGGACCCAGCAGCGCGGGGATCTCGTCGAGGGTGTCGGCGAGCGAGGAGAGCTGGGTGTTCAGGCCCTCCGCGGCGTCCGCCGGGGTGTCCTCGCCGACGCCGTCCGAGGGCTGGGCCTCCGGGTCGAACTTGCCGGTGACCGAGGAGACCGCTCCCTCTCCGACGATCGGCTCGTGCTTCTTGTACGGGTAGGCCGGGTAGAGGTCCTTGATCTGGTCCCCGTCGAGCCTGCTGGTCAGCAGCGAACGGTCGATCTCGTCCTGCATGTTGCCGCGCAGGTCCCAGGCCATCGCCTTGAGCCAGGCCACCGAGTCGACCGGGGTCCACTCCGTGGGCTTGTAGTCGTTGGTCAGGCCCAGCGCCGCGTACTCGACGGAGATGTCCCGGCCGTCCTTGCCCTTCAGGTACGCGTTGACGCCTTCCGCGTACGCCTGGAGGTTCTTCTTGGTGTCCTCGTCCAGAACGTTGTCGTACTCCTTCTGCGCGACCTGCCGCCAGCCGAGCGTGCGCAGGAAGGCATCGGTCTCCACCTGTCCGGAACCGAACATCTCGGAGAGCCGGCCGGACGTCATGTGGCGGCGGACGTCCATCTCCCAGAAGCGGTCCTGCGCCTGGACGAAGCCCTGGGCGCGGAACAGGTCGGCGTCGGAGTCCGCGTAGATCTGCGGGATTCCGTACGCGTCGCGTTTGACGTCGACGTCGGCGGCGAGGCCGTCGAGTCTGATCGATCCGGTCGTCTGCGGGTACGAGGCCCGCACGGTGGACACGGACCAGTAGGCGCCGTACCCGACACCCGCGACAAGCGCCAGCACCAGGACGATCACGAGCAGGCGGGCGCGTCGCCCCTTCTTCCTGCCGGGCTTCTTCGCGTCGGAAGAGCCGGAAGAGGCGGTTGTGTTGGCGGGCATCGCTGTCCTTCGAGGGGCAGGGTGGTCCTGGGAGTGCAGGAGCAACCATAGGCGCAGCGCCGAAGCCACTCGGACGCGGTATCGGGATGCCGCCACTTGCGTGGTGTTCGCACGAACACTCGAACGCGTCAAGAAAACGTTAAAGATTAGGTAAGGTAACGAAGTACTGACCGCCGGAGGCCGATCCGGCAGGCGTACGCAGGGAAGGAACGGACCCTGACTGTCCACGCGCTCAATGAACTCCTGCTCGTCTGCTCACTGGTCCTGCTCGTCGCCGTGGCGGCGGTACGCATCTCCTCGCGCAGCGGGCTTCCCAGCCTGCTCCTGTACCTCGGCATCGGGATCGCCCTGGGGCAGGACGGCATCTTCGACGTCAAGTTCGACAACGCCGAGCTGACCCAGGTGATCGGCTATGCCGCCCTGGTCGTCATCCTGGCCGAGGGCGGACTCGGTACGAAGTGGAAGGAAGTCAAACCCGCGCTGCCGGCTGCCGCGATGCTGTCGACCGTCGGCGTGGGCATCAGCGTGGGCGTCACCGCGAGCGCGGCGCACTATCTCGTCGGGCTGGACTGGCGCCAGGCGCTCATCATCGGAGCGGTCGTCTCGTCCACCGACGCCGCGGCCGTCTTCTCGGTCCTGCGCAAGGTTCCGCTGCCCTCCCGGATCACGGGTGTGCTGGAGGCGGAGTCCGGGTTCAACGACGCCCCGGTGGTCATCCTGGTGGTGGCGTTCTCCGCGGTCGGCCCCGTGGAGCACTGGTACGTCCTGGTGGGCGAGATAGCCCTGGAGCTGGCGATCGGCGCGGCCATCGGCCTCGCGGTGGGCTGGCTCGGCTCCTTCGGGCTGCGGCACGTGGCCCTGCCCGCGTCCGGTCTCTACCCGATCGCCGTGATGGCCATCGCGGTGTCGGCGTACGCGGCCGGCGCCATGGCGCACGGCAGCGGATTCCTGGCCGTCTACCTGGCCGCGATGGTGCTCGGCAACTCCAAGCTGCCGCACTGGCCCGCCACCCGCGGCTTCGCCGACGGGCTCGGCTGGCTGGCCCAGATCGGCATGTTCGTGCTGCTCGGGCTGCTGGTCACGCCGCACGACCTGGTCGACGACTTCTGGCCCGCGGTGGTGGTGGGGCTGGTGCTGACCGTGGTGGCCCGGCCGCTGTCGGTCTTCGTGAGTCTCGCGCCGTTCCGGCTGCCGCACCGCGAGAAGGCCCTGATGTCCTGGGCGGGCCTGCGCGGAGCCGTACCCATCATCCTGGCGACCATTCCGATGGTGTCCGGGATCGAGGGCAGCACCAGGGTCTTCAACATCGTCTTCGTCCTCGTCATCGTCTACACGCTGATCCAGGGGCCGACCCTGCCCTGGCTGGCGAAGGCCCTGAAGATCGCCGACGATCCGTCGGAGGCAGCCGACCTGGGCATCGAGTCCGCGCCGCTGGAGCGGCTGCGCGGGCATCTGCTGTCGGTCGCGATCCCGGCCAGGTCCAAGATGCACGGTGTGGAGGTCGGCGAGCTCCGGCTGCCGGCCGGAGCCGCCGTCACGCTGGTCGTGCGGGACGGGAAGAGCTTCGTCCCGGCGCCGGCCACGGTGCTGCGGCGCGGCGACGAACTGCTGGTCGTGGCGACCGATCCGGTGCGCGACGCGACGGAGGCCCGGCTGCGGGCGGTCGGCGAGGGCGGCAAGCTGGCCGGATGGCTGGCGACGGGCCGCGGACCCGCCACGAAAGCGCGCCACTGATCGCGGGTGACCACCGATGACCGGCGGTCGGTGATCACCGGCGGTCATGGTCACCGGCGGTCATGGTCACCCTGCGCGCGATCGCAGGGAGGCGTGGACTCCTGCCTGTAATATGAGGGAAATCTGATCGACCAACTCTGCCTGATGCAGAGCTGGCGCGACCCGTATGGCGGTCGTGGCACCCTCGCCCTTTGCAGCGAGCGCCCGGCATCTACCGCAGTTCCGCGCGAATGAGGACAGCTCTCGGCGCAGCCTCCGCACGGGCCTCACAAGGGCTCCGAGGAGACGCGGCCACCAGGCGGCAGAAAGGCAAGGACCGTGGCGTCCACGGTCTCCGACCGCCCCGGATACGGGCAACTGCTGCGCACCCCCGGTGCGTGGACCTTCCTCCTCCCGGGCTTCGCCGCACGGCAGCCCTTCGCGATGCTGACCATCGGCATCGTGCTCCTCGTCCAGCACACCACCGGCTCGTACGGCAGCGCGGGCGCCGTCGCCGCCGTCTCCGGCGTGTCCATGGCGCTGTTCGCCCCGCAGAGCGGCAAGCTCGCCGACCGTTTCGGGCAGCGCGCGGTGCTGCTGCCCGGAGTTCTGGTGCACGCCGTCTCCGTGGGCGCGCTCACGGCGCTCGCGCTGGCGGACGCGCCCTTGTGGGCGCTGTTCCTGGCCGCAGTGCCCACCGGTGCCTCGATCCCGCAGATCGGGCCGATGGTGCGGGCCCGCTGGGCGGCGAAGCTGGGGGCCGCGCCCGGCCGGCCGGCCTCTCCGCTGATGGCCACCGCCGCCGCCTTCGAGTCCGTCACGGACGAGTTCACCTTCGTCCTCGGACCGGTCCTCGCCACCGCGCTGTGCACCGGCGTGCACCCGGCGGCCGGGCTGATCACCGAGGCCGCGCTGACCCTCGTCGGCGGACTGCTCTTCGCCGCCCAGCGCTCCACGCAGCCCGCGCCCCGGAACGCCGCCACCGCCGCCGAACCGCACGCCTCCGCGCTCTCCGTGCCGGGCGTCCGGGTGCTCGCGATCACCTTCCTGGGCATCGGCGCCGTATTCGGCGGCATGCAGGTCTCCCTGACCGCGTTCGCCGAGGAGATCGGCCGCCCCGGGGTGAACGGCATGCTGTACGGGATCTTCGCGGCCGGCAACATGCTGGCCGGCATCGCCTGCGGTGCCATCGTGTGGAAGATCAGCCCGCGCCGCCGGCTGATCATCGGCTATCTGGCGCTGACCCTGACCGCGTCCGGGCTGTGGGCCGTGCACTCGGTTCCGCTGCTGGCCGGACTCGGGCTGCTGGTCGGCCTCTCCATCGCTCCCGCGCTGATCAGCGGCTACACCCTGGTCGACGCCCTGGTCCCGGCGTCCGCCCGGACGGAGGCGTTCACCTGGCTGACGGGCTCGGTGGCGCTCGGTCAGGCGGCCGCGGTGACCGTGGCCGGACAGCTCGCGGACGCCCGCGGGGCGAGCACCGGCTTCCTGGTGCCGCTCGTGGGGACCGTACTGGCGCTGGTGACGCTGCTGGCCCTGCGTTCCCGGCTGACTCCGAAGGCCGCGGGACGCACTGTGGCACGTGGGATCGGTCACCGCGAGCCGGTCACGGTGGACTGATCGAGCGGAATACGTCAGTATGGAGCGTCGTTAGCACTCATTGAGTGAGAGTGCCAGGAGGAGCAAGTGCCGACCTATCAGTACCAGTGCACCGAGTGCGGCGAGGGCCTCGAGGCGGTGCAGAAGTTCACCGATGATGCCCTGACCGTGTGCCCGAGCTGCGACGGACGCCTCAAGAAGGTGTTCTCTGCGGTCGGCATCGTCTTCAAGGGTTCCGGTTTCTACCGGAACGACAGCCGTGGCTCCTCGTCGAGCAGCACACCGGCGTCGTCGGGCTCGAAGTCGTCCGATTCCGCATCCACCTCGTCGTCGACGGGTTCGGACGCGAAGTCGACAGCTTCGTCTTCGTCGTCCTCTTCTTCCTCCTCGTCGTCGTCATCCGCGTCGACTTCGTCGAGTGGTACGTCGGCCGCCTGAGCCCTCGTACGACCACACGCTTCACCGGGACCCCGCCGATCGACTCGGCGGGGTCCCGGCGTTTTCCCCCCGATACTGTGGCCGCATGGCGAACGAAGAGGCGCATTCGGGAACAGGCACGGGAACGGGTGGCACGAGCGTGGCCACGGGCACGGGCGTGGGCACCGGCACGGGTACGGGGTCGCTGACCGCCGCGGAATCCGCGACGGCTCCGGGCGCTTCCGCCGGAGGCGCGGAGATCGGTGTCATCGGCGGCTCGGGCTTCTACTCCTTCCTGGAGGACGTCACCGAGGTACGCGTGGACACCCCGTACGGGCAGCCCAGCGACTCGGTCTTCCTCGGTGAGATCGGCGGCCGCCGGGTGGCGTTCCTGCCCCGCCACGGGCGCGGCCACCACTTGCCGCCGCACCGCATCAACTACCGCGCGAACCTCTGGGCACTGCGCTCCGTCGGAGTGCGTCAGGTGCTCGGACCGTGCGCGGTCGGCGGACTGCGGCCGGAGTTCGGCCCCGGGACCCTGCTGATCCCGGACCAGCTGGTCGAGCGCACCAAGGCCCGTGCCCAGACGTATTACGACGGCGAGACCCGCGCCGACGGGGCCGTGCCGAACGTCGTGCATCTGGGGTTCGCGGACCCCTACTGCGCCGAGGGCCGCAAGGCCGCGCTGGCGGCGGCGCGCGGACGCGACTGGGAGCCGGTGGACGGCGGGACCCTGGTCGTCGTCGAGGGGCCGCGCTTCTCCACCCGGGCGGAATCGCGCTGGCACGCATCGATGGGCTGGTCCGTGGTCGGGATGACCGGACACCCCGAGGCCGTGCTCGCCCGCGAACTGGGGCTCTGCTACACCACACTGACCCTCGTGACGGACCTGGACGCGGGCGCCGAGGCGGGCGAGGGCGTCTCCCACGCGGATGTGCTGAAGGTGTTCTCGGCCAACGTGGACCGGCTGCGCTCGGTGCTGTTCGACGCGGTGACCGCGCTGCCGGCCACCGAGCACCGCAACTGCGCGTGCGTCCACGCCCTGGACGGGATCGACACGGGCATCGAGCTGCCGTAGGGCGGGGTGCGCTGAGCGCGGGTGCGGGGCTGCGGGGGCGGTGTTGCGGGCGGCGGGTGCGGGGCTGCGGAGGCGGTGCTGCGGGTGGCGGGTGCCGTGCGGGTGCGGCGCTGCGGGTGGCGGTGCGCGGGGGCGGTGCTGCGGGTGGCGGTGCGGCTGGCGGTGCTGCGGGGGCGCGGGTGCGGTACTGCGGGTGCTCGGCTGCGGCGCCGCGGGGGCGCGGAGCGCGGCTTGCAATGCACGGTGCACGGTGCACGACTTGCGGTGCGCGGTGCGCGTGAATGGGTGTTGTGGTGAATGCGGGTGACGGAGTTTTCCACAACGCCGGAGTTGTCCACAGGGCTCAGCGGAATTCCGGCTGACGGTGGATCGTGAGGGGAGTTCGGCCGGGACGTCCGGCCGGGCTCCCCTCACTCGATTCCAGGTGGCGCCCATGTTTCCGACCGCTCCTTCCACGGCTCCCGTTCCTTCTGCCGCTCCTCACGTTCCGCCCGTTTCTCCTTCCGTTTATCCGCCTGTTTCTCCCTCTCTTTCTCCCTCTGTTTCTCCGCCCGCCTCCCCGCCTGTTTCTCCGCCCGCCTCTCCGCCCGTTTCTCGGTCCGTTTCTCCGTCCGGTCCTCCCCCCGGTCCGCCCTCCCGCTTCCGCCCGGACGCCGGTGTCAGGCCGCCCTGGCCGCCGGTGTCGGCGCCCGCGCCGGTCGGGGTGCCCCCGTTCGCCCCGCTGCGGGTGCGTGGCGGCGGGGTCCACCGGCTGCGGCGGATGCTGCGCGGGCAGCGGCGGGCGATGGCCGCGGGGCTCGCGCTGACGGCTGCCGCGCTCGCGGCCTCCGGTCTGGGCGGCGAGGAGGGGAGGGCCGCTTCCCCGGGTGCGGCTCCGGAGACCGGGCGGCCGTCGGTGCGGCTGGTGTCTGCACCGGTCCGGATCGCGGATGCGGCGACGGTCCGTCTGCTGCGGCCGGGCGACAGGGTCGATGTGATCGCGTCCGACGACGCGCAGAGGGATGCGCGGGTGGTGGCGAGAGACGTACGGGTGGCAAAGGTGCCACGGACCTCCGTGGAGGGCGCGGAGTTCACGGGTGCGGGCGGCGGGGCCGGTTCGGGCGACGGCGGCGCGCTGGTGTTGCTCTCCGTGAAGCGGGAGACGGCGGTGGCGCTGGCCGGGGCGGGCATGACGGGCCGGCTGGCCGTGGCGGTATCACATGCGTACTGACATGCTGCCAAGTCACCCTGGGGAAGTACCGAATTGGACAGTTTTGCCTTCACCCGCCTTAGGTTGCGGAGCAGTTTGCTCCTCCTACGGCACATGCGAAAGAAGGCTCACCTGTGAGCGAGAAGAAGGTCAGTCTGCTCGAAAGCTTCAAGGCCTTCCTGATGCGCGGCAATGTGATCGACCTCGCGGTCGCTGTCGTCATCGGTGCGGCCTTCACCAACATCGTGAACGCGATCGTCAAGGGCGTCATCAGCCCCCTGGTCGGTGCGTTCGGCACCCAGGACCTGGAGAAGTACCGCTACTGCCTGAAGGCCCCCTGCGTCACGGACCCGAAGGCGGGCACGACGGACGGCATCGAGATCCTGTGGGGTTCGGTGCTCAGCGCGGCACTCAGCTTCCTGATCACCGCCACGGTCGTCTACTTCCTGATGGTGCTGCCGATGGCCAAGTACCTCGCCAGGCGGGCAGCGATGCAGGCTGCCAAGGAAGGCGTGCAGGAGACGCTGGAGGTGAGCGAGCTGGAGGTGCTCAAGGAGATCCGCGACGCCCTTGTCGCGCAGCGCGGCAGCGGGCCGGGCGACGGCGGTGGCACGGCCCCCGGACAGGAGCGGGGCCGGTAGCGGCTCAGATGTGGTGGGGCGGCTTCTCGTCGAGGAAGCGCGCCAGATCGGCGGCGCTGCCGCCTGCCGGAGGCCGCTCACCCCACCCCCGGTCCGTATCGTCCGCGGACTGCTGGTCCAGTGGATCGTCGAAGATCAGAACCGGCTTGGGCTTCGGTTCCTGCGGCGGCTGCTCCTGGTGCTGCTGCGACGGCTTCGAATCTCGCGGTCCGGGGGCGGGGGCGGTGCTCATGTTTCCAGGGTACGGCGGCTCCCCGCGGGATGGCGGCCGTCAGCGGTCCTTCGGATCGATCAGCCAGAGCCCCATCACGACGAGGAACGACAGACAGAGGAAACCGGCCCCCCACCAGGCTGTTCCGGTGTTCCCCTCCATCCATTCGTCGATGATCACCGTCAGACCCCAGAGCTGCCCGATGACCACGGTCATGGCGAGGGTGAGGCGGGCCGTCAGTTTCGAGGAGCGCTCGGGTTCCTGGTCGGTTCCCGCGCCGGGGCCGGGGCCGGTGTGCCGGACCCGTGGGTCCCCGTAGCCGCTGGTGGCGCGGATCTGCGGATAGCGCTCATGGACGGGACGGTTCAGTTCGGGGCGGGCGCTGCCCGGGTGGTACTCCGGGTACCGCGGGTCCGAGGGCTGCCGCTGTTCGCTCATGTCCGCCTGCCGGGGGTCTCGGCTCGGGTCGCGCCGTTGTCGGTGTCGGCTGCTGTCGCTGCTCCCGCCGCCGCTGCGGCGGCACGGGACGGCGCCTCCGCGCCGCCCCCGGTACCGGGGCATCCGATGCGGGAGGCGAGGTCCGGGCGGTTTTCACCGAGCTGGCGGCAGAGCCCTTGCTCGATGCTCTCGCCGGAGCGGGTGGTGCCGATCGCCCAGACGCTGCCGTCGGTCTGTTCGGTGAGGACCACCTTGGGCAGTCCGCGGGGCGGCGGTCCGGCGGTGACCTCTCCGGACCGGGCGTCGAAGACGCCCTCGTGGCAGGGGCAGTACAGCTCGCCCTCCGTTCCCCGGTCCTTGCGCCAGAGCACGGCGCAGGCGAGATGGGTGCAGACCGCGGAGTAGCCGACGAGGGTGCCGTCGTTGAGCCGGACGGCGACGGCCCTGTCCTCCTCGCCCGGGTAGCGGAAGGCGATGGATTCGCCGGGCAGGAGCTGGGGGGTGATCCGCTTGGGCTCGGGGGCCTTGCCGTCCTCCCCGTCGCCGTGGCGGTGCAGGATGCCGCTCGCCACTCCGAGGCCGCCGACGGCGAGCCCGCCGGAGACCGTGGCGACGATCCGGAGGTAGTCGCGCCGGGTGGTCAGGGAGTCGGCGGCGATCCGGTCGTGGAGCGCCTCGCGCGGGTCCCCGCCGTTGCCCCGGTCGCCGCCCGGCTGCTGTTCGGTGACGCTCATCGGCGGACGTCCTTCCCGTTGATCTCGACGACGGGAAGACCGCCGGGTACCGGCCACTGGACCTTGTCGGCGGGGACGACCATGGCCACGCCGGTGCGGACCTCGGTCTCGCCGAACACGAAGGTGTCGGCGACCTGGACGCCGGGGCGTTCGGCCTGGAGTTCCTCGAACGTCCCGTAGAAGAGCGCTCCGGTGGGGCAGACGGTGGCGCACATGGGGGCGAGACCGTAGGCGGTCCGGTCGTAGCAGAGGTTGCACTTCATCTGCAGCTTCGCCTGGAGGTCGATCTTCGGGACGCCGAAGGGGCAGGCGTTGACGCAGTTGGCGCAGCCGATGCAGCGGGTGGTGTCGGCCTGCTGCACCACACCGTCGGCGGTGACGAGGATCGCGTCGGCGGGACAGACCTCGGCGCACGGGGCGACCGGGTCCTCGCAGTGCATACAGACCGTGGGGAGGGAGGCGACGGACCGGCCCTCGTCGGTGTAGTCGAGGTGGATCATCGATTTACCGCGGTGCGAGTCGCATTCGCGGCAGGCGGAGACACAGGCCTGGCAGCCGATGCAGCGCCCCGGGTCGATGAAGATCGTTCTGCCCATCATGCGGGGCTCAGCTCCTCTCCGAGGTGCCACGGCCCTGCGGGGCGGTGGGAGGCAGCGGGTCGGTACGGGACACCTGGGTCTCCGGATAGGCGACATGGCCGGGGGCGACCGGAGGCGCGGGGACCTCGTCGATCTTCTCCGCGTGCTCGATGCGGCACGCGCACACCTTGTATTCGGGAATCTTGGAACGGGGGTCGAGGGCATCGATGGTGAGGGCGTTGGCCGAGGTGGGAACCGGCCAGTGGTACGGGATGAAGACGGTGTCGGGGCGGATCGCCTCGGTGACCAGGGCGGGGAAGACCTCGCTGCCGCGCCGGGTGACGACGCGGACGGGTTCGCCGTTGCGGAAGCCGTGGGAGGGGTGGATCTCGGCCCAGGGGCGCGGGGTCTGTTCGACGAGGGCGCCCAGGCGGCGGGTCTGGTTGCCGGAGAGGAAGTGCGCGACGGTGCGTCCGGTGGTGAGCGACATGGGGTGCTCGTCGTCGTACGGGTCCATCGGCGGGTGCCATTCGACGACCTGCATATGGATCTTGCCGTCGGGGTGGTAGGTCTTCCCGTCCTCGAAGAGCCGGGGGGTGCCGGGGTGGTCGGTGGAGGGGCAGGGCCAGACGATACCGCCGGTCTCCTCCAGCCGTTCGTAGGTGATGCCGTAGTAGTCGTTGACCGTTCCGGCGGAGGCGACGCGCAGCTCGTCGAAGACCGCCCGGGAGTCGGCGAAGGCGAACTTGTCCCCCGCGCCGAGGCGCCGGGCGAGCTCGCACATCACCCAGGTGTCGGTGCGTACGCCGGGGGGCGGTTCCTGGGCCTTGTTGTGCTTGACCACCCGGGCCTCGGCGTTGGCCATCACCCCGTCGTCCTCGGCCCAGGTGGTGACGGGGAAGACGACATGAGCGTTGGCGGCGGTCTCGGAGAGGAAGAAGTCGAATTGGGCATGGAATTCGGTGGCGTCGTACCCCTCCTTGACGACCTTGTAGTTGGGCAGGGAGACGAAGGGGTTGTTGCAGATGCCGATCAGGCCGCGGATCTCGCGGCGCTGCATCTGCCAGATCATTTCCATCATCGAGGTACCGGCGGGCGGGAGTTCGGACTCCTCGATGCCCCAGATCTCGCAGATCTGCCGCCGGTGCTCCTCGTTCATGATCGAGCGTCCGCCGGGAAGGAGGTCGGACTTCTGGCCGTGTTCGCGGCCGCCCTGCCCGTTGCCCTGGCCGGTGATGGTGCCGTAGCCGGCTCCGGGCCTGCCGATGTGGCCGGTGGCGGCGCAGAGGTTGATCACGGAGAGGCAGTTCTCGACGCCCTGCGAGTGGTGCTCGATCCCCCGGGCGTGCCAGGCCATGGCCCTGGACGCGCGGGCGAAGGCTCGGGCGACCTGGACGATCTGCTCGGCGGGGACCCCGCAGATCCCGGCGGCGCGGGACGGCGGGTATTCGGCGGCGTTGGCCTTGACCTCCGCCCAGCCGGTGGCGTGGGCGGCGAGATAGTTCTCGTCGGTGAGGCCCTCCTCGATGACCACGTTGAGCACGGAGTTGAAGAAGGCCGAGTCGGTGCCGGGCTTGAGCGCGACATGGATGTCCGCCGTGCGGGCGATCGCGGTCTCGCGGGGGTCGATGACGATGAGGCTGGCGCCGCGGTCCCGGGCCCCCCACACGTACTGGGTCATCACGGGGAAGCACTCGCCGATGTTGGAGCCCGCGATGAGCAGGCAGTCGGTGAGCAGGATGTCGGAGAAGGGGTTGCCGGCCCGGTCGATGCCGAAGGCGAGCTTGTTGGCGCCCGCCGCGCTGACCATGCAGAGCCTGCCGTTGTAGTCGACATGCCGGGACTTGAGGGCGACCCGGGCGAACTTGCCGACCAGATACGTCTTTTCGGAGAAGAGGCTGGCACCGCCGAGAAGCCCGAAGGCATCGTTCCCGTGCGTCTGCTGGATGCGCCTGATCTCGGAGACGGTGAAGTCGAGCGCCTCGTCCCAGGAGACCTCGCGGAAATCCTCGTCGCGGGAGCGGCGCATGAGCGGGGCGGTGAGCCGGTCGGGGTGGTTGACCTGCTGGTAGGCGTTGATGCCCTTGGGGCACAGCCGCATCCGGTTGATGTCGTGGTTGCGGGGTTCGACGCCGAAGACCTTGCCGCCGCGGTCGACCCGGAGATACATCCCGCACTGGATTCCGCAGAAGCAGCAGTGGGTCGGTACGAGCGTCTCGCCGTCCTGGTCGGCGCGCCACCGGTCGGCCGGGATCCCCCCGGCGTCCCGGAAACCGCGGGTGCCGGGCGGTGCGAGGGAGGGGTCGAGGGAGAGATGCGTACGGCGCTCGGCAGCTCGCGGATCCGCGGTCACTGGAAGCCCTTCTTCACATGGGAGAGGTAGGCGCTGCCCCGCAGCACCCGCTTGCATCGCGGGCAGTACTCGGCCCATTCGTCGAAGTCGAGCCGGAGGTCGCGCATGGTGCCGCGCAGGTTCTCGACGTACGGCCCCGTGTCGATGGGCTCCTCGCAGCGGCGGCAGGCGAAGACCTGGTCGTCCTCGCGGCCGGTGTACTTGAACAGCTGCATGCCGACCGCGGCCGGGCGCTGGACGATGTGGAAGAACTTCCCGAAGGGGATGTAGATGAGGGTGAAGACCACCGAGACCATGTGGAGGATCGCGAGGAACTCGTAGCCGCCGCCGTGCAGGAAGATCGAGGAGAAGGTGAGCAGCAGGCCCGTCACGGAGATGACGATCAGAGCGATCAGCGGCACCAGGTCGTAGGCGAAGCGCTGGCCGGTGATGGCACCGCGGTCCTTCATCCGGCGCCAGAGGAAGTACGAGGCGCCGGGGATGACGAGCACGGCGGCGATGTCCAGGCCGTGGAACATCAGCCAGCCGAGGATGTTCAGCGAGTCGAAGCCGAGGATCTTGAAGCCCCAGATCCGCATCTCGTAGCCGGGGCCCGAACCGCTGCCCGAGGTGAAGGTGAACCAGCCCCAGGTCAGCGGGAAGGTGATCAGGGAGGCGAGGACGCAGCCCCAGAAGATCAGCTGGTGGGCGGCCCAGCGGGCGTGCGACCTGGCGCCGAGGAACTTCTGGAAGCCCAGATAGGTGGCGATCATCTTCGGCAGGGCGGTGGGGGCCCTGCGGAAGTTGGCGGCCGAGAAGAGGCTGCGCCAGCCCTGGGTGAAGAGGCGGCGGGCGCCGGGCGCGGAGATCCAGACCGTGTAGCGGTAGGCGACACCGAAGGCGAGGAAGACGGTGGCGACGGCGTACGGGAGGAGCGCCGAGTCGAAGTTGTGGAGCATCCGGCTGCCGAACACGATCGCGAGGATCAGCAGGACGGAGACGGCCACTCCGGCCAGCGTCGCGCGGCTGCTGACGGACGGGGCGTCCGGAGCGAATCCGGCGGTCCCCGGGCCCTCGCCGGGATCGGAGACGGTGCCCGGTCCGGTGGGACCGCCGGGGGTGGGCCGCTCGGCTGCGGCGGAGGCTTCTGGTGGCTCGGTCACCCGGCCACCGTAGGGACATATGAGGAGCTTGGTCCCGTTTTAGTCGACCAGGGGGTGAACGAGTCGCCCGGACAGTCGTAGAACGGCCGGGGAACGGCGAGGGAGGAAACGGAGGGGCGGAGGGGCGCTGTCAGACGGCCCGCAGTCCGTGGGCCTCGAAGAGCGACCGGGCGGCCGCGACCTGCTCGGGCGTGGGAGAGGGGGTCCCGTGCAGTGTGAAGGGCTTGCCCAGCGCCTGCCACTTGGCCTCGCCCAGCTTGTGGAAGGGCAGGACGTCGACGCGGGAGACATTGCCGAGGGAGGCGGCGAACGAGGCGACGCCCTCGATGTTGCCGGGGTCGTCCGTCAGCCCGGGCACCAGCACGAACCGGACGTGCACCTCCTTGCCCAGGCCTGCGAGGCGGCGGGCGAAGTCCAGGGTCGGCTCCAGCTGCCGGCCGGTGACCTTCCGGTAGGTCTCGCGGTCCCAGGACTTGATGTCGAGGAGGACCAGGTCGACATCGCGCAGCATCGCGTCGGTGGCACGGGCGCCGAGGAAGCCGGAGGTGTCCAGGGCCGTGTGCAGGCCGAGCTCGTGCTTGAAGCGGTGGAAGAGCTCACCGGCGAAGACCGGCTGGAGCAGCGGCTCACCCCCGCTGATGGTGGCACCGCCGCCGGCGGCCCGGATGAACGTCGTGTACTTGGCTGCCTCCGCGACCAGGTCACCGGCCGCCATGCGCGTACCGCTGCGCATCCGCATGGTGTCGGGGTTGTGGCAGTACAGACAGGCCAGCGGGCAGCCGGCCAGGAAGGTGACGAAACGCGTGCCGGGTCCGTCGACACCCGTCGACAGGTCCCAGGAATGGACCGAGCCGGAGATCGGCCGGTGGGTGGCCGCACCCGCCGGAGTGACGGGGGTGAGGGAGTTGTCGAGGATCAGGGCCATGGCAGGGGCCTCCTGTGCGGACGGCTGGCAGTGGGCTGCGGAGCGGGGTGGAGGCGCGCGACGCCGGGGCCCTACGGGGGAAGGGCACCCGACGCCGCGCGGTTCTGGGGGCTCGGCCGGGGCCGGTGGACCGGGGCCCGGGCCCCGGGGCCGGTCAGAGCGAGCCGTGGAAGGTGCGGTGGATGACGTCGAGCTGCTGCTCGCGGGTCAGCCGCACGAAGTTGACCGCGTATCCGGAGACCCTGATGGTCAGCTGGGGATAGTTCTCCGGGTGCTCCATGGCGTCCTCCAGGGTCGCCTTGTTGAGCACATTGACGTTCATGTGGAAGCCGTCGCTGGCCATGAAGCCGTCCAGCACACCGGAGAGGTTCGCGATCCGCTCCTCGGGGGTCCGGCCGAGCGCGTCCGGCGTGATGGTGTTGGTCAGCGAGATGCCGTCCTCGGCGTCGTCGTAGGGCAGCTTGGCCACCGACAGCGCGGAGGCGATGTAGCCGTGCTCGTCGCGTCCGTTCATCGGGTTGGCACCGGGGGCGAACGGTTCGCCGGAGCGGCGGCCGTCCGGGGTGTTGCCGGTCTTCTTGCCGTAGACGACGTTGGAGGTGATCGTCAGCACCGACTGGGTGTGCACCGCGTCCCGGTAGGTGGGGTGCTTGCGGACCTTCTCCATGAAGTCGTGGACGATCCCGCGGGCGAGGGAGTCGGCACGGTCGTCGTTGTTGCCGTACGCCGGGTAGGTGCCCTCGATCTCGTAGTCGGTCGCGAGCCCCGTCCCGTCCCGGATCACCCTCACCCGGGCGTACTTGACGGCCGAGAGGGAGTCGGCGGCGACCGAGAGGCCGGCGATGCCGCAGGCCATGGTGCGCAGGATCTCCCGGTCGTGGAGGGCCATCTCCAGCCGCTCGTAGGCGTACTTGTCGTGCATGAAGTGGATGACGTTCAGCGCGTGCACATACGTCCTGGCCAGCCAGTCCAGCATCGCGTCGTACCGCTCGGCGAGGGTCTCGTAGTCGAGGTACTCATCGGTGATCGGCTCGAAGCCGTCCACCACGAGCTTGCCGGACCGTTCGTCGCGGCCGCCGTTGATCGCGTACAGCAGCGCCTTGGCGACATTGACCCGGGCGCCGAAGAACTGCATCTGCTTGCCCACCGCCATGGCGGAGACGCAGCAGGCGATCGCCGTGTCGTCGCCGTACTTCGGGCGCATCAGCTCGTCCGACTCGAACTGGATCGCCGAGGTGTCGATGGCGACCCGCGAGGCGAACTCCTTGAATCCGGCGGGCAGCCGCCGCGACCAGAAGACCGTGAGGTTCGGCTCGGGGGCCGGGCCCAGGTTGTAGAGGGTCTGCAGGGCACGGAAGGTGGTGCGGGACACCAGCGGGCGGCCGTCCTCACCGATCCCGGCCATCGACCAGGTGACCCAGGTCGGGTCGCCGGAGTACAGGTCGTTGTACTCCGGGGTGCGCAGGAAGCGGATGATACGGAGCTTGATGACGAAGTCGTCGATGAACTCCTGCGCCTGCTCCTCGGTCAGCAGCCCGCGCTCGATGTCGCGCTGGAGGTAGATGTCGAGGAAGTTGTCGATGCGGCCGATCGACATGGCCGCGCCGTTCTGCTCCTTCACCGCGCCGAGGTAGCCGAAGTACAGCCACTGCACGGCCTCGCGGCCGGTGCGGGCGGGGCCGGAGATGTCATGGCCGTACGACATCGCCATGACCTTCAGCTCGTTCAGCGCCTTGATCTGCTCGGAGATCTCCTCGCGGTCCCGGATGACGTGCTCGGTCGCCCATTCCTCGCCGAGCGCGGCCTTCTCGGCCTCCTTGGCGGCGATCAGGCGGTCGACACCGTAGAGGGCGACGCGGCGGTAGTCGCCGATGATGCGGCCGCGGCCGTAGGCGTCGGGCAGCCCGGTGATGATGCCGGAGGAGCGGCAGGCACGGATCTCGGGGGTGTAGGCGTCGAACACGCCCTCGTTGTGGGTCTTGCGGAGATGGGTGTAGATCTCCCTGACCTCGGGGTCGGCCTCGTAGCCGTACGCGTCGAGAGCGCCCTCGACCATCCGCCAGCCACCGTTGGGCATGATGGCGCGCTTGAGCGGGGCATCGGTCTGGAGGCCGACGATCAGATCACGGTCGGCGTCGATGTAGCCGGGCTTGAACGCGTCGATCCGGGACGGGGTCCTCACATCCACGTCGAGAACGCCCTTGGCGATCTCCTCCGGGAACAACGCGAGGAGCTTCTCCCAGACCGCCGTGGTCCTGGCGGTGGGGCCGGCGAGGAAGGAACCGTCGCCCTCGTACGGGGTGTAGTTCTGCTGGACGAAGTCGCGGACGTCGATCGCGTCCCGCCACAGCCCGCCCTTGAAGCCGTCCCAGGCTCCGCTGTCCGTCATCGTCTCCGCAGCAGCTGCCGTCATGGCCCGTACCTTCCGATTCCGTCCGTGCGCCTCTTTGTCGCTGCCTCCATTCCACGCCCGATTTCCGCCTCTGGATGGCCGCATTGGTCCCCGGCGAAAGGCCGAAGGTCCCCATTGTTTTCGCGCGGGCGCGAGCACACCCCCTCTGAGCTGCATGTTTCTTAGGGACTTTGGACCATAGTTCGCTTGTGAAAACTTTCACAAGAAATTTCCCGGCCCTTGGCGCCCGCCTCGCCTGTACGTTCGTCCGCACAGCCCGCAGCATCACCGCCGAGCCGCCCGAGGCCCGAGCAGCCCAGTTCCGAGGAGCATGTGATGACCCGTGAAGACCCCCGCCGCGGCCCGGAGCCGCCGAGGATGGACGCGCTGACCGATGTGGCCGGAATTCGCGTCGGCCATGCCCGGGTGGCCGGCGAGGGCGCCCTGAGCGGAACCACCGTCGTACTGGCGCCCGAGGGCGGCGCCGTGGCCGCCGTGGACGTGCGCGGCGGCGGACCGGGCACCCGGGAGACGGACGCGCTGGACCCGCGCAATCTGGTGCAGCGGGTCGACGCGGTGGTCCTCACGGGCGGCAGCGCGTACGGCCTGGACGCCGCGTCCGGTGTGATGGCCTGGCTGGAGGAGCAGGGCCGGGGCGTCAGGGTCGGACCCCGCACTGACCAGGTGGTACCGGTGGTGCCGGCCGCCTGCCTCTTCGACCTGGGGCGCGGCGGCGACTGGCGGGCCCGCCCCGACGCCTCGACCGGCCGCGCCGCGGTGATGGCCGCCGCCGCCTCGGAATCAGGGGCGCCGGTGGCCGAGGGCGCCGTCGGTGCGGGGACCGGGGCGGTGGCCGGGCAGCTCAAGGGCGGCATCGGCACGGCGAGCGTGCGGCTCGCCTCCGGGGTGACCGTGGCCGCGCTCGCCGCGGTCAACGCGGCGGGGTCGGCCCTGGACCCGAGGACCGGGGTGCTCTACGGGGAGTACGGCGCGGGGGAGCCGCCCGCGCATCCGTCGCCCGAGGCGCACAGTGAGGCGCTGAGGCGGCTCGCACGGGCGCAGGAGGCGCATGAGGCGGCCGGGGGCGGCGTCCCGCCCTTCAACACCACCATCGCCGTCGTCGCCACCGACGCCGCCCTTGTACGGGCCCAGGCGCAGAAGCTGGCGGGCACCGCGCACGACGGACTGGCGCGCGCGGTGCGCCCCGTCCATCTGCTGACCGACGGGGACACGGTCTTCGCCCTGGCCACGGGGCAGTTGCCGCTCGCGCCGGAAAATCCGGTAGCGCTGAACGAGATCCTCGCGGCGGGCGCCGACACCCTCGCCCGCGCCATCGTGAAGGCGGTGCGCGCGGCCGAGGGAACCGAGGGCCCGGGGGGCGCGTTCCCCTCGTACACCGACCTCTACGGCGGCTGACGTGAACGGCGCCCAGGGGCAGCGGCACGCGCGAACGGCAGCCGCCGAGACATCGCCACCGAGGGGGCGCACGGCCACCCGACTGACCGCCCCGGCAAGGAAGTTCACCCGAACCTGCCGAAATCGTCCGGGAACTTTCTGCGTGTGCCCTACGTTTTTACGAACCCCGGTCACGATGTCAGACCCAGGGACTACGTTATGCACGCATCAAGTAACACGCGGCGACGGCCTGGAGACAGCACCTTGAGCGATCCGTATGAGACAACCGAGCAGCACCTCGACCGACTCCTGCGACGCGCCCTCAACTCGTTCGACCTGCCCGACATCACGGTCGACCGACTCGGTACGGCTCTGGCGCACAGCAGTGCCCTGCATTCCTCGCACCACAGCTCCGTCCTGCACCGTGAGACCTACCGGCACACCTATCTCCTCTCCGACGGCTCCGCCCTGACCCTGTGGGAGCTGGTCCACAGCGGCGGCCGCGACATCACGGTCCCCCGCCGTCACGAGCTGTACGACGACGAGGCCGACGCCCACGTCGCCGCCACCAGGCTGGCCGGGAGCTTCTCGGACGCCCCGGTCTTCGGCGACGACAGCCCACAGCCGGACCTGGAGGTCCTCACCCTCCTGATGTCCGCTCCCCCGGCCCCGCTGCCCCGGATGTACGCACCGGACAACTCGGCGGACCACGCCCGCCGGGTCCTGCGCCGCGCGGAGAACGGCGACCGGCCGGGCGAGGAGACCGCCCGGATGCTGCGGGCCGCCTTCGCCCACCACATCACCCAGATCTTCGGGCGCCAGTGCCGTGTCGACGGGCAGGACGCGGGCTTCACGCTCTACGAGCACGCCTTCCTGCTGCTGGACGGCAGCGAGACGAGCCTGTGGGAGGTCGAGCACACGGCGACCCCGGACGGCCGCCACATGTGCGAGGTGTACAGGGCCGAGCACGACGCCCGCGCGGCCATGGAGAACCGCACCCGGATCTGCTGACCCACGCACAGCTGCCCGTGCCCCCTGTTGCGAACAGGGGGCACGGGCAGCCGTCGCGGCCGGGACACCGGCCGGACATCGGTGAGGTCGTGTCAGCGCGCCGGGACGCCGGCGTGTTCGGTATGTCCGCGCGCGCCGGTACGTCCGCGCCGGTACATCAGCGCGCCAGTACGTCCGCGCCGGTACATCAGCGCGTCAGCGCCGGCTCCTTGGTGGCCTCCGTGTCACCGGCCCCGGCAGCGGCACCAGCACGACCCGCGACGTCCGCCACGTCCGCGACCTCCACGCCCGCCGCGCCGTCCACCTCCGTGAGGTCGTCCCCCGCGCCCTCCACATGGGCCCGCGGCCTGGCGGGCAGCGCGAACATCACCAGGAAGATCACCGCGAGCACTCCGGCCACCCACCACAGCGACTGCTGGAACGCGTCCACGAACGCCGGGCCCACCGCCTCCGGGCCGAGCCGGTCACCGATCGCCCCGAAGAAGACGACCGACACCAGCCCCAGCCCCAGCGCCGTACCCATCTGCTGGACCGTGTTGATCAGCCCGGACGCCGATCCCGCGTGCTCCTTGGGCACGTCGGAGAGCACCGCGTCCGTCAGCGGGGCCACGATCAGCCCCATCCCCACGCCCATGACCACCAGCGGCAGGGCCATCTGCCATGCCTCGATGCCCATGCCGTACCGCTCCGCCTCCCAGATGTAGTACGGCGATGCCCGCGGCGAAGCTCTTGACGCGGAACAGCGACAGCTCGATGAGCGGCGAGGCGTCCGCACGGGCCTTGTTCCGCTCGTAGGCGATCAGCGCCAGGAACACGAGCAGACTGCCCACCATCGATACGTGGCCCCAGAGCGGCCAGCCCAGCTCACGGCCGCGGGTGAGCGGGTACAGCAGCATCAGCAGGCCCAGCGTGACCAGGACGACGCCCACCAGGTCCAGGCGGAGCGCCTTCGGCGCCTTGGACTCGCTGATGAACCTGCGCCCCAGGATCAGTCCCGCGATGCCGACCGGCAGGTTGATCAGGAAGATCGGCCGCCATTCGAGCCCGAAGAGGTTCCACTCGGTGAGCAGCGCGCCCAGCAGCGGTCCGGAGACGGCGCCGAGTCCGACGATCGCCCCGAACAGGCCGAAGACCTTGCCGCGCTCGTGCGCCGGGAAGGTGGCGTGGACGATCGAGAGCACCTGCGGCACCATCAGCGACGCCATGCCGCCCTGCAGGATGCGGGAGGCGACCAGCATCTCCGGGTTCGCGGCGAAGCCGCAGAGGGCCGAGGCGAGGGTGAAGCCGCCGATGCCGATGAGGAAGAGCCGCTTGCGGCCGTAGATGTCGCCGAGCCGGCCGCCGGTGATCAGCCCGGCGGCGAACGCGAGGGCGTATCCGGCGGTGATCCACTGGATCGAGGTGAAGGAGGCGCCGGTGTCCTCCTTGATGCTCGGGATGGCGATGTTGACGATCGTGACGTCGACCAGGTCCATGAAGGCAGCGGTCATCACGATGGCGAGCGCGAACCAGCGGCGCCTGTCGGCGGGGGCCACCGGGGCTGTCGGCCCCTGCGGCTCCAGGGGTGCGGCCGCCGTGGACGGCAGTGATTCGGAAGAAGGCATGCGGAGAAGCTAGAGGCCCATTAGGTCAGTTCATGACCTGTTGGACCGGCATCCTGAACCCATGACCGATACCCCGGCACGACTGCTGAATCTGCTGTCGCTCCTCCAGACGCCCCGCGAGTGGCCGGGCAGCGAACTTGCCGAACGGCTCGACGTCAGCCCGCGAACGATCCGCCGCGACATCGACCGGCTGCGCGACCTGGGCTATCCGGTCGAGGCCTCGCGCGGTTCGGTCGGCGGCTACCGCCTCGTCGCCGGCGCCGCCATGCCCCCGCTGTTGCTGGACGACGAGGAGGCGGTGGCCATCGCGGTGGGGCTGCGGGCAGGCGCCGGGCATGCCATCGAGGGCGTCGACGAGGCCTCCGTACGCGCCCTGGCGAAGCTGGAACAGGTGCTGCCCTCACGGCTGCGGCACCGGGTCTCGGCGCTTCAGCACGCCACGGTCCCGCTGACCCGGGGCGACGGTTCCCTCATCGATCCGCACACCCTGACGACGCTCGCCTCGGCGGCCACCGGGCAGGAGCGGCTGAGGTTCACCTACCGGAAGGGGGACGGCACCGAGACGAAGCGGCAGGTCGAGCCGTACCGGCTGGTGAGCACCGGGCGGCGCTGGTACCTGGTCGCGTACGACCTCCAGCGCGAGGACTGGCGTACGTTCCGGGTGGACCGGGTCAGTGAGCCGTTCGCGACAGGGGCCCGGTTCGTTCCCCGGCCGCTGCCCGGTGAGGACGGTGAGGACGGGGATGACAGCGGCAACGGCGGCAACGGTGGGAACAGCGTGGCCGGCGGGACGGGCGGGAACAGCGGGAAGGGCAAGGGCGGCGGGAACGGCCGGGGCGGCGAGCCCGGCGGAGGCACGAGGGGCGGCGGGAGCGGGGACGCCGCGAAGTTCCTCGCCCGTTCGATGGCCCGGATGAAGCCGGAGCTGCGTTTCGACGTGAGCTTCGGGGCGCCCGCGGAGTTCGTGGCGGCGCGGCTGCCCGCGACTCTCGGTGCGCCGGAGGTGACCGGGGAGCGGAGCTGCCGGCTGCGCGCCGTCGCCTCCGACTCGCTGGAGTGGCTGGCACTGCGGCTGGCACTGGTGGACTGCGAGTTCTCGGTGCACGGTCCGCCGCAGCTGGTGGAGTACGTCGCCGGGCTGGGCGCCCGCCTGGCACGCGCCGCGCGCCCCGGCCAGGACCCCGCGTCCCCCGCGGAAGCACCGTCGGCACCGGCGGCACCGCCTGCCACATCCTGAGCGCCGAGCCCCGCACACCTGGCGGGAGGCCCCGCACACATGAATGAGCCCCGGCGCCGGGGGGGGTGGGCGCCGGGACTCAGCTCAGGGGACCGGCATGAACCGGTCGGGTGGGCCGGTGCGAACCGGCTTGATTGGGAGGTTACGGGTTATTGGCTCACGCCGCAGCGTCAAAGCCCGTGTCGTGAGCCATTCGCTTCAATTCGAGCAATGCGTGCTTCTCGATCTGGCGGATCCGCTCCCGGGTGAGGCCGTGTTCCTTGCCCACCTCGGTCAGGGTCCGCTCGCGGCCGTCCTCTATGCCGTAGCGCATCTTGATGATCGAAGCCGTCCTGTTGTCCAGCTTGCCGATCAGGTCCTCCAGCTCCTCGCTGCGCAGCAAGGTCATCACGGACTGCTCGGGCGAGACCGCGGAGGTGTCCTCCAGCAGGTCACCGAACTGCGTGTCGCCGTCGTCGTCCACGGACATGTTCAGGCTGACCGGGTCACGGGCCCAGTCCAGGACATTGCCGACCCGCTCGGCGTTGGAGTCGAGCTCGGCGGCGATCTCCGCGTGCTCGGGGTCGCGCCCGTGCTCGCGGTTGAACTCGCGCTGCACCCGGCGTATCCGGCCGAGCTCCTCCACCAGGTGGACGGGGAGCCGGATGGTGCGGGACTGGTCGGCTATGGAACGCGTGATGGCCTGGCGGATCCACCACGTCGCGTACGTGGAGAACTTGAAGCCCTTGGCGTAGTCGAACTTCTCGACCGCGCGCACCAGGCCCGCGTTGCCCTCCTGGATCAGGTCGAGCAGGGGCAGCCCCGCCCGCGGGTAGCGTCGGGCCACGGCAACGACGAGTCGGAGGTTGGAACGGATGAATATGTCCTTGGCGCGCTCGCCCTCGGCGACCAGCGCCTCCAGCTCCTCACGCTTCGCTCCACCGGCTTCGCTCTCCACCTCGCCGTCGAGGATCTTCTGGGCGTAGACGCCCGCCTCGATGGTCTGCGAGAGATCGACTTCCTTCGCGGCGTCGAGCAGTGGTGTGCGTGCGATCTCGTCCAGGTACATGCCGACCAGGTCGCGATCGGCGATCTCGCCTGTGGCGCGAACACTGCTTGCCCGGTCGGTCCCACCGGTGGTGGACGAACGACGGGCGACGGCACGGGTTGCCATGCGTGCTCCCTTGCTATGTAGGTCGCGACACCCTTCCGGGTGCCCTGCATCCGATGGAAACAACGACTGGAATCCGGACAGAATTCCCATGCCACTCATTCATTTTCGCGATCATGCAGTACCCTGTCCGGCGCCGACCGCTGGAGGCATGCCGCCCGCACCCGCGGAAGCGCAGGTCAGGACCGGTACGGAAGCCGATCCGGAGGCGCTCACGGACATCTGCCACCATGTCGCCCGTGAGACCGCGCTCACACGCGAACGGCCCCTTTCACCCGACGCTCCCCACGGCGCCCCCACCCCTGAGGACGGCCCTTAACGTCCACTGGTTGCTCAGGATGTCCGCATTGTCGAGCGGGCGGCCGGAGACCCGGGGCGGCCTTGCGGGCACGCCCACCGCCGCACGGCCCGCGCCCAACCCGCGCACGGCCCGCGTTCCGCCGCCGCACAGCCCGCCCCGGAACGCGCACGGCCCCGGAACCAGGGCCGCGGACCGATACAACCGGGACCGCAGCCCGATCCCGACCGGGACCCCGGACCGATCCCGACCGGGACCACAGCCCGATACACGCCGCCCTGCGGCTCTCTAGCGTGAAGTGGCATGGACGACACCACAGGCACCCTGGACGAAGCCCTGGAACGCCTTCATCTCTCGGGCCCCGAGCGCAACGGCTGGCTCAGCAATCACGGGCCGATGGCCGTGGAGGCGCTGGTACGGCACGGCCAGGCCGCGGCCGTGCACCGCTGGCTCGACCACTACCGGGCGAAGCTGGAGGACATGCCGGACACCGGTTCGCCGGTGACAGCGCACAACTGGCGGGAGGCGCTCGGCGATCCGCGCCGCATCGCCGACTGGACGGCGTACTTCGGGCAGGAGACGGCCGAGCGCCCCTGGCGCGACGTGCTCGCCGAGTGGTGGCCCGCCCTGCTGCCCGGTATCGCGGCGGGCGCCACCCACCCGGTGATCCGGGTCGGCCACTCCGTACGCACCCTGCTGGCCGGGGAGCCGACCGTGCCCCGCATCCAGGAGCTGGCACACGCTCTCGGCTACTGGGCCGCCCGGCACCAGCCGCTGCCGGACCTCGCCACGTTCGCCCCCGCGCCGAGCGCCGCCGCCGCGCTGGACGCGGTCCCCGCGGTGGCCGTGCAGAGCGGCGGCGTACGGGAACGGCTGGCGCAGCTCACCGGGTTCCCGGGCTGGCCCGGGCGGCCCCCCGCCGGCCCGGACGCCGCCCGCACCGCGCTGGAGGAGCTGGTCCGGGCCTCGACCCACCGTTACGCCACTCACGGGTACGGCGAGCCGATCATGCTGGTCCACGCGGCGACCGCCCCCAACGCGGTGCTGCGCACCCTGCCCGCGCTCCCCCGCGAGCTGTGGGCGCCGAGCCTGGCGGCGGCCTGGGCCGCGAGCGCCGCGGTCACCGCCGCCTACACACCCGCCTCCCCCGCCCCCTACGCCCCGGCGGCCACCACGGCCGAGGAACTGTTCGAGCGGGCCGCCGCACACGGCGACGACCACACCATCAAGTTCACCGACACCGCACTGGACGTCGGCGACGCGACCGCCCTCGCGGCGGCCCGGCGCGCGATCGAGCTGAACCCGCCGGTCCTGTAGGAAGAAACTCAGCCGAACTGCACCGAGCGCTTCGCCAGCCCCATCCAGAATCCGTCGATGACGCTGCGCCCCCGGTCGAGCTCGTCCTCCGAGGCACCCAGCGTCACGAACAGGGGCGCGAAGTGCTCGGTGCGCGGGTGCGCCAGCCGGCCCGCCGGGGACTTGTGCTCGAAGTCCAGCAGAGCATCGATATCCTGCTCCTGGAGCGCCCGGTTGCCCCAGTCGTCGAACTCGGCCGACCAGCCGGGAGTGCCGCCGCCCGGGTGCCGCAGGGCCGCCAGGTTGTGCGTGAAGAAGCCGCTGCCGACGATCAGTACGCCCTCGTCGCGCAGAGGGGCGAGTTTGCGCCCGATGTCCATCAGCTTCCGGGGGTCCAGCGTGGGCATGGAGATCTGGAGTACGGGGATGTCGGCGCCCGGGAACATCTCCACCAGCGGTACGTACGCGCCGTGGTCGAGCCCGCGGTCCGGGATGTCCTGCACCGGCGTACCGGCGCCGCGCAGCAGTTTGCGTACGCTCTCCGCCAGCTGCGGAGCGCCCGGCGCGTCGTAGCGCACGGCGTAGTAGTGCTCGGGGAAGCCCCAGAAGTCGTAGACCAGCGGCACGGGCTCGGTGGCGCCCAGCGCGAGCGGGGCCTCCTCCCAGTGCGCGGACACCATCAGGATCGCGCGGGGCCGGGGCAGTCCCGCGGACCAGGCGGCGAGCTGACCGGGCCAGACCGGATCGTCGGCGAGTGGCGGGGCACCGTGCGAGAGGTAGAGGGCGGGCATCCGCTCAGCGGTGACAGTCATGGCACTTCCCCAATCCACGGTGGCTCAAGGCAGGCGCTCCCCGGGTCACACAAGGCCATACTCAGGGGTTCCTTCTTCAGGATTCCTGCGTAACCTTCCGGCGATGCTTCTTGAATCTTCAAGTTCCTATCTCTGGAGACCTTAGCCTCATCTAGTTAAACTTTCAAGAAAAGGTCGTACAGTGGAGTACATGACCACGGCATCCACCAGCGCACCGCGCTGGCTCACCGACGACGAACAGAGCGTCTGGCGTGCCTATCTGCATGCCACCACGCTCCTGGAGGATCACCTCGACCGCCAGTTGCAGCGCGACGCCGGCATGCCGCACATCTATTACGGACTGCTCGTCCAGCTCTCCCAGGCCCCCCGGCGCCAGATGCGGATGACCGAGCTGGCCAGGAACGCGAAGATCACCCGTTCCCGGCTCTCGCACGCCGTCGCGCGGCTGGAGAAGAGCGGCTGGGTGCGGCGCGAGGACTGCCCCTCCGACAAGCGCGGCCAGAACGCGGTGCTCACGGACGAGGGCCACGAGATGCTCCGCCGCTCGGCACCGGGGCACGTCGCCGCCGTACGGCAGGCGATGTTCGAACGGCTCACGCCCGAGCAGGTGCGCAGCCTCGGCGAGATCATGCGGGTGCTCGCCACCGGCCTGGAGCCGGAGGGTACGGACGCGGATCTGCCCTGGCTCCGCTGAGCGGGGCCAGGGCGGATCACGTCCAGCCGAGTACGGGTACCGGCGGGTGTCAGTGCGCGATGACGGGGATCTTGAACTCGTCCTCGGCACCGGCCCCGGAGCCCCGGCCCGAACCGGCCGAACCGGCCGAACCGGCTGACCCCGCCGAACCCGGACCCACGCCCGGCCCGGCGCCCGGACGCCCGGTGTTGATCATCGTCACCGCGATCGCGGAAGCCGCTACGAGGATGCCGACCGCCCACCAGATGGCACTGGCGAAACCGCTGACCATCGCCTGGAGCTCCAGGAGCTTCGGGTCCGTGGCGCGGGCGGCGTGCTCGGCGACGTACGCCGTGGTGGCGCCGGCCGCGATGGTGTTCAGCAGCGCCGTACCGATGGCACCGCCGACCTGCTGCGAGGTGTTGACCATCGCGGAGGCGACACCCGCGTCACGCGGTTCGATGCCGTGCGTGGCCAGGGACATGGCGGGCATGAAGGCCGTGCCCATGCCGAGGCCGAGCAGCAGCTGACCGGGCAGGATGACGCTCGCGTAGCTGGTGTCGATGTCCAGCTGGGTGAGGAACAGCATGCCGAGGGCGGCGACGAGGAAGCCGGGGCCCATCAGCAGGCGCGGGGGCACACGGGTCATCAGCCGGGTGCCGATCTGGGTCGAGCCGGTGATCATGCCCGCGATCATCGGGAGGAACGCGAAACCGGTCTTGACCGGCGAGTACCCCTTCACGACCTGGAGGTAGTAGGTCAGGAACAGGAACAGGCCGAACATCGCGATGACGGCGAGACCCAGCGAGAGGTAGACCCCGCCGCGGTTGCGCTCGGCCAGGACGCGCAGGGGCAGCAGCGGCGACTTCACCCGCGACTCGGTCACGACGAAGGCCAGCAGCAGCGCCCCGGCCGCGACGAACATGGAGACGGTCAGCGTGTCGGACCAGCCGGCCGACTCGGCGCGGGTGAACCCGTACACCAGGGCGACGAGGCCGAGCGTGGACAGGACCACACCGGGGACGTCGAGCGGCGAGCGGTTGCGGCCGCCGGCCGGCTCACGGATGACGAAGTACGCGCCCGCCGCGGCGACCACCGCGAACGGGATGTTGACGAAGAAGGTCCAGCGCCAGTTCAGGTACTCGGTGAGGAAGCCGCCCAGGATCAGGCCGACCGCGCCACCGCCACCGGCGATGGCCCCGTAGATGCCGAACGCCTTGGCGCGCTCCCTGGCATCGGTGAACATCACGGCGAGCAGCGAGAGTGCGGCCGGCGCGAGCAGCGCGCCGAAGGCACCCTGCAGCGCGCGGGAGCCGAACATCATCGCCTCGCCCGTGGCCGCTCCCCCGAGGGCGGAGGCCAGCGCGAAGCCGATCAGGCCGACGACGAACGTGCGCTTGCGGCCCCAGAGGTCGGCGATGCGTCCGCCGAACAGCAGGAGTCCGCCGAAGGCGAGCGCGTAGGCGGTGATGACCCACTGCTTGTTGCCCTCGGAGATCCCGAGGTCCGTCTGGGCGGACGGCAGCGCGATGTTCACGATGGTCGCGTCGAGGACGACCATCAGCTG
Source organism: Streptomyces sp. NPDC079020 (assembly GCF_044542225.1). NCBI lineage: Bacteria > Bacillati > Actinomycetota > Actinomycetes > Kitasatosporales > Streptomycetaceae > Streptomyces > Streptomyces sp. NPDC079020. The sequence goes on from NZ_JBITUB010000006.1 coordinate 441,688, forward strand.
GGCGAGCGCGATGAAGGCCAGGGCTTTCCAGCGACTCGGGTCGGGAAGCAGGGTGTCGGCCGTTTTGGACATGGGAGTAGCCACCTAGGGACGTGCGAGGACGCGAAAGGAGCGTCGTGAAGGTCTGAAGGTCGTGGGTGTCGTGAAGGTCGTGGGAGTCGTCCGGGCCGCGGAGGCCGTGAACGCCGGGCAGGTCGTGAAAGTCGTGGAGGCCGTGCGGACCATGCAGGTCGTGCGGGCCGTGCGGGTAGTTCAGGCCATGCGGGTAGTCAGCGGGCGGAAATGAGCGCACGCCGGAGCCCGCGCGTGGCACCCGTGCGCACACGGAGGCGTACGAAGGCGTACGAAGGCGTACGGAGGCGTGGGTGAAGTCGTCGGCCGGGCGGCCCCCGGGCCGGAAAGGTCAGATGGGCGCGGGCGTCAGGAACGACGCCGCAGGTCCTCCAAGGTCGCCGCCGATCCGGGCAGTACGGAGCGGGCCGGGGCTTCCAGGCCGTCCAGGAACAGCTGCAGATGGCGGTGGGTGAACCGGTCGATGTCCAGGCAGGCGGTGCCGGGCAGCGGCCGGGTGAGCTGGGAGAGGGCGACGAGTACGTCACCGACGGCGATGTCGGTGCGCAGCCGCCCCGCGGTCATGGCCCGCCGCACAAGCCCTTCGACGGCCTCTTCGAGGCGCCGGCGCTCGGCGAGCAGGTCGGGGTGGTCCTTGTCGAAGACGCCGGAGAGCATCGGACACAGGGCGCCGATCCGTTCGTCGGCGGCCGCGTGCACGAAGCGGCTGAGCGCGGCGAACGGGTCGGACTCCGCCGCCACGGCCTCTTCGGCCCGGTCGGTGGTGCGCGAGGTGACCGCGAGGACGACCTCGTGGGTCAGCGCCGCCCGGTCTGGGAAGTTCCGGTAGAGCGTGGCATTGCCGACTCCGGCCCGGCGCGCGACATCGTCGAGCGGGACATCGGGCCCGAACTCGACGAACATCTCGCGGGCGGCCGTCACGATCCGCTCCCGGTTGCGCAGCGCGTCGGCCCGCGGACGGGGCGTACGGCGCCGGGCTGCCGGTGCTGCGGTTTCGTCGACGGTCTGCACGACTGCGGCCTTCCCTCTGGGTGTCCGGTCGATCCCTCCGGGTAACCGGGGATCATTTCCCCGTTTCGTTGGGGACACAGATGCAAACGGGGAGGGGCTCCCCGGTTATTTCCCTCCACGGAGTGACCCGAGTCACACCACCTGACGGGAAAACCCTCCGATCGGCGCACCCAGCGAGCGGCACCGCACCGCCCGGCACAGGCTGATCGCCAGAGCGCAGTCAGGGGCCGGCCGACTGCCGCGGACCCGAAGGCGCCTGAAATGCAGCAGCCCCGCCACCGGATACGCAGATACCGCCGACCGGCCGCACTCGCCGGAGCGACCGCCCTGGTCATCGCGGCCATGGCCTCGGCCAGCTCCACCCTCCCCGTGTCCGGGCCCGCCGCCGCGGGCCCGGTGGCCACCGTGCCGGAGTCCGGGCACGGCCCCTGCCGGATCCCGGCCACCATGGGCGTACAGATGTCGGAGGGCATGCCGACCCCGCCCGGCTACTCCCGTTCCACCGGCCAGGTCCGAGCGCTCAACCTGATGATCGACTTCCCGGACGCACCGGGGTCCGGGACGGCCGAGGACCGGCTCGCGGAGTTCTTCCCACAGACCTCGGACTGGTTCCGGACCAGCTCCTACGGCCGGCTCGACTACCGGCCCGAGGCCCCGGTGAAGACCTGGCTGCGGATGCCGCTGCCGTTCACGGAGTACGGGATAGAGCGCGGCTCGCCCTACGAACCCGGCTACCGCAAGCTCGTCAAGGACCTCGTCGCCGTCGCCGACCCGAAGGTGGACTTCTCCGCGTACGACCTGGTCAATGTGCTGGTCACCCCGAACGCCGGACCCTCGGCGCTGGACACCGTCCTGTCGGTGACCTTCTCCGGCAACGACGACGCCCCGTACGCGGACGGTGTCCCGCTCGCCAACACCTCGTTCGTCTACAGCCGCCAGGACGACGGCTCCGGCTCGTACGCCGCGACGGGCTACCGCGTCCTGCCGCACGAGAACGGCCATGTCTTCGGGCTGCCCGACCTCTACACCATGGAGGGCGGCGGCTCCGTCGGGCACTGGGACATCATGTCCGAGGACTGGGGGGCCAACAACGACTTCCTCGGCTGGCACAAGTGGAAGCTCGGCTGGCTCGACAACAACCAGATCAGCTGCGCCTCCCGGCCCGGCACCAGCGACCACGTCCTCGGCCCGCTGGCCACCACCGGCGGCACCAAGCTCGCCTTCGTGCCGCTGGGCACCCAGTCCGGCTACGCGGTGGAGGTACGGACGGCCACGGGCAACGACGAGGCGGTCTGCCGGCCCGGCGTACTGGTCTACAAGGTCAGCTCCGACGTGGACACCGGCCAGGGCCCGGTCTCCGTCGCGGACAGCACCGAGGACAGCGGCGGCTGCACCCGGCGGCCCAATGTGCACGCCGAGCTGTCCGACGCGCCGTTCCGGCCCGGCGAGACGTTCACCGACCGGGCCAACGGCATACGGATATCCGTGCTCGGCAAGGACTCGGCGGGCGACTACCGGATACGGATCACCCGCCCCTGACCCCTGGCCCCCGGCCTCTACGCCTGCTCCCGCTCCCGCTCCCGCTCCTGCTCCGCCACCCGGTCGCGGACCGGGCCGCGCAGCTCCCGCTTGAGGATCTTCCCGGTCGCGTTGCGGGGCAGCGGCTCATCGGTGAACAGGACATGGGCCGGCACCTTGAACGCGGCCAGATGCCGCCCGACGTGCTCCCGCAGGCCGTCCGCCGTGACCGCCGCACCGGTACGCAGCCGGACGACGGCCGCGACCTCCTCCCCCAGCACGGGGTGCTCCACGCCGAGCACAGCCGCGTCCTCGACATCGGGGTGGTCGTGCAGCGTGGCCTCGACCTCGATGCAGTACACGTTCTCGCCAGCCCGGATCACCATGTCCTTGATCCGGTCGACGATGCTGATCCGGCCCTCGCACAGCACGGCGAGGTCGCCCGTACGGAACCAGCCGCCGGTGAACGCCGCGGCGGTCGCCGCCTCGTCGCGCCAGTAGCCCCGGACCAGCGCCTGGCCGCGCAGCCACAGTTCTCCGGCCTCACCGTCCGGCAGGGCCTCGCCCCGCGGCCCCGCGACCCGTACCTCGGTGGTCGGGGTCGGGCGGCCGACGCTGTCCGGATGGGCCCGGCAGTCGGCGCCGAAGTTCGCCAGGACACCGCCGCTGGTCTCGGTGAGCCCGTAGCCGTTGCGGGGCTCGATCCGCTCGCCGTACCGGGCGGTGAGCCGGGCGACCAGGTCCGGCGGGGCGGCGGCGCCGCCCGTGTTGAGCATCCTCAGGCTCTCCAGCCCCTCGCCCGCCCCCTCGGAGGCGGCGGCGAGCAGCTGGAGCGCGGTGGCCGGGACTCCGGCGTAGTGCGTGACGCCGTGCTCGCGGATCAGCCGGAGCGCCTCGGACAGGTCCCACTTGCGCATCAGGACGAGCGAGCCGCCCGCCGCCATCGCGGCGTAGAAACCGGTGAACGCGGCGACGTGGAAGAACGGGAACGTCATGAGCGAGACCGGCGCGGGCCCCTGCCCCGGGAGGACCCCGCGCCCCAGCGCGGAGGCCGCGGCGTGAAAGCGCGGGTTCAGGGCGGCTCCGGCCTGGGCGAGATGGGTGGCGACGGCCCCCTTGGGACGCCCGGTGGTGCCGGAGGTGTAGATGATCGTGGCGTCGTCCTCGGGCCGGATCTCCACGTCGGGCGGCGCGGCCAGCGGATCGGGCGCGGGGAAGTCCTCGTACCGCTCCACCCGCACCGGCCGGGCACCCCCGGCGGGCGGCTCGCCGTGGAACAGCACCACGCGCGCCCCGGTCCTCCCCGCCCAGCCCGCCACCCTGGGCAGCCGCTCCCCGTCGACCAGGAGCACACGCGGTTCGCAGTCGTCGAGGGCGTACGCGAACTCCTCCTCGGTCCACCAGGCGTTGAGCGGTACCGCGACCAGCCCGGCCAGCTGCGCGGCCCAGAACGCGATCTGCCACTCGGGGTGGTTGCGCATCGCGACGACGGCCCGGTCGCCGGGGCGCAGCCCGTACGTCCCGCTGAGCCTGCACGCGAGGGCGGAGGCCGCGGCGAAGAACTCGCCGTAGGAGTAACGGCGTTCCCCGGCGATCAGGAACGGCCGGTCGCCGTACGCCCAGGTGGTCTCCACGAACTCGCGGAGCGTGCGCGGCCCGTCCACGTAGACCAGGGGCCCGTGCTCGGCCCGCGCCACGGCGAAGGGGGCGCCGGGCGCGGTGAGGGAGGCTTCGATTCGCGCGGTGGCACCGGGGTCGGCGGAGGCGGGTGCGACCGGGTCCGGGGCAGGCATCGGGTCGGTGTGCGGCACGGACTGCCTCTCCAAGCGCTTGCTCAGTATCCCGGCGACGCTATGCCCGTGCCCCGGCCCCGTCAAGGGAGCCCGTGACGTCGCCCGGCACCCGTACCGCCCCTGACCAGGGGCGGACTGCGAAGGGGCGGCGGACGGTGCTCCAACTGACGCGTGAGACGTCAGATGTCTGACCCTTGATAGCGTGGGAACGCAGCGTGACAGCCGGCGGGGTCAAGAGGTGGGGAGTTCACATATGCCCGGTACGAGGCCCGGCAGACAACTGCTCCGGCAGGAAGTCGTCGACGGCATCAAGCGCTACATCCTCGACGAGAAGCTGCGCCCCGGAGACTCGCTTCCCACCGAGCCCGCCCTGTGCGAGGCGCTCGGCGCCAGCCGCTCCAGCGTTCGCGAGGCGGTCAAGATCCTCAACGCCCTGGACATCGTCGAGGTGCGCCACGGACACGGCACCTACGTCGGCAGGCTGAGCCTGTCCGCGCTGGTGGAGAGCCTCACCTTTCGCGGGCTGCTCTCCCCGGACGACGATGTCCAGGTCCTGGCCGACCTCGTCGACGTACGCGAACTCTTCGAGCGCGGGATGGCCGACCGGATCGTGTCCCTGCTCGCCCCCGACCAGCTCGACGCGCTGGACGGCCTGGTCGCCACCATGCGTGGGACGGGCGCCCAGGACGGGACCGGCTTCGTGGAGGCCGACCGGGCCTTCCACGCGCTGCTCGTCGCGCCGCTCGGCAACAATCTGATCGGCCAGCTCTCGATGGCCTTCTGGGATGTGTACGCGATCGTCGCGCCGCATCTGAGCGGCTTCACGCACGCCGACGAGGCGGCGACGGTCGCCGCCCACCAGAACATCGTGGACGCCGCACGGGCCGGGGACATTCCCGCGTTCATCACCTCGCTCGGCGAGCACTACGCCCCGGTCAGGCGCCGGATCTCCGAGACCCGCGCCCCCGAGGACGGCCAGGGCTGACCCGCCACCGACGGCCCGGGAGAAACGACGCCGGGCCCGGCGGTTCACCGACCGGCCGGCCGGCCGGCCGGAGTCCGGCGGTTCACGGAACGGCCGGTCCCGGTCCGGCCGCTCACGGAACGGCCGGTCCCGGTCCGGCGGCTCCCACTGGCCGGCCGGTCCGAGTCCGGCGGCTCTCACCGACCGTCCGGTTCCAGGCGGGTGCGGATGCCGTCGAAGTGCGTGCGCATGGCCCGTACCGCGCGTTCACCGTCGGCCGCCGCGACCGCCTCGACGATCTCCCGGTGCTGGGCGCACGTGACGGCGGGGTCCTGGTGGCTGTCGTCGAGGTCTTCGCGCACCCGGTCCATGGCCGCCCAGAACGCATCGAGCACCTCGCTGAGCAGGTGGTTGTCCAGCGACGCGTAGAGCGCGAGATGGAAGGCGCGGTCGGTGGAGCGCGCCACCCGGCCGCCGAGGGCCTCGGTCTCCATCGCGGCGACCAGCCCGCGCAGCACGTCGAGGTCCGCAGCGGGGATACCGGCGGCGACCGCGCCGACCAGACCCGTCTCAAGCGCCTCCCGCACCTTCATCAGCTCCAGCAGACCGGGCTGCCCCTGCCGGTGCCGGACCGCGGCGCGGAAGGCGAGCCCCTCGGCGAACGGCTCCAGGGAGAGCGAGCCGACGAAGGTGCCGGAGCCCCGCCGGATCTCGACCACATTCATGGCCTGGAGCGACTTGAGGGCCTCGCGCACCGAGACCCGGCCGACCTCGAAGAGGTCCGTCAACTCGCTCTCGGTGGGCAACGCGTCGCCGGGGGCGAGCCCGCGCTCCAGGATCAGCTCCTTGATCCGGAGCTCGATGTACTGGGCCGTGGTGGGGCGGGCCACAACGTCCTCCTGAGGTGCGTTCGCCCCTTGACCGGTCGCGGGAGCATCTGTTTAAGGTGAGCCAGACATAGGACATCATACGTCTTGTGTCCCGGTCCGACCGCCGCCCGGCGCCACGGACCGGCGCATCGACCGAGCTGGAGTCCTCACCATGTCCCTGACCGCACCGTTGCGCGGCATCGTCCCGCCGGTCTGCACTCCGCTCGACTCCCGCGGGGACATCGACACCGCGTCCCTCGGACGGCTCGTGGAGCACCTGATCGGCGGGGGCGTGCACGGACTGTTCGCCCTCGGCTCGACGAGCGAGGTCGCCTACCTCACCGACGAGCAGCGCGCCACGGTGCTGGAGACCGTGGTCGGTGTGACCGACGGCCGGGTTCCGGTGCTGGCAGGGGTCATCGACACCACGACCGTTCGGGTCGCCGCGCACGCGAAGGCCGCCGAGCGGCTGGGCGCGGACGCGCTCGTGGCGACCGCGCCGTTCTACACCCGCACCCACGGCAAGGAGATCGCCGGGCACTTCCGGCGGCTGCGCGCCACGGTCGGCCTGCCGCTGTTCGCGTACGACATCCCGGTCGCCGTGCACTCCAAGCTCTCCGCCGCGCTCGTGCGCGAACTGGCCGAGGACGGCACGCTCGCGGGGCTGAAGGACAGCAGCGGAGACGAGGGCGGGCTGCGCCGGCTGATCGTCGAACTGGGCGGACGGGGCGGACGTGAGGAGGGCCCGGCACCGCGGTTCAGCGTGCTGACCGGGTCCGAACTCACCGTGGACGCGGCCCTGCTGGCCGGGGCCGACGGGGTCGTACCGGGCATCGGCAATGTGGATCCGGCCGGCTATGTACGGCTGTACGAGGCGGCGCGGGCAGGCGACTGGGCGCTGGCCGCGAAGGAACAGGAGCGGCTCGTCGAGCTGTTCGCCATGGTCGACGTGGGCCCGGAGGCCGACATGGGCCGCAGTTCCTCGGCGCTCGGCTCGTTCAAGGCCGCGCTGCGGCTGCTCGGTGTCATCGAGTGCGGCGACACCGCGTTCCCGCAGATCCAGCTGTCCGCCGAGTCGGTCGCCCTGGTCGCGCGCCGGCTGCGCGCCGCGGGCCTGCCGCCGGTCCGATGAGCACCGGCCCCCCGCCCACCGGCACCGGCACCGGCACCGGAGCACAGTTCGCCGCATCGGCGGCCGCTTCCCCACGGAGAGCGAGGGCGCGGCGCTCGGCTTCACGTACGACGTGGGGACGCCGGCCTGCTTCGACGTACCGGCCCGGCCGAACCGGCTGACGGACCCCGACGCCACAAAGGACCACCTCTCCGAGGACCGTCTCCCGGCGGAACCGGCACCGCGAACGGGGTGACGCACAGGGTCCGGCACACGAGGGCCACGCGTCCGACGGCCGCTGCCCGGGAACCGGCCCACTGACTGTTCGTCACCGGGCGGTTTCTGATAGTTGTGTCTGCGGGGACGGGCGCAGTCCCGCAGCGGTGCCTCACGGGCACCGCAGGGGAGGATGTACATGAGCACCACCACACGCGACGAGGTCATCGCCGTCGAGCAGAAGGCGGTGGACCACGCGTACGACTGCTACGCCACGCGGCTGTCCGAGATGACGGGGGCATCGGCCGCCGCGGCGTCGGCGAGCGGCAAGGACAGCGTGGCCGTCCGGCAGGACGCGGAGGCGCGCGCCGAGGCGTACGGCGGCCTGGGCGACGAGTCGCTGGTCTTCTCCCGTGTCGACGCCCCGGAGGAACCCGGCGGCGCACCGCGCCCCTGGTACATCGGGCGGCGGGGCGTGCGCGACGCCGCGAACGATCCGGTGGTCCTGCTGTGGACCAGCCCGCTGGCGAAGAAGTGGTCCGAGGCGAGGCCCAAGGCGCCCGGGGAGGTGGTCCTGCGGCGGCAGCTGCGGTGCGTGCGGCGCATCGTGGAGGACTACTTCGACGACATCGCACCGGCGGCTCCCACGCCCACCGCCCCTCGCACCGCTCCTCGCGCCACCCCTCGCCCCACGACCGTTCCGGAGCCGAGGCGGACGGCGGAGGACGCGTCCCACGACTCCCCTGCGGACGGCGAGGGCGCGGACGGCGAGAGTGCGGCGGAGGAGTCCGCCACCCCCGGAAGCACCGCGCCGCCGTCCCCCACCACGCCCGGGGATGTCGCCCGCGTCCAGCGCCGCAGGCCGCTCCAGCCGGACGACTTCCTGCTGCGGGAGCTCCAGCGCTCGCGCGGCGGCCGTATGCGGGACATCGTCGAGACCATCCGCCGTGACCAGATGGACCTGGTCACGGGCTCGCCCGCCGACATCCTGGTCGTGCAGGGCGGGCCGGGCACCGGCAAGTCCGCGGTCGGTCTGCACCGGGTCACCTGGCTCGTCAACAACGAGCACTTCAAGGCCCAGGACATCCTGGTCATCGGACCGCACCAGCGGTTTCTGGACTATGTCGGCCAGGTTCTGCCCACGCTCGGCACGCGCGACGTCAACGCCGTCCAGCTGGACCGGCTCTGGGTGGGCGAGATCCTCGGCACCGACACCCCGCGGACCCGTGAGGTGAAGTCCGACGAGCGGATGTCGGCCGTGCTGCGGCGCCGGGTCGAGGACGACTGCCGCCCCGAGGTCCTCGACGACCTCACCACCGCCCCCTCCTTCGAGGGCGACGAACCCGCGATCGTCGTCAACGCCGGGAGTACGACGCTGCGCGTCCCGCGGTCCGAGGTGATCGGGCTCCTCGACGACGCCCGCGGCGGCGACGGCGCCTACCGGGAGCGCCGCGAACGCTTCCGGAGCCTGTTCGTCGACCGCCTCCTCCAGGAGCTCGCCGCCATCGCCCCCCGGCGCGGACAGGGCGGCACGATCCGCCGCGACCTGGAACGCAACCGGCGGGTCGAACGGCTCGTCGACCGCATCTGGCCGTCGCCGGGCGCCCGGGAGGCGCTGCGCAGCCTCTACGACTCGCCCGAACTCCTCCGTACCTGCGCCGAAGGCATCCTCGACGACGAGGAACAGGCCGCTCTGCACCGCCCCCGGGCCGCCTCCGCCGACGCCGATCCCTGGACCGTGGACGACCATGTCTGCCTGGAGGAGCTCCGCCATCTCATCGCCGGTGAGACGCCGCTGCGCTACGGGCACATCGTCGTGGACGAGGCCCAGGACCTCACGCCCATGCAGGCCCGCGCGCTGCGCCGGCGCTGTGCGGTCAACGGTTCCATGACGGTCCTCGGCGACCTCGCCCAGGCCACCGGCCCCCACACCCACACCAGCTGGGACGGCCTGGGCACCGCCCTGTCCGACCACGGGGACTGGCGCGTCGCCGAGCTGAACACCAGTTACCGCGTGCCCGCGGAGATCATGGAGTTCGTCGCGCCGCTCGCCCGCGCGGTCGCGCCGGGGCTGCCGTATCCGAGGGCCGTGCGGGAGGCGGGCGAGGACGCCGTGCGCACCCTGGCGACGGAACCGGAACAGCTTCTCGACGACACCGTCGCCCGGGTGATCAGCCTGGTGGCCACCAGCGACGGGCAGAACCCGCGGTCGGTGGCCGTCATCGTCCCCGACGGCTCGCGGTGGCTCGACGCGGTCAGCGGCCGGCTCGACGGGCACCCCGGCCTCACGGGCCGGAGCCGGAACGCGGTGTCCGTCCTGGCCGCCACCCAGGCCAAGGGCATGGAGTACGACCACGTCCTGGTCGTCGAGCCCGCCGACATCGCCGATGACGGCCCGGCGGGACCGCGCCGGCTCTACATCGCCCTCACGCGCAGCACGCAGAGCCTGACCGTGCTGCACACCTCCCCGCTCCCGGAGATCCTCACCCACACCGACGGCACCGGGGAACCGTCCTCGGCGGGACCGGAGTCCGGTGCGGCACCGGGCGACGTCCCCGAGATCGGAACCGACATCCGGGTGCGGGTCCTGGGTCCCGGGCCGGGCGGCCGCTACAAGGTCAAGGCGCTGTCCACCGACGCCGCCCGCCCCCTGGTCCTCACCGTCCGGCACGGCTCCGCTCCCCCGCGTCCGGGCGATGAACTGGACTGCTGGGTCTTCGCCAACGAGACCAACCAGAGCGTGCTCACCGCCGACCAGCGCGGCCGCCTGCCCATCTCGCCCAGGATGGCGGAGCGGTACGTGGCGGCGCTCACCGTCCTCGGTGAACTGCTCACCCCCGGCGCGGACATCCCCCCGGACGCCCGCGGCCGTCTGTCCGAGCTCCAGGGCATGGCCAACCGCGTCCTGCGCCGGGACCAGGCGGACTGGGTCGACGTACGGCGCGTGCTCGGCGCCCCGGACCGGCACCGGCTGGGCGTGCTCCGCGACCTCGCGGCAGGCGCCAACCGCGCGCTCAAGGACGGCACACCGGACATCGGGCGGCTGCGTGACGAACTGACGGACTCCGGCTGGGCCCCGGCCCTGCACGCGGCACAGCAGACACTCCGGACGAGGCTCGCCACCCCGCCACCACCGTCCCCCGAGCCCGCTCCAGCCCCCGCCCCCGCCATCCCTGCGCAGCAGCCCGAACCGAAGGAAACCATCCCCGTGACCACCGCCGCAGAAGCCCCCGCGTCACCGCCCGCGACCACAAGGGCGGGCTTCCTGCGCGCACTGGAGACCGCGGCGGCCACCGACCGCACATGCAAGAAGCACGAAGCGCTGCGGCACGCCCTGAAGTCGGCCCTGCTCTGGTCCGACATCCAGCCCGCCGACTCCGAGATCGTCGACGTCAGCTGCGTCACCGAACAGGGCCTGTCCCTCTACGAGGTCCTGGGCGCCGGCCGCTCCACCTACCAGGACCTCCGCTCCGGAGCGACCCGCCTCCTGGAGATCAACCACACCCTTCCGACCCCGGCCACCACCCTCTACCTGGTCCTCTGCGAACAGCCCGCCGAGGACTGGTCGGCCGACACGGTCCGCGACATCTTCGGCGTCCGGGTCCTGTGGCGAACCCCCGAGGGCTGGGGCGGCCAGGACGCGGAAACGGCCTGGGCCCCGTCGGGGGCGTGAACCCGCCCGCGGTATCCGACAGCGCTCCCGCCGTGAGCCGGCTCGTCATCAGCTCACGGCGGGAGTAGCCACGCGCTACCACCGGGACGCCGCTCCCGCCGTCACGCCGCTCCTGCCGGGACGCCGCTCCCGGTCCGTGTTAGGGCAAACATCGTGGCGCGTTCCGGACGTGCGCCCAGCCGCCCCTGCAGACACCGAGAGCCCATCACAGGGGCACCCAAACGCTCCCAAAAGGTCAATTGGCCAGACTTTTCAGGGAGGAACCGCCCTGCGCGTCGGCATCCGAGGATGTTTTGACGAAGCTGTTGACTCGTTCTGCATGTTTGCGTAAACGTAGTCGGTGATCAGCACCCGCGCGGGGTGATGAGGACGAGAGGGAGCGATCCATGGCGCAGGACGGACGGCGGAAGCCTGCCGTGAGGGGAGGCACGCGTGCCCCGTCCATGGCCGACGTGGCAGCCGTCGCCGGGGTGTCCGCGCAGACCGTGTCCCGTGTCGCCAACAACCGCACCAACGTCGAGGCCACCACGCGCGAACGTGTCCTCAACGCCATGCGGATGGTCGGCTACCGCCCCAACACCGCGGCCCGCGCGCTGGTCACCGGCCAGTTCCGCGCGATCGGCGTCATCAGCTTCGATCTCCGGGCGCACGGCAACGCCCGCACCCTGGAGTCGATCGTCTCCGCCGTTCAGCGCATCGACTACTCGGTCAGCGTCATCACCGTGCAGAACCAGACCGAACAGGCGGTGCGTGAGGCATTCGAACGCCTCACCATGCAGGCGGTCGACGGGATCATCCTCAACGAGGCGCAGATCCTCGACACCCCCGCACTGCGCCTGCCCACCGGCCTGCCCGTCGTGGTCAACGACGGTGACGGCACCCACCGGTACGCCGCTGTACACACCGATCAGGCGGAAGGCGCCCGGCTGGCGGTACGTCACCTCCTCGACCTCGGGCACCGTACCGTCTGGCACCTGGCCGGCCCGCAGGACTCCTATCCGGCCCGCGGCCGCGCCGAGGCGTGGCACCACATCCTCAAGGACGCGGGCCGCCCCGTCCCGCCGGCCCTCTACGGCGACTGGAGCGCGGACAGCGGCTACCGCGTCGGCCGCGAGATCGCCCACCGCCCGGACATCAGTGCCGTCTTCGTGGCCAACGATCAGATGGCCCTGGGCCTGGTGCGCGCGTTGCACGAGGCCGGGCGCCGGGTGCCCGACGACGTGAGCGTGGTCGGCTTCGACAACATCGCCGAATCCGCCCACTTCCTGCCGCCGCTCACCACCGTCCACCAGGACTTCGAGGAGATCGGGCGGCACGCCGTCGCCCTGCTGCTCGACCAGATCCGGTCCGGCCGCCCACCCCAGGTGTCGGTGACTTCCGTCGCCCCGAGGCTGATCGTGCGCGACAGCACCGCGCCGCCGGCCGACCCCGGCCGTACGGACGGGAATCCCGCCGCCCGCCACACCTGACACCCACCGCGGACGGACCGGCCCCGCCCGGCGGCGCGGTCCCGTCCCCGCGTGCACAGCCTTGCCGAAGTGTCCAGAACTCCCGCCCAAGGGACGCCACTTGGGAGTCGGCAGGTTCCCCCGGCGCAGCGCGTACCCGGCTGCGCGGCGCCGCTGCCCGAGTGCTCCTCGGCCGCCCCGCGGCCCAGGTAGATCCACCGCTCCACCACGCACCACCGCTTCACATCCATATCCACCGGGTCGACCGCGCCCCGCACACTCCCTGATGGTGCGGCGTGACCCCGGACCGCTGAAGGACACCGTGAAGAGAACCCTTTTTGGGGCCGTGCTGGCCGGAGGCCTGCTGGCCGCGGTACTGGTCGCACCGGCCAGCGGATCCCCCGTACCGGACACCGGCAGCGCGGCCACGACGGCCGGCACCACCCTCGCGGACAGCTGGAAGCCGCCGCTGAGCACACGCGGCCGGTACGTCGTCGACGCCGACGGGAACCGGTTCAAGCTCAAGTCCGCCAACTGGCACGGCGCACAGGGCTCGTGGAACGGATCGGGGGACATCAACGACCCCGCGAACCACCACGACTCCGAGAAGTCCGACCAGACACCACTCGGCCTCGACCGCGCGCCCATCGCCACCGTGCTGTCGGACTTCCATGAACTCGGCATCAACAGCATCCGCCTTCCGTTCTCCAACGAGATGCTGCACGACCAGCGCCCGGTCCCCGACGCGGCGGTCGCCGCGAACCCCCAGCTGCGCGGCAAGACCCCGCTCCAGGTGTTCGACGCGGTGATCGGCGCCACCACCGCCGAGGGCTTCGCCGTCGTGCTCAACAACCACACCAACACCTCACGTTGGTGCTGTGGACTGGACGGCAACGAGCGCTGGAACACCAGCCAAAGCACTGCTCAGTGGGAGGCCGACTGGCTGTTCCTGGCCAAGCGGTACAAGGACAACAAGCGCGTCGTGGGCGCCGACCTGTACAACGAGGTGCGGCGTACGATCACCGACGACGCCAACTGGGGCCTGGGCGACGCCCATGACTGGTGGGCCGCTTCCCAGCACCTCGGGGACCGGCTGCTCACCGAGGCCAGCCCCGACCTGCTGGTGATGGTCGAAGGCATCAACTGGCAGGGCGTCCCGGTGGACGGCCTGCCGCACGGCCGACCGACGCTGGAACCGGCGCGCACGCTCTCGCACACGCTGGTGGCATCGAACAAACTCGTCTACTCGGCGCACTTCTACGGCTACACCGGCCCCCACCACACCGGGGCGACGGGCACCGGCGAGACGCACGACTGGCGCTACCAGGAGCTCTCGCGCGACGAACTGTTCGCGACGCTGCGCCGGCAGGCGTTCTTCGTCTCCTCCGACACCGGGCAGCACTACACCGCACCGCTGTGGATCAGCGAGTTCGGCATCGGCGCCGACGAGACCGACCCGCAGGCACGCGCCTGGTTCGGCAACTTCGTCGACTACCTCATAGCCAACGACACCGACTTCGCGTACTGGCCGCTGGTCGGGTTCACCGGACACGGCCGCTGGAAGCTGCTCGACTACGGCACCGACGGCAAGCGCTCCGGCATCCTCGACGGCGGCGACTGGCGCACCGCCGACTGGAACCGGCTGATCGCTGCCACCGGCAAGACCGGCCAGGTGGCGGTGGACCAGCGCTGGAACATGCTGAACCTCGACCACGCGGACGCCGTGCAGTCCCTCCGGGCGCGCTCCCAGGGTGACTGGGACCCGGGAGCCCGCAAGGGCGTATGCCCCGACGGACAGCGCATCACCGGACTGTCCCACCGCGACGGCCGCGCCCTCTGCACCGACGCGGGTGCGCCCGGACTCGCGAACCCGGCGGGCGGATCCACCGTGGTGAACGACGAACGGTACGTCCAGCAGGGCGACTGGGCCGCCGGCTACACCAAGTTCCAGTGCCCCAAGGACCAGTTCATGACCGGATACAGCATCCGTGGCCAGGCCGTCTCCGGTGTGCTGTGCTCCTCCGCCTCGCGGACGCTGCCGACGACGGGCCGCACCGTGTGGTTCGACCGCGGCGACAACCGTCCGGCCGGCGGCCCCGGTGGCGAATTCGCCTCCGGCAACCACAAGGGCCAGTGCGCCACCGACGAGTACGCGGCGGGCATCGCCTTCACCGGCGCGTACGCCAAGGGCAAGACGCCCGACGCCCTGCTCTGCCGGAAGCTGTAGCGCTTCGGGAAGGCGGCCGCCGACCGCAGTGGCGGGAGGCGGCCGCCGACCACGGCGTGGGGGATGTCCCGACGGGGGGATGTCCCGACGGGGGGATGTCCCGACGGGGGGATGTCCCGACGGGGGGATGTCCCGACGGGGGGATGTCCCGACGGGGGGATGTCCCGACGG